>CAZASC010000283.1:0-4547 GCA_964487695.1 uncultured Victivallales bacterium
CGATGTCACCCCTGTCAAAATCCAATACAACGAAGTCGAAATCCATCAAACGGGTAGTTTCTTGCGTTTGAGGTGTGCCTGCCGAAAGGTTGGCAGCATCTTTACGACCCCGAGCGATGAGACCGCAGCGAGCGCCCGATTGAGTAAGGTGAAACTTTCCGTTTCCCGGAATGTGCTGGATAGCATACTTATCAGCCACGCTTCTCCACCTCCGATGATAGTGTCTCGTGCTTCTTCTTTACGTTTGCAATCCTCTTGTGGACATCTGCCGCAAGTTCGGCGAGAAGATCTCGGCCCTCTTGTCGAGACGCCTCAGCATCTTGTTTCAATTGCGCTATTTCACTGGCGCGTAGGCTTTCCAATTCCTGCTCGATGGCTGCGATATTCTTCTTCGCCTGATGTATCTGGCGGATGATACGAACCAACTCTGCGCCGATGCCTTCGCCCTGAACGGATTCTGGCGAGTTCCCGAAGTCATCAAGGATTCGCTGGAGAGCATCGGCATCCCCCTGACTGTAGGCCTCGTTCACCTGAGCCATCAATCGAGTACGGAGTTCCCGGTCTGTCTCATCCTTGGCAAAATCAGGATGGATACGCTTGGCAGCTTCCCGAAAGAGACTCTTCAGGTCCGCCGATGGCTGAAAATCCCTCGCCTTCGACGCCTCCCCATGAGTAGCCTCGTGTGTTTCTTCCGCCCTTTTTCTCGTCTCCTGGGCACGCTGGCTTGCCGTCGCCGAAGGCTTGAGCGAGGCTTCAATCTCTGCGATTTTGGCTTCCCAGTCATCCAACTCGGCATACAGTACGCCGACCTGCCGCAGATAGCGGCCTTCGAAGCTCTTCAACTGAGCGCGAAAATCGGCCAGTTCCAGTTCGCGTTCTGCCAGGGCGGCTCGAACGGAGGCCAATTCCTCCCGTTTGCGAAGAAGTTCCTCTTCCTCAGGCGTTTGCTTTCGGACGATCTCAAGAGGCATGTTACGGGTTACTCCAATTCTTCAATTAGAGTTGTCGGTCGCAAAGCTGCTACGACTATTAAAAAAGCCCGCGCCTGCGAAAGCCCTTGCAGGCGTGCCATGCTACCAGCGTTTGCTATCAGTTCACTTGAGCAGCACCCGGACTCTGGATCGCAATAACATCATCCACGTTCTTGCTCACAGTTGCACCGTTATCATCAATCTTGACCTGCTTGCCGTCAGTCCAGGCTATTACTCCAGCGCGCTTCTTGCCCTTATTGGTCATGTAGGTGACCCTATCGCCCTTTTGGAGAATGCGCATTTGTCTGGATTCCACGCGCATAGGCGACGTTATTCGCGGCAGCACTTCGGATTCGATATTCTTCCTCGCGACTGCAACCGACGATGAAATGCTGGTAATCGGTGTTGGAACCTTGCCGGTTGCGCTCAATTCACTTTTGCTGAGCGCCGCTGCTACTTGAGTTGGCACAACAACTCGATCGGAGATTGCAAAACTCAATTGAACAGAACTGTTATCACGCTCACTCGCCTCTCCTTTGTATTCATTGCCAGGTTGCTGAAGCGAAGATTCCGTCTGCTCAGATTGACATCTCCATACTCTCTTTTCGACTAGTCGCGTAGCACGTTCGATTGCGCCCATAGGTTCGATTCCCATGCTGTAGAGACGCTGCGTCAACTCCTCAAGCACCTCGTCTTTCCTGAGCGTCCAGGTAGAAGCGAAGCAGCGCCAGAAATTCCAACCTGCCCGCTCAAGGACACGTTGGCGGTTCATGTCATGCTGCCAACGATCAGGGCCGTGAAACTCGTCCCCATCACATTCAATCGCCAAACGTAGATCGCCGCTTCCCTCGACTACCATGTCGATTCGGTATGCGCCTGTCTTTACTTGTGGTGTAACTCTGTATCCACGGGACACCAATTCCGAGTACACTTGCTTTTCAAAGCCTGACTCGCAGCGATCAATCAGAACCTCAGCTTCAGCTTTGTCCACGACCAATGGATTATCGAAATGAACGAGGAGACCAACACGTAAGTCTTTATCCGACAAATCAGACAGTTTTACTGAATGCACCAAATACATACGGTCCTGGGCACGACTCGCAGCCACGTTGAATCTTTGATCGAACATATTCCCAGAAAGGGCCTTGCAGTTCATTGGGTCCACAACCATAGATAGAAACATGATGTGTCGTTCGCTGCCTTGAAACGTCCGCGCATCACCGCACAAAAACTTTCTTCTACGCAGTTCAGCCATATTGCACTGTTGAGTCACAACAGAGTCGATATGCTTTGCTTGCTCTGTTCCAAGAAGTGAAACAACTCCAATCGTTCTACCCCTAAACTGATCGTTCTTCAATATCTCATTGATCTCATCTGCGATTGCCTGAGCTTCATAGTCATTGCAATCGTGGCGATCTCTTGTTCCTCCTTCTACATAAATATCAACGAGGGGAGGTTCGATGCGCTCGGTTGCTCGCGGAATCCGTAGCGGGTGAATCTGCCCTTTATAGAATATCCGATTTGAATATGCAATGATTGGCGGAACGCAACGGAAGTGCTCACGCAGCATTACCTGATTCGCGGCAAATACACGAGCGGCTAAATCATATAGCGACGACCCAAGTGCCATTTGTGCGGCATACGGTTGCTTGCTAAGAAAACGGTCTATTAGTTCTTGAATCCGAACACTGTCTATAAATCCGCCGTCAGGTGAAACCTGCTTATCGTCTCCAACGACAAGAATCTTCTTTCCCCTAAGAATTGCAGGGAGTGCCCAAAGATCGGACTGACTTGCTTCATCAACAACCACCAAGTCGAACATCCCAATATCCGCGGGCATGGCCTCCGAGATTCGGTGATGATTCATAATCCAGCACGGAACTGCTCCTGCCGCCTCATACATGGCTTGACGGGCTTCTCTCCGATACCTTGTTGCATTCGGTCCCGTTCCCTGGCCTATCTTACGAACTGCGATAGCATACCCCGCAAGCGCCTGTAGAACTTTGTGAGTGGCATTCTTTTTGGTTTCAAGCCACGCGGACTTCGCAACCATTTCTCGATATAAACGTGCCAGTCCACTTTCCAGTTCACGCCTGCGATTAGCAAGCGACAGGAGTTCTGATCTTCCCTCAATGCGTTCCAGGTGGGCACGAATTCTTGCCCAGGTCCAAGCATCTCGCCATGTAGTCGGTAAGGCTGTGTCTTCACCCGAAGGGGATACGGGCGTTGTGCGTATGCGATGTGCAAGTTTTGGAGCGCCAGCAGCTATTATCTTGTCTATATACTCGTTGACAAACGATAGGTCCGAACCGAGGCCAGCAATACGGCGAATTTCTGCTAGAATCTCTGAATACCTTGAGGAGATAGCCGCGCTTGAAACCGATTGATTTCCAAGCATCGTCTCCAAGAATGAACGAAAATCACCAACAATAGGGCCAGAGCCACCTGCAATTTTTTCGTTAAGTGCATTCCGTTGCACGGGTGCTTGCGATAGTTCGTCGAGTGTCAGTATTTGTATGAGATGTTGGCGAATAGACTCCAACTCCTCTCGACCGCCAGTCAGAGCATCGAGTGGAACGTCCTTGAATACTTCACGCGCCTGTTTTACAAGCACATCATCATAAAGCGTTGCGAGTTTGTGGGCCTTACGCGCAATTGTCGCTACGCTCACAATCTGGCGCATCCCACCGAACCCGCCCTCAAGAGCGGGCACAGACAACAAGTCCTTGACTGCGTTCCAGCGAATGCAAAACTCCTGAATGCTTCGGTGGAAGCTGACAAACTTCTGTACGTGCCGCCATTCTTCGATAGTGGACGGACTGCGGCCAACGATGAATACGGAAGAAATATATTTTTTCGCATCGCCAGCGCCAACTGCGATAAAGCCAAATGGCTTTCCGGTATTTGCGGCTTGTTTGACAGCTTCGAGCGTTCTTGAATGCTGTAAACCTTCTTCTGGAAAACTTACAGGTCGCTTGAGGAAATCAGCGTTTAAGAGTATGAGATCATCCAATCCGTGTAGCAGTGATTCTAGGGCATCACGTTCTGACGCAAACAAGGACTGACGGCATTTAATCCGTAGCTCCAGAGGCCAGCTTTCACCATATTCTTCGATGTCTGAAAGTTCGCCGAGAGCCTCTTCTATGAGCGCAAGCATTTTCCGTGCATATTCCAGAGTCCGGGGAGTGAACGTCCTCAGCGTAATCAGTTCTACACTATCAACATCAGCTTCAATTCGTTCCCTCTGAACCAGCAACTCATGCAATGCAGTTAACTCAGAGACAGTAGGAAGCGTATCTGCTGAAGGTATTCTCGACTGAGAATAGATAATGTCAGGACCAAGAGCGCGGAGAATATCTCGTAGACGCCCAGCATCACTATCGGAAAAAGGCGGCGCATTCTCAGAGGAAAGGCATACTGTGTCGTCAAACCAACCGTGCAACTCCTGCCCTGTTACCACTAACTCCGCCAGTTTTTGCGCCCGCATAGGAGCGCCATCAACTTCAATGTCAGAAAGTTGTTGCAGCGCAATTTCATCCACTCTGCGGTCTATTGAGGCCAATTCAGCGTGGGCAC
>CAZASC010000284.1:0-4544 GCA_964487695.1 uncultured Victivallales bacterium
CTATAGTTTCCTGGCGCCTCGCACGAATTATCAGTGAGGCGCTGGGGCTGTACTCAGGAACTACCTTTTTCAGCGCGACAACCAGGCGGCCAAGATCGCGAGCCTTGCAAATGTCGCGCAGCGAATCGAGGCCTGTCAGCAAATCGATTGTGGGCAAGGTTCGTAGTTTCCAAATTTTTTCGTGACAGGTCGGAACTGTACCTTCGAGCATACCTTCTTCTTCTAGTTTTTCTCCCGGACGGATTCCTGTGAATTCGATTTTCACCTCGTCCTGTTTGTATCCCGACAACAAAATCATTCTTCTGGCAAGGTCGAGAATCTTGATTGGCTGCCCCATATCCAAAACGTAAACACAACCGCCCGCGCCGATTGCCGAAGCTTGCAGCAGGAGCCGACAGGCATTTGGATTTGTCATAAAGTAGCGGCGCATCTCCGGATGCGTCACAGTAATCGGTCCGCCCACCGCAAGCTGCTTTTTGAAGATCGGTACAACGCTGCCGTTCGAGCCAAGAATATTTCCCAGACGAATCGCCAAGTAGCGCGTCCCCCCATTTTGCAAAGCCGCAAGTAGTAACTCCGCTGCGCGCTTCGTTGTACCCATCACGCTTGTAGGACGAGCGGCCTTGTCGGTAGAAATCAAAATGAAATCTTCGACGCTATGATTCGCCGCAGCCATGGCCACGTTATAAGTTCCAAAGATATTATTCTCGACCGCTTCAAAAGGATGCGCTTCCATTAGCGGAACATGCTTGTAAGCCGCGGTATGAAAGATCATCTCTGGCCGGTATTGACTGAGCACTTCATCGATACGCGCGCGATTCTGAATGCTGCCAATCTCGGCATGAAACGGAATCAGCGGGTAACTTCGCTGCATTTCGCGGTCAATTTCAAACAGCGCCGATTCCGCAACCTCGAAGCCGACAATCCCAGCAGGATGAAACCGTGCAATCTGCCGGCACAGCTCAGAACCAATCGATCCCGCTGCGCCTGTAACGAGAATCATCTTTCCTTTGACCGCGTTCCGAATCTGGCCCTCATCAACGTGAGTCGAATCCTCGTCGAGAAGTTCTTTCTCGGCCGCGCCGTTCTCCGGTTTTCCGCGCATAACTTGCTCCAACTCTGCTACGAACTGCATTGATCACGCGCAACTGACCTTCGGCCGATAAGCAACTAGAACTCGGCAAACAAATTCCGCGCTTGAATAGATCCACTGCAACCGCGCTTCCACACGTTCACTATCGAAATATAGCGGCTGCAAATACTTCGGTTACTGAGCCGACTGCGGTGACTATAGGCCAATAACAGTATACAAATTGCTTGCGCGAGGGTTGAATCAAGGAATCAACATCATCGTTACAAAAAAAGCCGGCCTGCGCAAAACTTCGCACAGGCCGGCCTGTTAATTCAATTGCTAGTAAATGACTTTCAAACCGAATTGCACAATGCGCGGCTCGAACGTTCCTGACACAACGCCGTTGCCGACAGAGGGTGTCACCGTCGCGGACGTTCCGGATGCGCTGCCCAGGCCGCTTGACGGCAAGTAAAGGTTAGTGTGGTTAAAGACGTTGTATAGCTCAGCGCGGAATTCAACCTTCATCCGCTCAATCGGCGTGTTGAACCGCTTGTTGAGGTCCAAGTCGGTCTGATAAAAGTTCGGCGTGCGTCCTGGATTTCGCGGCGCGTTACCAAACGGACTTAGCAGATTTTTGTTTGCATCTGTGGTCGCCGGCAAGCTAAATGCGTTCAGGTTGACATAGTTGATCGTGCCATTGGTCGCATTTTTCTGGGCCAGGCAGGAATGTCCCGAATGGCATGTTACAAAGTCCTGACCGGGAACGGCATTTGGCCTGTATTCATTGGCTCCGCGATAAGTCGCCGTTATTTGCGGAGACACCAGGTTGGCGCTGTTGGGTGTATAGGTCAGATTAAATGGTGTGCCACCCTGCGCTGTATTAATAGCACTAATTTGCCAGCCGCCTATCACTGCATCAAGAGCCGGGCGGTCGCTGGCAAGAACTCGACGACCGTGTCCCACCGGTAAGTCGTAAACCAGGCTGGTCACATTGGCAACTGGCAAGTTATAGTCCGATTGCGCGTAGTCGGCGCGTAAGTTATTCGCGTCTTGCGGCGAAGGCGTGTTACCTTCGAGCGAAGCGCTGGCGTTGTCGAGAGAGTGTTCCCACGTGAAGGAATTCAACAGCGTAAGCCCGTCCACAAAGCGCTGCTCATAGCGTACCTGCAACGCATTGAAGTGAGAGTAGAAGCCATTCAATGCCTCGGTAATATCGCCGTTGACATAGCTACTCGGCGATATCTGCGTTCCCCATGTTGGGTAGGGACGCGCAAAACCGGACCCTGTCGGAACCCCCGTCAATCCCGCAGCAGGATTCATCTGGTTGGCGTTCACAAATCCTTGTAGCTTAACGCCATGATTTCCGATATAAGCGATGTCGAGAAGCGTGTTCTTTGCCAGTTCTTTTTGAACGCTGAGAAAGTAACTCTCGACATAACTATCCTTCGTATCTTTGGGAATGTAAGTTACATTGTCAGTACCAGGATAAAAGTTTGAGGCCGTTGCAAGATTTGCCGGAAACCCTTGGTCCATAGTGACGTAGCAAGAAGTTGAGGCTGTGCTGGTGCAATGATTCGCCTTTGTAGGAGTCGATTGCGTGACAGAAATGAACAGTGCATTCGGCGCATTAATCGGCAAAATATCTCCTGAGCCTGCGCGCGTGTAATGCACAAAGCTTGTTCCGTAGCCACCGCGAACAGCCATCGATGGAGTAACTGCATAAGCAAAGCCTACGCGTGGCGCATAGTCTCCCAGTGATGGGTTAACAAGCGTCTTGCCGTAAACGCCGCCGCCGCTATAAGGAGTTATGTCAGCTGTCTTGGTTGCGCCAGGAGTCAGCGTTAGCATGGAGACGGTTGCGGGATCGAAGTTGGAAAGGTTGTTATGAACCTCAGAGTAGGGCGAACCGTACTCCCAGCGCAGACCCAGATTTAATGTCAGTTTTGAATTGATCTTCCAATCGTCCTGGGCATAAACGCTGTCCATAGTTTGTAGCAGGTGAGCTTTAAAGTAAGTCGCTAGCGCGTAGTTACTGCTAAGTCCAAACAGAAAGTCTGCCCAGTAATTATCGGAGACGGCCTTGTTATTCTGCGACGCCAAGTTGCAGCTTGCGCCGGCATTTGCAGGGCAGAGGCTATATCCCTTGTTGAACGTGAAGGAACCAAACAGCGGGTTAGAGTCCTGCACCTCCATCCAGATATGTTCGTACTCATAGCCGAACTTCAGCGAGTGTTTCCCCTTGACCCAAGAAAAGTTTACCTTGGGATCGAGTAGCGAAGGATTCTGCCATTGCGGGTTGGTGTTCTGACGGCCAAAGGCGCTAAAGCTTCCGCCTAAGCTGGTCGTCGGCAGACCGCCTGCAACGGTCGGGTCGGTCGGCAAGCCAGGAAATGAAATCGCGTTATCGCCGATTGAAAGCGTGTACTTTCCCGCTTGTGTGCCCGAGAGAGCAAGGCGCGCATCGAGGACTTTGTTCGAGCTGAATAGATGTGTATAGCCGAGCGCGACTTGTTGATCGAGAATCTTTGTGCGCCCATTGCCGTTCGCTTGACCGTCAAGCGGAAGCGGCTCGGTGACGTGGTTGATGCCCGTTTCTTTGCGGTCGCTGACCTTCAAAAACCAGGAACTTTTTTCATTTTGCTGAAAGTCGATACGCAAATCACCCTTGTCTGAGTTATCGGTAAAGGGCGCATTGGTAGCGCAATCATTTGCAGCCAGACCAGTCGAATTATTGATCAGCGAACTACTCGGTGCAACAAGGCAGTTCGAAGGCAGCGTGGCGAAGTATCCAAGGATTTGCCTGGATGTAGAATTCAAAGCTGAATTGGGAATCGGCTTGCCGGCCGGATAAAACGCTCCAGTCAGTGGGTTCTGCACATCCACGGAAAGGATCGGCGTGTACGAATTGGAGCCGTTTATGCCGATTTCATTTTCTGTGGGCGCAGTGAAAACGACCGTTGGCGTCAGCGTCTGGCGAAACCCTTCGTAGTCGACAAAGTAGAAGAGTTTGTTTTTCAAGATCGGTCCGCCAAAGTTCACGCCAAATTGATTGCGATTGAACGCGGGCTTGGGAAAGACATACGTACCGCTGATGGCCTTGATATAGCCGAATGCATTCAGATCAGTATTGCGCAAGAATTCATAAAGCGTCGCATGGAATTGATTGTCGCCGCTTCTGGTCGCTACGTTAATCGTTGCACCGGCAGAGCGCCCATACTCAGCACTCTCATTATTAGTGACGACTTGAAACTGCGAGATTGAGTCAGGCGGCGGTTGGATAATCTGGTTGTCGAACCCCTGATTACTTTCACCGTATGCGTTGTTATCCATGCCGTCTAACAGAAAATTGTTAAACATACTGCGCAGACCATTCACGTTGTATGCCCCGGCGCGCACCAGGCTGGTGATAGCCGTCGTAGTCGCAGCCGTTGGAGCTTGGCGCGAACCCGTCACAAGGGCCAGCAGGTCGGAA
>CAZASC010000285.1:0-4537 GCA_964487695.1 uncultured Victivallales bacterium
TATTCTTGTTTTTTATTTTTACTACGCCAATAAAAGCGTCAGCGGCATATCATTTTTCTGATTATCGAGGAGTACCGCCGATTCATGTTTATGGAAACACGTCCAAAACGCCTGCTGGAATGACGCCGAGCGAAATAAAAATCGCATATCATCTGCCAGCGACCGGTGGAAAAGGAACAATTGCGCTCATCGGCGCATACGATGATGCAACGATAGAAAAAGATTTGGGCGATTTTGATAAGGCATTTAATCTGCCCGCCTGCACGAGTAGTAATGGCTGTTTTGAAAAACATAAAATGAGCGCGAGCGAGTCGAGCAATAGCGGATGGGCGCTCGAGACGACGCTTGATGTCGAATGGGCGCACGCGATCGCGCCATCGGCGAAGATTTTGTTGGTTGAAGCGGCGACACCGTCGGGCGCGAATCTTTTAAAAGCGATTGATTATGCCGCGAGTCGAAGCGATGTCGTTGCGGTCTCGATGAGTTTCGGCGGCGCAGAATTCCCCGAAGAAACAACTCTTGATTCGCATTTTGTTTCAAAGTCAGGCGCGGTATTCTTCGCTTCTTCTGGCGATAACGGCACAGGAGCGTCGTGGCCAGCTTCATCACCGAATGTTGTCGGCGTTGGCGGAACTTCTCTCACCATTTCTTCAAGCGGCGCGATAAAAAATGAAATCGCGTGGAGCGGTAGCGGCGGCGGAATCAGCGCGTATGAAAAAGCTCCTGCTTTCCAAAAAAATTATTCAATTCCGAAAAGCGGCGGCATGCGCGCGATACCTGATGTCGCTTACAACGCCGATCCGGCGAGCGGATTCTCGATAGTTCGAGGCGGCGTTTGGAGAATCGTCGGCGGGACTTCGGCCGGTTCGCCGCAGTGGGCGGCTATCGTCGCGCTCGGGAACGGCGCGAACAATGCAGATTTTTATACCGACAAATCATCTGGAAATTCTGCACACTACTTCCACGACATTGTCAGCGGGAGCAATGGCGACTGCGGCTATGTCTGCTCCGCCCGCGCGCACTATGACTACGTCACCGGCCTCGGCTCTCCGCAGACAGTTAATTTTTAAAAAGTTTTAGAGCTTGATTATTTCTCTTGCTGTGATAGCTTACGAGCGGAAATAAGTTCTCAAGAAAGGGGCGTCTCATGAGAAAGCGTGAGGAATTGTTAACAAGCATGTCGCTTTTCCGCACCCAAGCCAACCTGGCCGCGGGAAGAATCGTGCGAAAAACCGAAGAGCTTGACGCTGAAACCGAGCGGCTGAAAAATTTTGTCAGCCTGTACGAGGCGGATCGCGTCGAGCTAGTTAAGTTGGAACTCGCAACACGAGGAATGACTGTCGACGAACTACCCGACACTTTAGTTGAGCGTCTCACGAAAGAGTTGAGTCTCCCTCGAGGACTCGCCCTCATTCCGTCCAGTCACATAATCGCCAATTTGGTTACCTATGGTTCGGAAACAGAAGACACCAAAGCTCCAACAAACTGATCGAACCAAAAGGGCGTCCCGCAACGGGACGCCCTTTCGATTTTTCGCGAGAAGCGCGATTACATTCCCTGTGCCGGAGAATTGACAGGCGGCTGATAGCCTTTCTTTCCCTTGAAGAGAAGAAGGAGCGCCGAAACACCGACGAGCAGGTAGATGAGATTCTCAAGCCACGACCATGAGCCGAAGATGAGATTCACCACATTCCAATTGCTGCCCATCCAATTACCAATCGCGACGAGACCCCAATCGAGGGAACCGATTACCATGAGGACGAACGCTGTTTTGTGCAGTGCTTTCATGTTAATTACTAACGATTAAAGCGGAAGTTCCGCTTCAGCAGGACGACTGCTTTCAGCGTGACGAAGGCCGCTTCGTATAGTATGACTCTTTTCAAGACGCTTTGGAACCCGGCTGTGCACAACGCAATGTGGACGATTTTTAGTACATTTCGTCCATTCCATTACCGCCAGTTGGAGGATTTTTTGGTTCAGGAATGTCTGCAATCGCCGCTTCGGTGGTGAGAAGTATCGCCGCGGCAGAGACAGAATTTTCGAGCGCCATTCTTTGCATTTTAGCCGGATCAACGATTCCTTTTGCAAGCATGTCGTCAACAATTTCATCGGCCAAAGCGTCGTAACCGACTGTCGCCTTTCCAGATTGCACTTTTGAAACGATAACAGCCGCGTCATCCTTGCCGGCGTTTATTGCGATTTGAGCGAGTGGCATTTCAAGCGCATGAACGACGATATCGAAACCGGTTTTTTCGTCGTCACTCATTTTGCTCTCGCGAGTCGCTTGCCCTGAACTTTGTTGAAGGGCTAATTTTTTCGCAATCTTCGCAAGCGCGCTGCCACCACCGGCGACAATTCCCTCTTCGATTGATGCCTTTGTCGCCTTCACAGCGTCGTCAATTTTATCTTTCAAATATTTCATTTCGGTCTCGGTCGCCGCGCCGACAGAAATAACTGCAACGCCGCCAGAAAGTTTTGCAATTCGTTCTTCCAATTTTTCTTTATCGAATTTGGAGTCCGTGTTTTCTATCTGCGCCTTAAGCTGTGCGATTCTTGAAGTTATGTCCGCCTTCTTCCCTTTCCCACCGACTATTGTCGTAGAATCTTTAGTCGCAACAATCTTCTTCGCACGTCCGAGCATATCGAGTGTTACATCTTCGAGTTTCATTCCAGTATCGCTCGTGATAACTTGCCCACCGACGACAACCGCGATATCAGCGAGCATTTCCTTTTTACGGTCTCCATAACCTGGCGCTTTGACCGCGAGCGTATTAAATGACGCGCGCAATTTATTCAAGACCAGTGTGGTAAGCGCTTCGCCATCAACATCGTCGGCAATAATCACAATTTGCTTCGTACCCGACTGCGCCAATTTCTCGAGCAGCGGCAAAATTTCTTGGATTGAACTGATTTTTTTATCGGTGATTAAAATATACGGATCGTTATACACGGCTTCCATGCGTTCTGGGTTCGTGACCATATACGCCGACACATATCCCTTGTCTGTTTGTAATCCTTCGACGATTTCGTATGACAGTTCTGTGCCCTGCGATTCCTCTACCGTCACGACTCCGCTGCTGCCGACTTTTTCAACCGCTTCGGCGATAATATTGCCTAAAACTTCCGACTCCGCAGAAATAGATGCGACTTGTTTGACCTCCGCCTTCCCGCTAATCGGCTTCGCCATTTTTTTCAATTCCACAAGCGCCGCGTTTTTTGCTTTTTCCATTCCGCTTCGGATACCCATCGCATTCGCGCCGCGCGTCACGTGTGCCAGCCCTTCGCCGACAAGAGCTTCAAAGAGAACCACCGAGCTCGTCGTGCCGTCGCCGACCGTTTCGTTCGTTTTATTCGCGACTTCTTTCACAATTTCTGCGCCCATATTTTCAAATTTATCCTTCAGCGAAATTTCTTTTGCGATTGAGACGCCGTCGTTCGTGATGCGAGGACCGCCATATGATTTCTCGATGACCACATTTCTGCCCTTCGGCCCGAGCGTCACCTTCACTGCGTGCGCCGCCTGCGTGATTCCTCTCATAATCGCCTTCCGCGCGTCTTCAGAAAAAAGAATTTGTTTTGCCATAGATAAAAAGAATTATTTTAGAATGTGATTAATTTAGCGTGCCCAAAATATCCGATTCTGAAAGGATGTAATATTCGACATCGTTCATTTTGATCGGCTCGTCCCACGGTTTTTTGAAAAAGACTGTGTCGCCAGATTTTACTTCAACCTGAATACGCTTCCCGTCGTCATTTTTCCGCCCCGGACCGACCGCGATGACCTCGCCTTGGAAAAGTTTTTCTTTATTTGCCGCTTCGGGGATGATAATTCCTGACGCGAGCTTCTTCTCGCCTGCTTTTTCAAAAGGCTTCACAACGATGCGATCGCCCAGCGGTTTTAATGAAAATTTTTTCGCCATAACTTCTTTAATTTAAACGGATAATTATGCCTCGTGTGGAGGAAGTGTAGAGAAATTATGGCTTTTTAGCAATCTTGACAATGGCGTGACATCTTGCTATGCTGTCTTCGGATACAAATCGGGCAGGAGGTGCCATGAGCGTTGTGATTGGTGTTTTTGTTTTCGCTGGAGTAGTTGCGATAGCTGGAATCAGTTTGCTGTTGGCAGCACAGAAAAAAACAGACGCCAAGCATATCCAGATGGAAATTGCTGGTGTGTTTGTTTTGTTTTTTGCGGGCCTATTCTTCACCCTACTCGTCTTCTGCGGATCGCCAATCGAGTTGGGATATTCGTGCGTTCCGACTTCGGCAGAAAAGTACACTAGACGACTTGACAATGGCGTGACCTACCAGCTCGTTGCAGCAGACAAGGACGGCGACGATCAGATTCTGCTGTTGAGACAGTACTGTCCGCCATGGGATTATCGCGCCATACGCGTGAAGGCGTCGGCACCGCCGGTGACACCAGGCAGACAGTTCGCCTTGGTCAATGGCAATCCGGTTGAGATTGTCTTGCCGCTTGGAGGAATTATTGAATCGCCATGCAACAAGAAATGATCTTTCCAACCGACGCCGCGG
>CAZASC010000286.1:0-4511 GCA_964487695.1 uncultured Victivallales bacterium
CAGAGTTGGATGGCAAAGGCGAAGCCGTTGGCGGCGTGGTCATCATGCGCTACGGAGAGAACGCGCAGAAGGTCATCGAACGCACCAAAGAAAAACTGAACGATCTGAAATCGACGCTTCCACCTGGTGTCAAACTAGTAACTACTTACGATCGGTCAGAACTGATCGACCGGGCGGTCGACAACCTGCGCCACACGCTGATCGAAGAACTTGTGATTGTCAGCATCGTAATCATGATCTTCTTATGGGATTTGCGCAGCGCAATTGTTCCGATCATAACGATTCCCGCTACCGTAATTCTGGCTTTCATTCCGATGCAGTGGATGGGAATGACTGCTAACATTATGTCGCTTGGTGGCATCGCCGTTGCGATTGGCGCTCTTGTCGATGCGTCCGTTGTCATGGTCGAACAAACACACAAGAAGCTTGAACACTGGGAAGCGCAAGGCCGGCCGGGTCCATCGCATGCGGTCGTAATCGCCGCAGTAAAGGAAGTCGGCGGCCCGAGTTTTTTTGCACTGCTGGTCATCGCTGTTGGTTTTCTTCCGGTCTTCACTTTGGAAGGACAAGAAGGCCGTCTCTTCAAACCACTTGCATTCACCAAAAACTTTTCAATGGCGATTGCGGCTTTATTAGCGATCACGTTGGCCCCGGCAGCTATGCGCTTTCTTTTTTCGCGCATGGACGGATTTGAATTTCGGCCGAAGTGGGTCGCCAGAATTTTCAACGCAATTTTTGTCGGCAAGATTCACAGCGAAGAGAATCATCCAATCAGTAAACCAATGATGAAGCTCTATCATCCGATCGTCGAGTTTGTACTTGATCATAAGTGGTTGACGATTTGCGCGGCGTTGCTGGTCATGGGGCTAAGTATCCCGGTGTACTTCAAACTCGGCTCTGAGTTTATGCCGCCACTCGACGAAGGGACCCTGCTTTATATGCCATCAACGCTGCCGGGAATTTCGGTCGCAGAAGCCACGCGAACCCTGCAAACACAGGACAAAATCATTGCTTCGTTTCCCGAGGTCGAACGCGTGTTTGGCAAGGCCGGACGCGCGGAGAGCTCAACCGATCCAGCGCCGTATTCGATGATGGAGACGACCGTTGTACTCAAACCGCAAGAAGAGTGGCCGAAAATTGATCGCTGGTACTCTAAGTCAGCGTCTCCGCGACTACAAGCAGTATTGCGAAGATTTTGGCCGGACCACATTACGACCCAGGAGTTGATTTACGGACCGGGTGGTTTGAATGAAGCGCTGCAAATACCTGGAATTTCGAACGCGTGGACGATGCCGATCAAGGCGCGCACCGACATGCTGACGACAGGAATTCGCACGCCTCTGGGCATCAAGGTGCTTGGCTCCGACCTGGCGCAAATTCAGCAGGTCGGCGAACAAATTGAGACAGCGTTAAAAGATGTTCCGGGAACAACGAGCGTGTTCGCGGAGCGCACGAGCGGCGGCTACTTTCTTGACTTCGATTTGAAGCGCGATGCACTGGCCCGCTATGGATTGACGGTCGACGATGCCGAGAGCGTGCTGATGTCGGCCGTTGGCGGCGATCAGGTTTCAACTACCGTTGAAGGACGCGAGCGGTACTCGGTGAACGTGCGCTATCTACGCGATTATCGCAGCGATGTCGACGCGCTTGAACGTGTGTTGGTCGCCACACCATCCGGCGCACAGATTCCACTGGGTCAGATTGCGGATATTCATGTGAGAACCGGGCCGGGAATGATTCGCGACGAAAACGGCCGATTGAGCGGGTATGTCTATGTCGATGTTTCGGGAAGAGACATCGGCAGCTATGTGCGCGATGCAAAAAAGGCTGTTGCCGAGAAAGTACACACCCCCGCAGGATACGAACTGGTTTGGAGCGGTCAGTACGAGTTTATGGAGCGCGTTGCACAGCGACTGAAACTCGTCGTGCCGATCACGCTGTTCATCGTTTTTCTATTGCTCTACTTCAACACTGGCTCGGCGATCAAGACGATGATCATTTTGCTGGCCGTGCCGTTTTCGGCGATTGGTGCAATCTGGTTTTTATACATTCTCCACTACAACATGAGCATCGCTGTGTGGGTCGGCCTGATTGCGTTGCTGGGAGTTGACGCCGAGACCGCTGTCTTCATGCTGCTTTATCTCGATCTTGCATACCATGAAGCGTTGGCGACAGGTGGCATTCATTCGTGGGACGATTTGCGCGAAGCGATCGTTCATGGAGCGGTCAAACGTCTGCGGCCTAAAGTCATGACCGTATCGTGCATGCTTTTTGGACTACTTCCGATTATGTGGTCGACGGGATCGGGAGCGGACGTGATGAAGCGAATCGCCGCGCCAATGCTGGGCGGAATCATTACTTCGTTCTTGATGGAGCTGGTCGTTTACCCGCCGATCTTTGCGATTTGGAAATGGAACTGGGAAATCAAACCGGCGCTCAAGCGCGATGCCGCTCAAGCTACGGAGGCGCTGCATGTATAACTCGAAAAGATTGAAAATACATTTACTGCTGAGGATTTTCGGGGCTGGAGTGGTTCTTTATGCTGCGCCGTTGTTTGTATTGAGCCAGACCTCTTCACCTGTGAGACCAGCACATTCAGATGAATATCGAACTTTCTCCGGATTTGATGATGTTGTGAACACTGAAGCAGATCGGATGCTCGCAGCAGCAACTCAGACCTCTTCGCCTGCCGTCGGCACAATAGTTTCTGAGGCGACAGCGGGCGGCGTTTCCGACTTGCAGTTATCACGAACTTCCAGTACGAGCGGTTGGAGCGCCGCTGAATCGCGACTGAGTTTGCTGCGCCCGGCCATCGATCCCATCCTTCAAAGTCATGGTGTTCCAACAAATCTCGCTGCTGTCATTCTTGTCGAGAACAGCGCACGCACAAGTGCGCTCTCTCCTAAAGGAGCGCGTGGACTTTGGCAGCTAATGCCAGAGACCGCTCGGCGCTATGGGCTGCGTGTAAATGAGAACGAGGATGAACGCCTTGATCTGTTCAAGTCGACCGATGCCGCGGCGCGATACCTTCATGACCTGTATGCACAATTTGGCGATTGGAAACTCGCGCTGGCCGCCTATAACGCAGGGGAATCAAATGTTGGTGCAGCGATGTTGAGAGCGCATACGCATGACTTCGATCAGTTGACGAACCTTCGTCAGTTGCCGCTCGAAACGATCAACTACGTTCCGCGCGTTCTGGCCATGTCGAATTTTCTTGGACAGTCATCACTTGCTGAAAGCGCCGAACGTTCAAATGTTATACGCGTCTTTGCTGCCAGTACACCGTGACGGCTACTCGACCGTAGCCAGTACAGCCGTCGAAAATTTCCAAGATTCTAACGATGTTCAAACTAAATCAAACGGAGAAAACAATGAAAAAGACTTCACTCTTTGCTCTCGCTCTCATGCCGGCCTTTTTGATTCCTGCATTCCAGCAGATTCACGCGGCCGCCCAGACTATTGACGGAGTAGTTACTGACTCGATGTGCGGCAAGAAGCATATGATGCCGGGAAAGTCGGACGCCGAGTGCACGAAGGAATGCGCAAAGAGCGGAAGCAGCTACTCGCTCGTTGTCGGGGCCAAGGTTTACATGCTTGCCGCCAAGCCGCAAACGATTGCGCCCTTTGCCGGAAAACATGTTCACGTGGCGGGAAGCGTCAAGGACAATACGATCACGGTTACGGCGATCAGCGAAGCAATGCAGGGCATGAAAATGTAAAGGGGAAACAGTGTCTGCCTAGTGTAAAGGGCGGACACTGTTTCGTTTTTTTAGATGCGGTAGTCACTCAGCGATTTGCGGGAGTGTCGGCGGACTCGCGGCCTGAATACAGATCGAGCAGCGTACGAGCGGCGCGAAACGAAGTCATGCGCCCATCGAGCACATCCTGTTCAAAGCTTTTCATGCGTTCGCGAACCGCAGGATGCGTTTCGAATTGGCTCTTCAATGCCTGGTCTATGATCTCGTGCATCCACTTCCGCGTCTGATCGCGCCGCGTCGCACTGAACCAACCGTTGGCCTTTGTCAGTTCCACATATTCGAGCACTGTGGTCCAAAGCTGCGAAATGCCCATGCCTGTTTGCGCGGAACAGGTCAGGGCGTTCGGTGTCCAGCCAGAGGGCGAAGCAGGAAGATAGTGCAGCCCATTTTGCGCTTGAGTACGCGCGCGCTCCGCAGCAGTCTGGTTGGAACCATCGGCTTTGTTGACTGCGACGAGATCGGCCATCTCCATTACGCCGCGCTTCATGCCTTGAAGTTCGTCGCCCGCCCCCGCAAGCGTGATCAAGAGGAAAAAATCGACCATGTCGTGAACGGTGATTTCCGACTGGCCAACTCCCACTGTCTCGATCAAGATGTTACGGTAGCCGGCGGCTTCGCAAAGCAACATCGCTTCGCGTGTGCGCTGCGCCACGCCGCCCAGAGAGCCGCGCGACGGAGAAGGCCGGATAAACGCCATCTCACTCGCCGATAACGATGTCATGCGTGTTTTGTCGCCGAGGATGCTGCCGC
>CAZASC010000287.1:0-4468 GCA_964487695.1 uncultured Victivallales bacterium
TATCCAGCAGGTCGTTGCGGAAGCGGGTTGCTGCTTTGCGCTCCTCGCTGGTCATCACCGGCAGATCAAACATGGCCATGAGCCACCCCATACTAAACGGACTGTTGTTCATGCCGCCACGCTCGCCGCGCCCGGCAACTCAGGCACCCAAAACGGCTTGGCCGACATTACTTCATACGCCCGCGCCAGCGAATTGGCGGAGGCGTCAATCGCATCCATCAATTTGAGCGTGAAATCGCTGTGCTTCACCCGCCGCTCGCGCAATTCCGTGCCGACTTTCTTCGCCCACGCCTTCATGGTAATCTCCGGCGTCAGCATAAACTCCGCGAGCATCAATTCCACCGCCGGGCGAAACGGCTCCATCAGGTCATAAACCAGCGGGTCCGAGCGGTAGCGGGGCTTGTGATGCACGCCCAATTGCGGCAGCAGCCCATGAATGATGAGGCTGCGATGGCACAACGCCGCAAGCACCGCGTAGCCGTAATTGAGCATCTGGTTCGGCGCGGTGTCCTCCTTCCGGTCGCGCCTCGTCGCCGTCCAGCCAATGGACGGAAAATAAAGCTGCCAGTAACGCTTGGCGCAATTGCCCTCGTCGAAATTCTCCTCCTTCAATGCCAGTTCCAGATGCGGCGAGCGAAGCTGCTTGTGCTGCAACACGCGCGACTGATTCAGCGTCTTGCCGCGCAACATCTCGTGCCAGAGCCGCTCGTTTAACCGCCGGGGTTGCGCCGTTTGATTCTGGAACGCCTTCAAATCCACCACCCGCCCCAGTGGCGCGGTCCAGCCGCAAGGCTGGTACCGTTCGTCACAATGCAAAACGATGCCGTCCGTTTCCATCAGGCCGGAAAGGAAACTGGACGTGAGCGTCACGCCCCGCGCCGCGATGATAACGGCGCGAATGTCATCTAACGGCAAACGCCGCTCGTCCTGGCCATCGGCGCGGCAGGTGATGAACCCGCGTTCACGGCCCAAAATCGCGCCATGCTGAAAAACATGGAGGATGTGGTGGCTCATGATTACAAATCAATTCGTTTCATTCCGGCCGCAAACAGACTCGCTAGACTATAAAGCGGAATATCCGGGTAAGTGCGACCATCCATAGTCGTAAGCTTGGCAGCGTTGGAACTCGTTATAATCGTATTGAGCAAATACTTGCCCGCTGGCAATGGCTTTTTGGCGTGCGAAGCTTCCTTTTCAGTCTGGACCAAACAACCGCTTTGGAAAACGCCCTTCACTTGGAGCGCTTCGCCAAGTTCCGCACGCAATGCGTCGCTGACTTTGGCGGAAGATTCAAACGCGTAGATCGGCCGAACCGCAATCACATCCTTCTTTTCTCCCTTCTTGTCTGTTATCGAGAGTGCATAAACTATCTGCCCTTTGTGTCCCTTCAGAGCCTTGCGAAATGCTCCAGTGCCATCCTTCGACATATCTTTGTACTCCGTCGGTTCACCAACATTGACGGTGACGTATTCCACACGCGGGCCATGAGAGCCATCTTTGCATCGCAAATGGATTTCGGCGCAAAATTTTCGCCATGCCGCTTCGTCCGGTGCGGTCGTGAGGAATTTTAGCAATCGTTCCTGAATCACCGAATCGCGGACAGACTCCGCTTGCTTGGCGGCATATTTGAGGTCGAACGCCGACTTGCCTTGCGTGGTTGGCTTCATGGCAAGCGATACCAACTCCGCACGCTGCACGATTACCCTTTTGCCGTGGTCAATTCGCGCGCCATAGATCGTTTCCGCAAGAGTGGCTTTTTCAAAACAGATATTCTGGGGAATGACTTGGGCAATTTCCTTGCCGAATATTTCTCGATTGATTCCATCCGGGAAACGGAAAAAGCCGGTCAATCTGGCGTCGCGTGCCCAGTTGGGGATGAAGCTGATGACCATTGCGTCCAGCGCGTGGTGCCGGTCATCGTTGCGGTTCTTGTTTTCCGCTTCTTCCTCGGTCTTGACGTCGGGATTGAGCAGGCTGTTGAGTCTGTATTTGCGGCGAATGCGGCCAGTGAGTCCGCCTGACACAACGATGACCTTGCGCTCGCCACTGGCAATGCCGCCTGGCCAGCCGAAGCGGAGTCCGATGATGGTCTGTGCCAGCCTCGAAATCCAAGCTGTTTCGGCCAGCGCCGTGTATTTCTCAACCAATGTTTCGGCGTCGGGCGAGGTGAGCAACTGAACTTTCTTATTTCGAAGCGTGCCAGCGAGGCTTCTCACCCGCTCGACGTAAGCATCCCAGCCATCTTCCTTCGAAAGCCATTCATATGGGGTGCGGTCCCCTTTGTCGTCGTTGGCACGACGAGTTGTCAAAATGTAATTCACCGCCGCGTCGGGTCCCCCCTTGGCGCGAGGAACAATATGGTCAATGACATACTCATCCAGCTTTTCAGGAATCAATTTTGTGCTGGTGTAAAGGCACTCTCCAACCTGTGCTTTGAACAACTCCATTTTCAAACCGGCAGATCGCTCTGTTGCCCCAGCCCTTGCCGCGTCTTCGCGAGCCTTTGCTCTATCGTGTGCTCGGTCGCGTTGGAATTTGAAGTACTCGAACTTTGCCTTCTTGCCCATGAAATCTTCGCGGACAAATTCAAGCACTACAGAGCCTGGCACCCCAAAGCGTTTTGCCAATTCGTCCAATCGCTCCGCAAACACGGTGAGGCGGTGCCGTACAATGGGGTCATTCTGCGAACTGATAAGAAGTTGAATCGCCTTATGCGGATCATTTGTCGAGCGAGCTAATGCGTCAAGTTTTTGATTTGGAATGTAGATACCCTCCCATGTGTCCCCCATTTCAAGCAAGAATTTCAGGTCTGCCTTTACCAACCCTTTCATGGGGTCGGTGTTTTCGCCAAGGCGCTCAACTTCCTCTTTGTATGCCTGTTTAGGAGGCAGCCCTGACAGAATCAGTCTTTTGAGAATTTCCAGTGCTGGGCGGCAAAAACGGCTGCGGCCTGAAAAGCTCGGTTCTGCAATCTCTTGATACTGCCCAAGCATCGGCTTGGCGCCAATACGATCACAGTATTTCTTCCATTGCGTCCCGGTTACTCCAAGTTTAGCGCGTTTTGGGTCATTGTATATTTCGGCGATTTGTTTGGCGCTCAAACTTCCTTGGCCTTTCGATGCTTGGAACCTCATGTTCTTGAGCCTGATCAAAAACACTGTCTCCGCCGCGATACGAGACCCTGGATGTAACTGACCATTCTCGTCAGTGCGAATTTTGCAGACATTGAGCCTTGGGATAAGCACGCATTTCCCTATGATGCGATTGTCAAAGCGTGGGATTTTCTGACCGAGGACGCCTTCCCAGTCGTTCGCGCCACCCTCCTTCAAGCCATGTTCCCTCCGCAGATGTGGATCAAACGAGGCGTAGGGCCTTCCCGGCGTTCCATACAGTAAATAGTCGGCTTGCCCTTTGAGTTTGGGATAATACTTTGCGGCAGCATCCACGAGACCACGGATTTCCTTCTCCACGAGCTTGCGCGGCACGATCTGATCGCGCGTCGTTTTCGCATGACAATCACTACGCAGCTTCAATTCGTCCGGCCTGTCAGCAGTCCATAATCCCATTTCGTGCGCGTCGAAGTAACAAGGATAATGAAGTTCATTTCTGCCTTTGGACAATGCCGCCAGTTTCAACTCGAATTCTTCCATCCGCTTTTGTGTGCCGGCCTCATCGTCGCCCGCGTCGCCAGACTTCGGTTTGCGCTGCTCGCGGTTTTTCCATGGTATGTTCGGATCGTAACCTCGCCGCTGGATGGCTGAATGCAGCGCTTTATAGACCTGCCACGGTTCAAGTTTTTCTCCGCGCAGCAGTCTGATGCGAAGCAGACAGGACGTGTAGCAGGTCGAGTCACCCAGCCCGGCAAATTCCCTTTCCAGACGTTCATCTGCAGGCTCGCCTGGCTTCCACTTTCCTACAGCGTCGTAATTGCGTCCGCGCAATACCTCAATGCCCGCTTTTCGCATGACTTCATCCAGCCACTTCTCGCGCGCCATGTGTGCTTGGCGAGTGCGCCACATCCGGCGGCGCGTGGCGGCAGTTTTGGTTTCAGCAAATTCGGCCGGGATAAGCAGGGATGCCTTATGAAGAAATGTTGTCCCTTGCCGCACCGCCTCACCGATGGAGCCTTTGCCAAGGTCAAACGCCCAAACAAGGTCGCCGGAAAAACCGATTTTCGCTTTCTGTTTGTCAGCTTTCATATCGCCCATTCCCAATTGAAGATGTCGGCGCCATCCTACGCTGACGGTTCGGCGGAAGCAATAGAATATTCCCCTGGCCAAAACAGAAAAGCGCAAGGGCGTAAGCCGACTATTAAAGGGTGAGGAGGCGGCTGGAGTTGCCGCATGATTTTGGCGATCTCGCCCTGCGGTTTCGCGCCCCGTCCGAAGGTCAGTCCTACGAAAGTCAGTCCTAGGATTTTGTCATTTCTCCATGCCCGCCATTTATTTCTATTTTTTCTTTGAACAAA
>CAZASC010000288.1:0-4460 GCA_964487695.1 uncultured Victivallales bacterium
GGCGAAAGCTCGAGTATGATCTTTACTATATCAAGCATCTGACTCTGCGCATGGACCTGGAGATCATTCTGAGAACACTCAGGATAGTTCTCTTCGGAAAAGAAAGAAACTTGTAAGAGCGAGGCGGCAGGGCGCCTGCTTGCCGCGGCGTGCCCGCAAAAACGGGATACCCGATACCTATGACATTCTTCCTTATGTGTGTATTCATTGGGCTTGTTTTCTGGCGGCCACAGGAATGGCTCGTGCCATGGCTGTTCGGCTGGCCGATTCTCCAGCTCATCATGGGTATCGCATTGTTGACTTTCCTTGCCGAAATGAAGAATGGCAGGATCAAAATGACCAAGGGGGTGATCCAGCCGTACTTATTGTTTGGGCTGTGGATAGCCACGATCATGTCGCATGTGGCACATTTCTATTTTCAGGGAATGATGGATACAATACCGGACACCTTTAAGTTCTGCTTTTTTACCGCATTTTTCTTCTACACTCTCGAAAGACCATCGCGTTTCAGGACCGTGGCGATAGTTTTTGTCATAATGTCCTGCGTGATGGCTATCCATGCCATTATGCAGGACAGGCTTGGATATGGTTTCGTTGGTATGGGGCCCATGTTTATGCCTGCGACAGACGCTAAACCTGAGTATACGAGAAGTTACTTCTTTGGAACTTTTGGAGATCCCAACGATCTGGCTCAGATACTTGCCACATCAATACCTTTCTGTTTTGCCCTTACAAAGAAGCGTTCCCTTTTGGGATTCATTATGGGGTGTGCGATAGCGTGGCTTCTTATAACGGCAATTATGGCGACACACTCCCGTGGCGGGTTGGTCGCCCTGGCAACTGTAGGCGCTGTCATGTTCGCGTTGATTCTTCCAGCCCGCTGGATGCCTGCGGTTATGCTGTTTCTACTCGGTGGTGCACTTGTATTGTGTCCTCTGTCTGCGGGATACCTCGATGAGTCTGCCCATGACAGGGTAGTGTTCTGGGGATTGGCGAATTGGGTGTTCAAGCATAACTGGATGTTCGGCATCGGATACGGAATGTTCTGGCAGGTGGCGGAGGATCGTGCTGCGCACAACGCCTATGTTTACTGCTATACGGAACTGGGCGTATTCGGATACTTCTTCTGGTTTTCTCTTATGCAGCTTGCGTTTATGGGCGCATGGCGCACGCGGGTCGCATTACGGAATCCCAGGACTGATGAACAGGCATGGATAAAACGATTTAGCGGGCTTGGCGTTGCCGCCCTTGCTGGTTACTCTGCTTCGGCCTACTTTCTGAGCAGATGTTATGAATATCCGCTCTTCTTCCTGTTCGCAATATTCGGCGCACTTCCGATTGTGGCAAAGAGGCGTCTTTCCGGCCATCAGACGATTGTGGGCAACAACTTTAAAGACATCATTGCTTGTATGATTGGAACGCTGTTGAGTATTGTGTACGTATATTGGTCAATTATTTTATTGAACAAAGCGTATGGGTGATGGCCACGCAGCAAGGAAAATGGCAACAGGAATGCCAGCACAAAGACATGAACGGTTGATCGCGTTGATGCTTGTCGTCTGTGTGGTCGCCGTCGGTTTCTGGGAAATAGTGGCGCGCAGAAGCGGACGCGCATTCCAACCCTTTGGCCTTACCGCTTGTGATTTTTATGGATTTGTTCCGGCTTCCACATCATGGTCGGTGCGTCCTCTGCCGGTTGGTCCTGATCCGATTGAGCCGAATATTGCGGCCTATGAGTTGCGCGATAGAACTGCAGAAAGCAGAAAAGTGCATGACGAGAAAACGGAAGTATCCAATATGGAATCTTTGCTTTCCGGTTCCGAAGTGAAGACCGATCAGGTCACATCTGAGGGCGGCGGATTCCATGTCTCAAGTTTCACGTCTCAGGTTTCAGGTTTTCCCCTCGCTCCCATTTTCGTTCGCCTCGTACATGGATACAACATGCCGGATTGCATGCGAATCAAGGGCTACAAGGTCGAGTTGATTGCAGATAGACGACAGAGAGCAGAGGACAGAGGACAGAAGGCGGAAGATTCTCACTCTTCAGGTTTCAGGTCTCAACATTCATCCTTTTCTTCGGCCATCCAAGTCTGGCGGCTGACTTCGTCCATAGGCGATACAGCAATCTGGATCACAGGCATGCTGAAAGCGGGCGATTTCAGTGAAACCGATGTTGACGTTCGCTCAATGGCTTTTCCCCACATCGGTATTCCTGACGATCCCGGATGGCTTCCGCATGGAGTGACTATGAAGAGTTTGAGTCATCCCATAAGAAACTTCCGTCTGTTGCTCAGGGCGAAGTGGAACAATGCGAGATGTAATCTTGCCACTTTTCTCAGGCTCAAGCAACCAGCGTGGGCAGATGAAGAGTTGTTGACTCTCGTTGTCGCATCACCGTTTGTGGCGATAAATGGCGGAGAGAATTCAGACAGCACTGGGGATGGTAATGTTTCCGTTGTTGCGCGGGAAATCGAAGCATACGGCT
Organism: uncultured Victivallales bacterium; assembly: GCA_964487695.1. GTDB lineage: Bacteria > Verrucomicrobiota > Kiritimatiellia > UBA8416 > CAZASC01 > CAZASC01. The sequence goes on from CAZASC010000288.1 coordinate 2,486, forward strand.
TCATGCTCAATGAATTACAGAAATGGCGGGGAAACCTGAATAATGCCGGGTTCAGAAACGGCGAACCTCCAATGGCGCGAGGCGGGAAATAGCCTCAATCTAAACTGTCATTTGTTTTGACTTTGGACCTTTTCTTTGCTACTTTCAAAACATACTGAACATACCGTTTTCTGTGTGTTCATGCATAACTGGCGCGCACGGAGTGTGACACTATTCCGGTCAGCTTGTTCTGGTCTGGCTATGTCCTCGCAATTGAATCCCATAGTTACGCAATTCATTGAACATGCCGGCAACACGACCCAGTCTTTTGGATTGGGCCGCGTGATGGGGCAGATTTACGCTTATCTATATTTCAGCCTCCAGCCTCGCAATCTCTCCGATATGCAGCGCGACCTTGCTGTCAGTAAAGGCAGCGCCAGTACGGCTGTGCGTCAACTTGAACAGTGGGGCGCGGTTAAGAAGGTATGGATCAAGGGGGACCGCAAGGATTACTATCGGACAGTAGATTGGTTCGGGAAGATCCTGAAAAGCGCCGTCCTCGATATCATTGGGCAACGTCTATCCTCTTGCACCAGCCTCCTGCAGGAAATCGAAACCGATCTGGCTGATCTGGAATCGGAAGACGGCGACAGCGGGTTCATAAAAGAGCGCATCCGGCGCCTTCGCGAGTTTCAGTCAAAAGCCCAGGAAGTATGGAATAATCCGGCTGTGAAGATGCTGCTAAGGTAAGGCTGAAGGCGGAAACCTGAAAATGGAGAAGCGAGTTTGGATCGAAAACAAGAGTTTAGAAGATGCACACGCGACTATGCTGGTGCTGTTGTAAAGTTATATTGCAGTATACCGACAGGACGGGAAGAGATTCGCGTGATTGGCCGGCAATTGCTACGTTCTGGAACCGCAGTTGCAGCGATTTACAGGGAGGCATCCCGCGCCAGAAGCAGAGCGGAGTTTGTTTCCAAGATAGATACATGTGCGCAGGAGGCTGATGAAACATCCCTTTGGCTGGATTTATTAGAGACGGAGTGCGCCGTAAAGTCTCAGCTCTTGCTGTGGGTGAAGAAGGAAACCGAGGAATTGATTGCCATATTCGTGACGATGTCAAAGAGAACGAAGGAGAATGATAGACAATGAGTTTCATCGAAAAACCGGTTTCTTCTTTTTGCCAGGTCTTTCTCTTTATTCCTTTTTCTGTGTTTCCGGTTTCAAGTTTCACATCTCAGGTTTTGTTGTGATGGATTATGGAATGGGTTTAACGATCTGCTTTTTGCGCTTTCCCCTTACCTCTTTGCAAATATGAGTGACAACGAGTACATCATCGAGCCTTCCTCCAGTTGGCTACGCCTTCCCTGGCGCGAGATCGTGCAATACCGCGATCTGCTGTTTCTCCTGGTAAGGCGCGATTTCATTTCGCGTTACAAACAGACCATACTCGGTCCGATGTGGTTCGTTCTCCAGCCGTTGCTGACGACTGTTGTATTTACAATCATCTTTGGAAACGTGGCGAAGATTCCGACGGATGGATTGCCGCCGATGCTTTTCTATCTCTGTGGAATGCTGGGGTGGAGCTATTTTTCCCAGTGCATGCAAGGGACATCTTCAACGTTCGTCAACAACGCGGGGCTCTTTGGAAAAGTGTATTTCCCACGGCTGATTGTGCCGCTATCCGTAATCATATCGAACTTGATAGCATTTGCCATTCAGTTGGCAACGTTCATGTGTTTCTGGATCTATTTCAAATTCCTCACTCCGGCTGGGGCCGGCATTCATGTCAGTCCAAGTCTTATCGTCCTCCCCGCTCTTCTTCTTCAGACAGCGGCCATCGGGCTCGGTGTGGGACTGTGGATGTCGGCGCTTACCGCAAAATATCGTGATTTTGGACACTTGTCAGGGTTTCTCACCCAGCTTTGGATGTACGCGACGCCGGTCGTCTATCCGCTGTCCCTCATTTCTAAAAAATGGCGCTGGTTAATATCTT
>CAZASC010000289.1:0-4435 GCA_964487695.1 uncultured Victivallales bacterium
GGCGAAGCCGACTACCTCGTCGTCATTGCTCCCGATCAGATTTCGGTGAACAAAGCGGCCCTCGGCGTAAGCGGCATTTTGATTGAGCCATCGCAGATCGACGAATACTCGCTGTCAAACAAGAAAAGTATCAACGTCGCATTGCTTGGCATACTGAGCCGCTATCTACCGTTTTCTGTCGAAGCGTGGACGGAAGCGCTGAAACGCAATCTTCCCGAAAAATTGCACGAAGCAAACCTCAAATCTTTTTATATCGGCCGCGCTGTTGGGCAGGGTATTGGAAATCAAAAATGAATTCTGTTCTTGAGAGTACCGCTACCGATTGTCACGCTGCGAGCGTGCCGGATTACACGCCGGTAGATGAGTTGCGCGCGTTGCAATTGCGTCGGCTTCAAACCGTAGTTACGCGCGCCTGGCGACAGGTCAAGCTGTTTCGTTCGCGAATGGATGAACGAGGACTTACGCCGGACGATATTCGCAGCCTCGATGACATTCGCAGGCTGCCGTTCACGAAAAAAATCGATCTGCGCGACACCTATCCGTTTGGACTTTTTGCAAGTCCGATGAAAGACGTGGTTCGCCTTCATGCCTCGAGCGGCACGACGGGCAAGCCGATTGTTGTCGCCTACACGCAAGAAGACATCGATGTATGGACCTCGGTGCTGGTGCGCTGCTTCGCCGGCTGCGGGCTGCATCGCGGCGACATCATGCAGATCGCCTATGGATACGGCCTGTTTACCGGCGGCCTGGGCGCTCACTACGGTGCTGAAGGCCTGGGCGCGACCGTCGTTCCGACCTCTGGCGGCAATGCCGACCGGCAGATCATGCTGATGAAAGATTTTGGCGTAACCGCGATGTGCTGCACGCCAACTTATTTTCTGCACCTGATCGATCGCGCCGCGGAACTCGGCGTGGACATGAAGGAGCTGCCGATCCGGGCCGGCGTTTTTGGCGCGGAACCATGGACCGAATCGATCCGCAGACACATTGAACTGAAGAGCCACATCGAGGCTTTTGACATCTACGGACTCTCGGAAATTATTGGGCCGGGCGTTGGATGCGAATGTCGGCGGCACGATGGTCTGCATATTATTGAAGACCATTTTTATCCGGAGATCATCGATCCTGAAACCGGCGAACCGCTCCCCGAAGGCAGCGAAGGCGAACTGGTATTAACAACGCTGAGCAAGCAGGCAATGCCGATGATTCGCTATCGCACGCGCGACATTACCCGGATACTGCCGGGCCGCTGCGAGTGCGGGCGCACGCTGAGGCGCATTGATCGCATCGGCCGGCGCAGCGATGACATGCTGATTATTCGCGGCGTAAATGTCTTTCCGTCGCAGGTCGAATCGGCGCTGCTTGAGATCGAAGGCACGCTGCCGAATTACCAGATTGTGCTGACGCGCACGCAGGGACTGGATCAGATGGAAGTGTTGGTCGAAGTCACGCCGCAGATGTTCAACGACAAGATCGGCGCACTGCAAGGTTTGCATCATCGGCTTCAAGGCGCGCTCGATCATGTGCTTGGAATTCGCGTGGGAGTTTCGCTGGTCGAGGCGAATTCTCTCGAACGCAGCGAAGGCAAAGCCAAACGCGTTATCGACAGGCGGGCATCATGAAGATACAACAGATTTCTGTCTTTGCGGAAAACAGGCCGGGGCGCATCGCTGCTCCTGCACGATTGTTGGCGCAGGAAGGTATCGACATACGCTCGCTGTATCTGGCGGACACCGCGCAGTACGGCATTTTGCGCTTGATCGTATCGGAGTGGGAAAGAGCTGCGGCGCTTCTCGAAGCGCACGGCCTCGTCGCGAAGGTCACAGAGGTACTCGCTGTCGAAGTGCCAAATCGTCCCGGAGGTCTCGCGGACGTGTTGGGCGCGCTCGATGGAACCGGCATCAATATCGAATATATGTATGCCTTCCCTTGCCTTCGCGGAGATGCGGCCATTCTGATTTTTCGCTTTGCCGATGTGGACGCGGCGATTACACGCCTGCAAACCGCAGGCATCAATCTGCTGGCGAGCGACGAACTTTTGAAGAAATAGCAGGTCGAAGATTATGCCGGTTTCAAAAACCATTGCAAAACAGCTCGAGAACGCATCGTGGATTCGACGCATGTTTGAAGAAGGCGTGCGCATGAAGCGCGAACGCGGTGCCGATGCGGTCTTCGATTTTTCGCTCGGCAATCCCGATGTTGAGCCGCCGGCCGCTGTGCTCGGCTCGCTGCGTCGCATTGTGGACCAGAGCCGCGCCGGGTCGCATGGCTACATGCCGAATCCCGGATACACCGAAGTACGTGCAACAGTCGCCCGCAAACTTTGTCGTGAAACCGGATTGGACTTCGCGGCTGAAGATGTCTTCATGACCATTGGATCGGCTGGCGCATGCAACGTAATTTTGAAATCGATCCTCGATCCCGGCGACGAAGTCATCGTCCTGATGCCGTGCTTTTCGGAGTACCAGTTTTATATCGCCAACCACGGCGGCTCCATGGTGCCGGTAGAGACCGACGCAACGTTTCTGCCTGATGTGGAACGCATCGCGGCAGCAATTACTCCGCGGACCCAGGCAATCATTTTGAACACGCCGAATAATCCGACCGGGCGCGTGTATCCGGAACGCGTGCTGCGCGATTTGCAAAGTGTTTTGTCCCGCGCCGATCATCCGATTACCGTCATCAGCGATGAGCCGTATAAGTCGTTTGTCTATGATGGGCAGCGGCAGCCGGAGGTCGCGTCGTTCATCGCCAACACGGCGATTTGCAACTCGTGGTCCAAGTCGCTTGGGTTGCCCGGTGAGCGCATCGGCTATCTCGCGCTGTCGCCGCAATTGGCCGATGCTGCGAATCTACGCCGCGCCTGCGCTTTCAGTAATCGCATCTTGGGCTTTATCAACGCGCCGGCAATCTGGCAATGGGTGATGCTCGACGCCGCCGATCTGGCGGTTGACGCTGCGCCTTACGAACACAAGCGGAATGTACTTTGCGATGCGCTCGCAAAAATTGGATACGAAGTCCAGCGGCCGGAAGGCTCGTTCTATATCTTTTTGAAGACTCCGATTGCCGACGACATCGCGTTTACTCGCTACCTTGCCGATGAAGGGGTTCTTGCTGTCCCCGGCATTGGTTTTGGGCGGTCGGGTTACATTCGCTTGTCCCTGACCATTCCGCTCGATCGAATCGAAAAATCGATTGGTGGCTTCGAGCGCGCATTCCTGTCATGCCGAATGAAAGCGTGATCGTCCAGGGACTCTGATTTTCAAGCGATTGTTCCCACGCCGCACGAGCTTGGCGAAGCACGGGAATCTTTTGCCAAGGTGTTCGCACTCCAGCCCCCAAAGTTCGAGTGCAAAATGTCGCGGCGAAATCCAGAATTTGGTCTACGATTTTGTGCCGGACAATGGGCTTTGGATCTTGGTCGTGTTGCAGAATGGGAGACATTCAACGAGCTGTGCGCGTTCATCTAACTGATATAGAGCGCGTTATGATTGAGCAAAAGTTCAATCGTGCTCCGAGATTCAGCCCGAGATTCCTCCGCATCTCCTACGGGAATCCCTGCAAAACATTGCGATTGAAGAACCGAATCATCGGTATTTGAAAGCTAATTGCGAAAGTGGCGGCGAAAATGCTCCATCGTTTGCAGCAGCCGGTTTCCCAAACCATTTATACTCTTTGAGACTGCAGAGCATTCAAGAAAAAGAGCCTGCTGCAGGCTCACCGATCAGGCAAAAGACAGCGTCGTATCTCGACACAGGAGTGTAAGAACATGGCCAAGAGTGTTAATAAAGTTATCCTTCTAGGAAACGTTGGAAAGGATCCCGAAATTCGTTCCACGGGGGGTGGGTCGATGGTAGCCAACTTTACTCTGGCCACCAGCGACCGTTTTCAGGATGCGCAAGGCAACTGGCAAGACCGGACTGAATGGCACGCCCTGGTCGCGTTCAAGCGCACAGCGGAAATCGTGCGCGATTACGTAAAGAAGGGCACCAAACTTTATATCGAAGGCAAGCTTTCGACGCACAGTTGGGACGATAAGAAATCCGGCCAAAAGCGCTACAAGACTGAAATCGTAGTGTTTGACCTCTCGTTGCTGTCTGGCCGCGAGGAAGGTGCAGGTAGCAGTGCGGGCGGCGGTTATAACCGGGCCGCAAGCTCTTCGAATTCCACAACTGCCAGTTTCGATCAGCGTCCGCAGGCATCGAGCAACGGTCCCGACGAATATGCCCAGCAAGCCGAAATCTCCGATGACGACATTCCGTTCTAGGGTACTACCTTGGTTTTCATGTCCATTTACGAGGATTGATTCACTTCTTTTCTCCGCAGCAGAGGAAGAGATTCTGACGAGGAAGAGTTCGTCGTGATGGTGTTGGTTGTTCATATGCCTCCGAGCAAGTACACAGTTGACGTGCGCGGAGCGGTCTGGCAGGCTAGT
>CAZASC010000290.1:0-4433 GCA_964487695.1 uncultured Victivallales bacterium
GATGGACGGTCTCCATAGAGAGTTTTCCAGTCTCTCGAGGAACCCAATCAGTCCAATCAGGATGAAAAGCCATCATCACCCCAACAGTTCTAGTGTAGCATATCTGATATTTCTGTCAAGCAACGTTACAAGCAAGAAGTTGGGCGACTATTGTGTCACACATCCACTATATGTCGTCGTGCCATTTTCTTCAATAAATGCGCCATTGCCCTTATTCCAAAAGACGAAAGACTGATCAGCGTTGGCATAGCGGCCCCCATCAGCCGATATGACGTGTGGAAGAAAAAAAGTTCGACCGTCGGAAAGCTCGAGGTCTACGGAACCTTTGGTTGATGTGCCCGCAGTGCTGTTCATAAATTGAGCGGCAATAAATGTTCCTGCAGGACAGATGAACGTGACATTATTGACAAGATTGACGGCAGAAAAAAGTGAAAACATCGGCGATGAAGGGATACGTACCGAAACGGCAGGTACGACAGTATATTCGCGACCGATTTGGAAACCCACAAAAAATACTGCCACAAAAAGGACGATGGCGACGATCTGCGAATACCATGTGACGGTGGTGAAAGATACTTTCACGTTCTTTAATGTATTATTTTCAGCGACGTATGTGCTGATCTTTGTTAGTTACCGTTCGGATGAGCTGATTCGCTTTGACCAGCAGGGCCGGTGACGACAGCGTAGGACTTGACCATCGTGTCGAAAGCTGTGGCGGCGGCTGTAATGATGGACTGATTGGCGGCAGAAACGGGAACGGCGGCAGTCGAAGCGAAAGAGAAGACATAACAGCTTGGAGCGGCGGTTGTTCCTTGTGGTAGAGTGTACATTTCATCAAGATAGCTCTGCGCATGGGCAGTCGTGGCTACTTTGATCATTTTGAAAGAAAGATTGCCGACAGTGACGGTCGAGCGACCGACAATGGTAGATGTGGCTACTTGAGGGAAAGCACACGTACCCGGTACAAAATATATCTGTGCCTGCAATGTGTATATGCCGGCATTGCCGCTGGTTGGCATCGTAAACGTCGGACCATTGTCGCTATCGGTCAAACCCCACGCTGTGGGATAATCTACAGAGAAACCAAGCTCGGGATTCTGATAGCTCTTGGTTGTAGCGGAAACGGCGGCGACTTGACCGACGGGAGTGGAAGGGATGACGGTGGTGGCGGCAGTGCCTATTGATCCAGCCGTCGTGGAAGCGGTCTGGCTATTTGAGCCTGATCCCCTACTGACAAGAACGATGATAACAATAATGATAACAATCGCAATGATGCTCCACACTATTTTTTGATTTTTCATATTTTTATTTTAATACATTATAAAAGTATTTCTAGTATACCATACTATTCTGCACTTGTCGTGGCAATCTCTGCCACCGTCACTTTCTCCATGACAACCGGGGTCAGAGGCTTGTTGGAGCCAGCGGGAGGATTGCCGTTCGTCGGCACGACGGCGATAGCATTGACCACATCCATACCGGAAACGACATGACCAAAAATAGTGTAGCTGTGCGGCAGAGGCACATTGCCCTGCATAATGAAAAACTGACTGCCGTTGGTGTTCGGGCCGGAGTTGGCCATAGCCACGGTGCCGGGCACATAGCCAAGCTGATAGGATGGTGTGGAAGAATCAAGCTCGTCAGCAAAAGTATAGCCGGGACCACCGGTACCGGTACCTGTTGGATCACCGCCTTGGATCATGAAACCTTCGATCACTCGATGGAAAATCAAGCCGTTATAAAAGCCTTTATTAGCTAACGTGATGAAGTTTTTAACTGTATTCGGCGCGTCGGCGTCGTAGGTGTCAAAAACAATGGTGCCTTTGGTAGTGACGATGGTGATCATGTGTTGGTTGTTGGAAAGTTGATTATTGTTATTAATGGAAGCCACAGAAACGGTGGTCGAGCTGGTCGCTAACGGTATGCTCGCCGGAGTCGTCGAACTGCTTGGCTCCGTCCAGACATACAACAACCAAAATATCACCGCGAGTAAGACGATAACGATCCAGACGAAATGATTGGCTTTCTTTTCTAATTTAATTTCTTTTTGTTCTTGATTGGACATGGTGACTATTGTAGCACAGTCGCTTGGGCGGCATCAACAACCTTACTCATTACCTCTTCTATGGTACCCTTGATAACTGCGGCGGCGGCGGCTTTGTGACCCCCTCCACCGAGACGACCGGCTAGAATAGACACGTCGTATTTTTCGCTGTCGCGAGTGCGAAAACTGACATACACGTTTCCCGGGTCCTTTTCCACCAAACACGCTCCGATATCCCAACCGACAACGGATTTGACAATATTAGCAATCATACCACTTGAAGTATCCACCGGCGTTATACCATGCTTGACCATATCATCATGAGAAATGGTGGACATAGCCAACCGGCCGCCGAGAGACGTCGTGATGTTGAGAAAAGCCAATCCTTCAAAGGTCAGCTCGGCTGGCCGGCGATTATTCTCCATAGAAAAAATGATTTTGTGAAAATCGGGATAGACCGCCGCGAGCTCCGCCGCGGCGGCAAAAACATCCGACGTGACGCTTGCATATTTGAAACCGCCGGTATCGGTATACATGCCGATGAAAAGATTGGCGGCAATATCGGCAGTCAGGCGAATATTCCATATTTTAAAAAGATCATACAAAATGAGCGCCGTGGCCGGGTACGAAGGCTCAATCAAATTAAACTCATTGCCAAAAGCGATCGTGCTCTTGTGATGGTCTATGACGATAGTCTTCATGCCGAGCGGAATGACGACTTTTCCTATCGCCGACACTCTGTCAAGCGAACCGGTATCTTGGATGATAAAGAGATCAAACAGTGTTCCGCCGGCGGCATCTGTTGAAATTTCCATAAAATTTTTCGATACAATGTCGGCGAAACCGGGAAAAGAGGAAAAATCAGACGGTAGAGGTCCGTCACCGGCAATAACTGTGGCTTTCTTTTCCAACTGTTCCACAGCTAACTTCATAGCCAAAGCCGAACCGACGCTGTCCGGATCGGGCGCCGGATGGCAATGAAGGAGAATGTTATGTGACGCCTTGATTATTTCCAAAATTTTCGGCGCGGCTGTGCGAATGTTTTCGGTCATAAGATTTTGTTTGTATTTGTATTTGTATTCGTATTCGTATTTGTCGGCGAATTATCTTTCAGCGAAAATTGAGACGGCACAGTAATGGGTATAGTAACGGAAGCAGATGGCGGTACGACAATACTTTGTTGCGGAGGTGACTTTTCAATCGGTTTTTCGACAGGCTTTTCTTCCCTATTTGATTTTTCTCGACCCGAAACACTGAAAACTTTGACGGTGAAAATCGAAAGAACAAACATCACCACCGATGCCACGATCCATGCGAAAAAAGTATCGTCCATGAGGCGACTCTCGAGGATTTCTACATCATGTAATGACCTGCCTGAAAGAGCGAAGAAACCACCTACTGTACCGCCAGTCGCGTCACCATTCCCCGCATGATACACAAGGACTGCCGCTATCCGCACACCTGCCTGTGGTTGCCACGTGAAGCGGTCTTCGCCGTTCGCTTGGGCCTCTGCATAGCCGAAAACGCCATGCGGTGGCACGGGCGTGGAGCCATCGAGAACGGCATTCGACTGAATGACATTGCCATCGGCGTCGAATGTCGTGAGAAACGGCGCCAAGCTCGTCGAAATGTCAACAAGGCTCGATTCGCCACGAGAACCGGACAATGGGCCGGATGAGCTAGCCGAAGTCACATCCTCCGCCATGTGGCTCTGGGGATAATTGGCCGATTGTCGGATATCCTGCTGTACCAAAAGATAGGTCAGTCCACACATCATTGTCACCACCACGGCCAATGTCAGCCACAACCAAAATATCTTTACCCACAATCTGCCGCCGGTACTTTTCTCCATGAGAATAGTGTACCACATTTGGCAAAAGGATAAGAACTACAGAGACCGCTTATTTTTTATTTTTCTTGGAGATAAAGAGAACGATGAGGACAATGACGATTACGCCGATGATAATCCAGATTATGGTCATGACATGATTCGATGACGAAATGGAATTGGCCGCCGCGGCCGTTTGAGCGTTGGACAGATTATTCGTCGAAGAAGCCACAATAACTCCATTGATCGTAGAAACCGGAGTGAGATCGGTCGTCGTCGCTGTGTTGGCCGACGTAGCAGCCGTCGCTCCATTCGCCGTCCCGGCAGGATGGCGGACAACGGTGGCTGTCGTTACCACAAATTCTGCGCCGGTACCGGTGATCGCCGTCTGACCGCTCTTTTCAAAAGCTTGGGATCCGCCCCCTATGGTAATCGTGCCGCTTCCGGATTTTTCAGCCGTAAAGGTAATGGTGCCAAAGGGTGTCATCGCCGTGATACCGCTCGGATAGCCGGCAGTCTTCGTCAAGAACGACAATTACTGGCGTCCCGGCCTGCCGGAGG
>CAZASC010000291.1:0-4407 GCA_964487695.1 uncultured Victivallales bacterium
CCGGCATACGACAACATGCGCTTAATTGCTATTTCAAGGGCTGACCCCACTTTCCTCAAGTCATGGGCTCGTCAATGAGGTGACAAGCCTGCTGAAAGAAAAACGACAAGGATCGCGGATACCCCGAGACGAGATCGGCGCGCATCGCATCACTGGTGTTTGAAAAGATGCGTGCCGCCATCAATTCGATGTGAAAGGAGCGCAAAGCCGCCGATTTTGTGACTTTCCAGCATTTCACCATTTTGATCAGTGGTTTAAGGGTTTGGTTCTGTGCCTGATTTATCTTTGTCAGCAATTCTATATGCACTTTAGGATTGCACGAAATCCACTCCGGCGGTTTCAGGCTTGGAATCATGTATGCTTCCTTGGTTTTGAATGCCGGAACAACGTCTAACTTAAACCCATCCTGAAATGCTACGGTAACGGCTTGCCCGTCTAATCGCATCGTGCTCCGCGGATAGGTCTTGCGGAGTTGCCGGAAGACAAACGAGAGCATTTCACGTGGCTTTTGTAGGTTCTGCTTCTGCCAATAGGCAGGGTCCAACACAAGGAAGACATCTATGTCAGTCTTCGGCTTTATCTGCGTCTGCTTGATATACGAACCCGTCAAGAAGTCTTCAATAACATCGAGATGACCGGCCAGCGAATCACGCAGATAGTTCTGCTTTGTCGCCGCCGCTTCCTTCGTGGCCGCCGTTGGTTCATATCGTCCCATGAACTCCTGAAAGGCTTCTGGAACCGTCTTGATCATGGAGATATCGTTCCTTTGGTTTGTTCCACAATCTTGATCTCCTCTGGCTTGATACCGTAGAGAGCGCTGACGCTCTCATCTGTTTCCCGCTCCAAGGCTGAAATGTCCGCGTCGGGATCGTCGAGACGGGCGGTTAATATCTGATCCACGAGCGCGACAATCGGAGCTTGTTCGTCGGGGGTGGCGTCAGGGATTGGTAACTTCTTCCAATCTTCTGGATAAAGATGGATGTTGCTTCGGCGATTCGCCCGCAGGAAGTCGCGGGCAACCGTCGAATTCATCACGGCCAGGAGGTATTTGACCGCGAATCGGCTGCTGGTTTCCTCAAGCCCTTCCCGTTTGGGCGAAGTCGGCTTTGGCTTCTCATCACGATAGCGGGCGGATTTCTGTAACGATCTATTTCGGACGCCTTTGAGGCTTTGCCAATGAATGAAGCCAACGCACGCCGGAGTGAAAACGAATTGCCTCTCATCGAGACATGTCACTGGATCAGGCCCCGGACTTCGTTGTGTGATGATCTTTTCCGGAACTTCGTACATCTCCGGAAAAGTGGGACGACAAAACTGGCCGGGCGCACGCTTCGTTCCCCACTCCAACCAAAGGTTCGTGGCCGGAAGCCACCGATCTAAGTGCTTCCCTTCGACGTAGGCTTTACTGTGAATTGTATCCTTGTTCTCCGAAACAAGATCAGCGGTAACGAATTCACCCTTCGCTTCGTGTTCGTCGCTGCTGGGCCTCAATCCGTAACTGATGTAGCAAATATCACCGAGAACAACAGTCGGTTCTGAAGACTCTAGCGCACCATCCTCCTCCGCAAAGAACACCCGACAAGTCAGGTTGGTCTGCTCGTCGGTAGTCAGCAGTTTGACTCGGCCAAATTCTGCTTCATGCACGCGGCGTTCGGGTTTGTTGCTCTCGCCGTCAGCGCGTTGAAAGAAGAATGTGACGTTCCTGACACCGGCATCGAATATCTGGATCTTACCCAGAAAGTCGAGCCGGAGAACGCGGCTGTTCTTGAGGAACCAGTTCTGCGATTTCTGCGCGTACTTTGCATGACAATAGGCGTCGGAAACAATGTAGGTGATGACGCCACCTGGCCGCAGAAACTTGTAGCCGCGTTCGATGAATGGGACGTAAAGGTCCCACTTTTCCCAGAGTGTGTCGTAGAAACCGCTGTTCTCTATTTCGCGCCGCATCTTGAGATGGGATTCGTCCACATCGGCCCGGACATAGGGCGGATTGCCGATTACAATGTCAAAGCCGCCGCGCCCTTGGAAGACTTCGGCGAAGTGCAGTTTCCACAGGAAGAAGGGTTTTGCGCTCATATTGCGACGCTTTTGCAGGTGTTTGAGGGCCTCGGCATTGCCGTCCTCGCGGAGGGTGGCTTCCATAAAGCTCCATTCGAGTTCTTCAAGTTCCTTTCGCAGTTCCTCTTTTCGCTTTCTGGATTGAACCTCGAAGAACTCCATGTGCTTCTTCTGCAACTGCGCCAGTTTCTTGCGCGATTCATTGAGTTGGTCCATCAGATCCTGTTGGACTACTCTTTTCCCCTTGGCTGCTTCAAACGCGGTCAGTGCGCGTTGCTGGCGCTTGATGTCCTGCTCAATCTCCGCTCGCTTGATCTTGGTCAAGCGTCCGGAACCATGTAGTGACAATATCTCGGTTTGCATTTTGCTAATGCGCTCTTTGATCGAGGCCTTTTCTGTCTCGGCATCCAGATCAATGAGGTTCAAGCGGCTATCATCGAACAACTTCACCCCTTCAAAATGGTCGAGAAGCGAGTTGCCCTGCATGATTTTGTAATCGAGATTCGGCAGCGGTTTGATTTGACGGATGTCGTCCTCATCCACCACCAGCGACAGCCATAAGCGCAATTTGGCGATCTCGACAGCGCCGGGATCAATGTCCACGCCATACAGACATTTTTCAATGACGTTGCGCTTCAGATCGTAACGGGACAGGACTCTCTTGAGAGGAATGCTCAGTATGGACCGCAACCTTACAATCTCTGTCAGCATCCCCACCGGAAACGCGCCGGAACCGATCGCCGGGTCGCAAACTGTGATTTGCTCCATTACTCTGTCTATTTCCGGCGCATGTTGCCTGATTCCGTCGGGAAGTCTCTTATCATCGTGCCGTTGGGTGGGATTGGCTTCAAAATCCAGATGTTGCTCGCCGCGGTAAACGAATGCCTCTATTTCCTGCCTTGTGCATTTGCCTTCCAGCGCTGTTTCTAGATGGTAGCAAAGCGCCTGTTGACACATGTAATGAACTTCTTCGCGGGGCGTGTAATAGACGCCGTTCTTCTTGTTGAACTCGCGAACGTCGCGGTCGCGGCCACTTTTCTCGGCCTCTTTAAAAAGTTTGAAGTTCTTGTCGGTAATGGCGTTCAACTTCTCGAAAATCTTGCCGAGAAACTCGGGATCAATAGCGACTTCTGTTTCCAATGGTTCCGCCTCGTTGACGGTGAAGTTATAGCGGTCGAGCACGTCAAGAATGCCGGTGCCGGTGTCGCCTTCGCTTGTGCAGTCCTGGTTGGAAAACAGATCGTTGGGAAGAATGATGTCGGTATGGACCCAATCATAGCCGCGAAGCGGATCAAAAAGACCGCCGTTGAGGAATGGTATCTTGCATCTGAATCGGCTGTAGAAATCCTCGTCGCGCTCGCGGGCCAGCGCTTCGTAAAAGAGCGGTTCCAATACGTCGTTGAAGAAATTGTCATATGGAACAACATTCTTCTCGAAGAGGCGTCTCAGAAAATCCTTTGGGCCGCTGCCCCATGCGCCATCGCGCGAGACGCCGAACCAGCCTTTCTTTTGCAGGAAATACAGGAAGATGATCTGCCCCAGCAGTTTCTTGACAAAGTCCATGCGGCTCACGTCCTTCGCCGCGAAATCTTCCCGAACCCGTTCGTCATCACGGAGAACCGCGTCGAGCGATTCCTTTACAGCGATTAGGAGACGCTTATAGTGGCCGAAGAAAGTGTCAGATACCTTCTCCACGCTGAAAGCCTGCCCAAGTTCAGCCAGTGTCGGGTCTTTATCAGTTTCCCCAAGAATGTGGACAAGCTGTGCCTGGGCCGTATGACTGGTCTCATTCTTTCCGACCAGAAAGGAATAGCGGCGGGCAGGAGTGAGTTTCTCCTCAAGTTTGACCTCTCCTGTTTCTGTCTGCCGCGTTGTGTATTCCATCTTGACCAGGGAGAAGCGCCAATCCTCGAAGTCCGGCGAGACGAAAGCGACAAGAGCGGCGTCCTTGTTGTCGCGATCTTTCAGGTGATCGGCGACGAAGTTTCGGATGGCCGTGCGAGCACGTTCCAATTTGGAATCGGCGGTCAGATAAACAATAAGAACGTCCACGGTTTCTTTGTCCGGACTTGTGTAGGTGCCCAGGCGTTCGAACCTTTGAACGTGATTACGGAAGGCTTCCTTGATGTACTGGCTGTTTCGCGAAAAGGCCTTTCCTTCATCCACATGATTGAGCAGGTTTATGGCGAATGCGCGGAAGCGGGTCTTGTCGAATGCCTGGGTGAAGGTTTCCTTGATGAGTTGGCATGCTTGGGCCTGGTTCACGAAGTGCTTTTGCCCCCGTCGTTAACTAAAACTTCCCAGTGGCCGCCTTTGTCCGGGCCGACACGGCGAAGACGTCCCGACTTT
>CAZASC010000292.1:0-4393 GCA_964487695.1 uncultured Victivallales bacterium
AGACTCCAATAAGGCTTACATTGCAAGAATAGAATGCCAGCGTGTACGAACCAGTGTAACTTTTCTTTATTTCTGATGTAACCCCTGCGGGCGTTGATGTGGTAACGTAATTCGGCAATACCTGAAATGCGGAACTAGTTCCGCCCCAGTTCGAGTTTCCGTTTGAAATACTGTTGATAATGTAAGTTGTATCGATTTCTTTTAAAGGAGTTCCAGAAACCGGTCCTTGATAATATTGTGCTTTGGTCTCATAAAGTCCGCCGGTATCGAAGGCCGAACTGGCTAGGGTAAATGTGTGTGCTACATTTCCGTCCGTCGTAGTTTCTGTTGTTTTCGGCAAACCAGTGCTTGAATCTGTTGTGTACGAAAAAGTCTTCAAAACAACGTTCCCAGCGGTATCGGTTTCTGTACGCGTAACCACTGACCGGCCGAAAATACCCGATATCTGGATGAGATTTTGATATGAATACTGGATCTTACCACCTGTTGGTAGCCGGATCTCTTTTACCGTGCCGTACGATTCCGTATAGTAGTTTACGCCCTGATCGGTATACGGACTTCCGGCATCGTAGAGAAAACTCCATGCTGTTCCATCTGGCAGTACAATGGATTGCAGCGCTCCGAAGCCTCCTTGCTGATTGCAGTATGATGCCTGAGTATAATAGCCGTTGTTTGTGCCGATAAATGTAAACGCTTCGCCGCCAAGTTCATCGGGGTTATTACTCACTGAGGCGATAGCATTATCGCAGCTAGGACCTCCCGCGTCTCCATTGTGAAAAAAGATAGGTTGAATCTGAATCCCTGTATAGCAGAAAATGTACTGCGTAGTGCCTCCGTTCGGGCCAGGAGCATTCCATTGCGAGGCACTTGACACGGTCTGGTTTGGATCGCCAAGGTTAGGACAGCTACTGATCGGTGCATTTGATATACCACGAGCAGGGTCAGGAATATATCTGCCAATAGAATCTATGTATGCAGATGAAGAACCTGGCAGGTTTGGAGTCGAAGACCCCGGCAAGAAATTTCCTATGGACATAGAGTTTCCTGCTGGATCAGTTTCAACACTCTCGGTGTCAGACAATTGGAATGTATTCCCTGTGGGGGAATACAAGGTTCCAGAAACCTGGCTAAACCAGTTACGTCCATCCCATGGGTCATTAGCTCCCAGGGCGTAGAAGCTATACCCAGACCCATCGGCTGCGCGGGCCCAATCAGGATTGCTTATGTCATAAAAAAACGGATGTGTGGCGCCGGTCTCATCGGTTAGGCTTATATCGCGCTCAGCCGTAATATCGGAGCAAAGCCCCCCCGAAGAGATGTACGGCCAGTACGGTGTGCCGCAGGTAATATTGTTGGTTATGTATGCGTTGACATTAAGATGTACACCTTTGAAATTTGATTGCACATTGGCGCCAAGCGCAAAGTTGTCAATGGAATTAATATAATCCTGAACATAGTAAGCCACGCACTCGTCACCGTATGGGTCGCAAGTTCCTTCAATATGCCATGCGCTGGTATTGAAAATTGCGGAAAATGTTAGCGGCGGCAAGTGGCCGAGCTGTGGATAGCTGACCAGGGAGATGGTGCCAACCACATTTCCTGTGGCAAGGTTAACGTTATCGATCTCGCTATTGCTAAATGGAGCATGGGGTTTTATACCAATATCACCGTTGTCCTGTGCATGGACACAAGACGGCCATGCCGCAGCCAAAAGCAGCGAGAAGGAAACCGTCAGTTTTGTTATATAGCTCACCGTGATAGCTCCTTGTCGAATGATGCCGTGTCGAATCCTGCGCTGGGCTGAAAGGACACCACAGTCCGAACCTGAGTGGCACCGCTCGGGTGTCGCATTTCGATTTTGCTTGGGATTTGTACGCCATGTTCGTTCGTCCACTGATCGAATTTGAATTCCTCGAATATTGGCCGAACTCCTGCTAGGTTTGGCAGGATAATATCGATTACGGTTGGCAATCCCGTTGATTGTGAGATGATCCACTCTTCTTCTCTGATGAGGGGGCTTTTGGATGCTGTTTGTCTATAAATGTCGACGCAAAGGCTGTCTGAGGTGCATCTCGCGCCTGACGCCTGTACAGCAATATAAGCGGGATTTCGCAGAATGATTTCCGCAGCCGCGGCTGGCAGACTTCCTGCCAAAACTCGCGCTTGATCGAATTCTGGAACCGCTCGCTTTTGTTCTCCCTGAGAAGCGATGAATGTTGCTTGACCAGAGTGCTCCTTGGGAGTTCTGTTGCTTCCAACAGTCCCTCGACGATAACGTGGGGAGTCTGAAGACCAGTCGTCAAGCATTAAGGACTCGTGAGATTGCGTAGATCCCAAAGCAGTGATGGTCAATCGAATCTTGGCCGAACGGGTCTCCCTCCATGCCTTCATTCCCCCCGAGGCCTGGATGACACTGTGCAGAGCCTGAGTTGCAACAGAATCGCTTGTTGCCGAAGACGGCAGCACGGGAGATGCGGAAGTCATGGAAGGTCTTGACTGCGGAAACGGTAGTTGAGCATCTGCTCTAGACAGAACGAAGAGCAGAGAAAAGATGAAAATGCAGACGTATCGCTGAAATGAAACTGTAACGATTTCTTGGCTATTCAACTTTGTGACCCTCCGAATTGTAAAAAATGCGCACGTAACGCAAGACAAATCCTTCTTCTACCCATTCGCTCGATTACTTACCGAGTTGACAACCGCGTATCTCGTGTTGTGTCCACAAATCGTCGGCCTGCGGTTGCAATTATTGCTATTCGCGACCAGCCATTCGTAACGTTGATTGTGGGTGCTAAATGTCTCGTCGAAGATAGCATAGTGTACGGTTTTGCTGTCAAGGTTATTTCGATGAATATTCCGCTGTGACCTGCGATGCCATTGCTGAGACTAGCAATGGCTGTCTGGTATTACCACCAAAAGACACTGTGGATAACTAACATTCAATTACGTGGAAGTCCTATCAGAAATGGCAGTGACGGCTACCAGAGCAACGCCATAGGTGGACCACGAGTCCGATCGCAGTCAGACCGATCCGCTGCCACGGGGTTATGGCCTACCAGACGCACACAAGAAAGCACGGGATAAAGATCAGTGCGACAACAATCCCAAGGATGACTCCAACAAGTTTCAAGGCATTGGCAGGCCTCACGATATCCAACATAGTCCCAAAGGCTGTCAGGATAATGGTGATGGTTGCGAGTGACCCGAGGAATACCACCCACACCCTGCATGAAGTTCTATCCGTTCATATTGTGATACCCCTCTCTTCATCATTTGGGCTATCGTTTCTTGTTGGAGCAGCCATGCTCCGTGTTGACAAAGATTCCGGTGCCATCGAATCTGATTTCCGTCGGTTGGCCGCCTGTTGCGAAGTGTGCCGTCCGGAACACGTGGACCGCATCTTTGCGCTTTTCAGAGAGTGGGGCGAAATCACTACATTCGAGTCGGCGCGCAGGCTGCTCAGCAGCGGCACTCCGCCGCGCAAAGTTGCCGAAACCTTGGGGGTAAATATTCCAACGTTGTACAGTGGTTGCCGCAGGCGAGAATGGCATAGATAAATAAACCCAACAAGTTAGGTAGCATACCGGGGGAAATACCAAGGACCCTTGGCATATTATGGCAGTAAAAACGAGTAAAAAACGAGTGCTATAAATCAATGTAAAGCATTGATTTATAGCACTCTATATATAAAAACAGTAATTGGTAGATATTGGCTCCCCAGCAACTGTTAACCGAAGGGTTGTAGGTTCGAGTCCTACCTGCGGAGCCAGACAAAATAGACAAAACAATATATTTATCCCGGAGCAGAAGTTGGAGGCTCCGGTTTTTTAGCGCCGAATGACCGTAGAATGCCCGGGATTTGTAGACTGCGGTCCAATGTTGCTCCCTGCCGCTTGCCGATCCGGTATGGGTTGCCACTCGGCATCCGCCTCCAGGTAAGCTTGGGTTATGAGCAACGGACTTATGGGGCGGTGCTTTCGGTGAAGAGCCCGGCGAAGCTATCGTTCTTTCCAAACGAACAAAGGGGATTCGCATGGCATTTCGAAACACGATCTATTCCGCATTGATGGTAGGCTTGATATTTGTCTTGAGTATTTGTTGTTACGCGCAACAGCCGTCGCGCCAGCCCCTCGATCTTACGGTCAACAAGCCTGAGTCGGTAGGATTCTCTTCTGAGCGTTTGGAGCGTCTGCAGGCTCTTATCCAGGGAGAGATCGACCAGAAACAGCTTGCCGGCGCTGTCACGATTCTTTCGCGTCACGGCAAAGTTGTGGAGTACCAAACCTACGGCCAGCGCGATATAGCGACAGCCGCGCCAATCACCAAGGACACGATCTTCCGCGCCTATTCCATGACCAATCCCGTCACAGGCGTGGCGATGATGATTCTCTAC
>CAZASC010000293.1:0-4391 GCA_964487695.1 uncultured Victivallales bacterium
AATAACCCCTTATGAACGACAAGAAGAACAAGACCATGGCACTGATCTGCAAGAAGGAATTCGAGGAGGCGCTGGAAGAGGAAATCAGACTGCGCGCGGGCAGCGATGCTCCCTCAATCTCGGCAACACAATCTGGCTTACTGATTCTTCGTGCCGACTTCCACCACCCTTTGCAGGAACCTGAGTTGCCAAATGACTCAAGTGAAGTGGCGAACCCTGAAAAAGTGGACGGCGACACGCCGTCCCTCCCATCGGATTTGCATGCTGGGAGGGCGCGCATGTTGCGCGCCGCGAATCAATCCACCGCCCACTTTCTCGAAAAGCCGTTCATATTCGAGCGGCAACGAATCGAGAATGCGATGCTGATTCCCAATGACAGTCTGAAGCGGATGGCGCGCGAGGTCGTCAAACAGTTGCTTCCGACGATCACCACATCTGAAGCAGCCTGGACGTGCCATGTTTTTGCGTTGGACAGCGCAGAGAACGAAAACAACGACCAGGAAAAGGCAGATATCACCACGGAGTTCACGGAGACACGGAGTGATGCGTCATCCTCGTCTTCTCCGTGCCTCCGTGGTGAGGATTCTTCTATGGAACGCAAAACGCTTTCGGCACGGGCCAGAAATTTTGAGCGCGTTCTGCTCGAATTCTGCGGGGAAAGATTTGCCAGAGTTTTACGGCGATATAAACCTCCAGCCGAAATCGAACGTGAGAAGCGCGGGCTTGTCCTTAATCTTTGTCTTGTTCCTGAAGGCATCTGGGGCGGCGTGATGCCTTGCGAAAGACTTTCCGATCCACGGCCGGGTGGAATCCATCGCATGGCATTCGACAGACATGCGCCGTGCAGGTCGTACCTCAAAATAGAGGAGGCATTACACTTGATGGGCGAGAAGCCGGTGCGCGGCCAAACCGTCGTTGACCTTGGCGCATCGCCCGGCGGCTGGAGCTACGCGTTCCTGAAACGCGGCTGCCACGTAGTGGCGGTGGACAACGGCCCACTTTTGATCGAACGACTGGAGCAATACGGCGACAGCCTTACGCACTTGAGGCAGGACGGCGTGATCTTCGAACCAGATAGACAGAACTTGCCTGTGGACTGGCTTGTGAGCGACATGCTTATTTCAACGGGTAAAAACATCGGGATGCTGAGGAAATGGTTCTCAAATCGCTGGATGCGGCAGTTCGTGGTGAACATCAAACTACCGCAGCTCCACCCTTATGCAGCCTTGAAGCCGGTGGAGGATTTTCTCGGTTCGACGAGAGACATTGCTTTTGACATACGCCAGCTTTATCACGACCGGCGGGAGGTCACACTGTTTGGACGAATGACGTGATCTTGCGCGCCATTTTTGCGACGCTGCATCGCCTCAGTTTCAGAAATGCCTCTTTCTTGTAGCCGCGCCGGATACGGCGCGGATCGTGTCTTATCAGACGCGGCTACGTTGAGGCCATCCAGTAACTGAAAGGGTATGCGACACTTGACTTATGTCGCGATGCTTGCTTACTCTGTCAGCAATATCCATTGGAGGTGATTTGCAACCCACGCTATTTATCCGTACGAAGGGAATCGATTCGCAGATCCCATGCGGCGATCTTGTAACAATTGGACGGGACACGACGAATACGATCGTGCTGGATGATACCAAGGTATCGCGGAGTCACGCATTGATCCGGCGACTTGGAGATGGAAAGCACTATTTGCTCGATTTGGGCAGCGCCAACGGAACGATAGTGGATGGAAAATCCGTACTCGTGCCAAGGGAACTCAAGAACCTCGACGAAATCTGGATCGGGGACTCGACGATCGTTTTCCAACTTGAAGCCGAATCTCCCCATAAGAAGCCGGAATCGGCGGCGCACAGGCCCAATCCCAACGCAACCCTCAGGGACGACGGGCTCACGATCAGGGAAACCGTAAGCATCACAGCGCTGGTCATTGACATCCACGATTACACAGCAATGTCCGGATTGCTCCCGTTCAACACGCTCGGAAAACTCGTCTCCCACTGGCTGGCGAAGATGAGCGAAGTCGCAGAGAACAACAAAGGCGTCATTGACAAATTCATCGGCGACGCCGTGATGCTGCGATGGGTCACTGAGCCTGAGGCGGAGGTTGACAATACCGTGGTGATCGCGCTCAAAGCGGCCCTCGACGCTCACCAGGCCACAGAAGAAATGAATTTCGATTTCCCCGATCTTCCCCTGAAATTGAGGATCCATGCCGGGCTCAATCACGGCCTCGCGACATTCGGAACGATTGGCGGAAGACGCGGCGGCGACTATACCGCTCTGGGCGATTCCGTGAACCTGGCATTTCGATTCGAAAAAGTCACCGACCGCATAGAATCCGATATCGCGGTTGGACCAGACGCATATCGCCAACTTCCGCGTCCGTGTTGGGAAAACAACCTTCACAAGGTGCCAATCGCCGGAAAGAGGGAACCCGTTGAAGTCTGCGGATTGAAATTTAAGGATCTAGTAGATTGGTTCGCCCCGCCGGATGAGTCCACCCCGAAGAATTGATGCCAGAGATACGGCTTCAGTTCTCACGCCGTGCTCTTCCAGACTCGACAATCTTACTGAAAAATGAGATTATTACGGCATAGAGGAACAACTTTCTGAACAATAGTTATTGGAGGCATTTGCATGCTTTTCAGAAACAGCATAGCTATACCTTTAGTTTTTTTGGTTCTGATCGCCGTGTCGGAACTGAATGCCGATGACTGGCCATGTTATCGCGGTCCGAACAAAGACGGTATCGCCACAGAGCGGATCGTGCAGTGGCCGCCACGGGAAATCTGGAGGACTACGATTGGCCAGGGTTATTCGGAGGTCGTCGTGAGCGACGGTCGCGTCTACACGATGGGCTGGTCGGACAACAAGGATTGGGTCTACTGCTTCAACGAATCGTCTTCCGGCACGAACCCGTCCCCGCTGTGGACGAACTCTTACGCCTGCGGTTACGGCGGTGACGCAAGCTATAAGGGAACCCGCTCCACGCCCACTGTGGACGGTAACGAGGTTTACACTTTCAGTTGTGACGGGCTCCTGAACTGTTTCGACAAGACAAGCGGCGTGCTCATCTGGAGCAGAACTGTAAACGTCGGGAAACCTGGCTGGGGATATGGCAGCTCGCCTCTCGTCGAAGGCAACAATGTCATAGTGAATGCCGGAGGCCGTGGTATTGCCATAGACAAATCCGGGGCGTCCACAAACTGGAGTAGTTCCGGCGACGCCGGCTACGCTTCGCCATTTGCCTTCAACAACGGTACCCAGCGAACCGTCGTTGTCTTTGGCGAAAGCGATTGCACAGGGGTTGATCCATCGACTGGAGCAACCATATGGAATTTTCAATGGGCGCAAGGGATGGCAGACCCAATCGTTTCCAACGGCAAACTTTGGGTGTCTTGCGGCTACGGAAAAGGCAACGCCATCGTTGAGCTTGGCGCCGGGCAACTCTCTTCGAGCAACACACCGGGCACAATGTACAGCAAGGAGAACTGCAGCGTTCTTTATGACGGATATGTATATGGTCCGTCCGAAGGCGGATTCCGTTGTGTAGAATTCAACACGGGCAGACTGATCTGGAGCACGGGCGCATTTGGCACCGAGTCGGCGGTAACTATGGCCGAGGACCAGCTTGTCATTATGAACGGCGCCAATGGCGGCAGAAACAGCGACCTCGTGGTCGCCGCGGCGACCACCAATGGGTACACTGAACTTTATAGAAGCAACAGCGTCTTTTCCACGGGCTACACATGGACAGCGCCGACCATTGCCAACGGCAGGCTATATATCCGCAACAACGATGTTTCGGGCGGGAAGTCCACAATCATCTGCTACGATGTCAGCGGCAACATCCTTGTGAACAAGTCGGATCTTTCAGTGGTTTCCATAACGCCGAATCCAGCTCAACCTTCGACAATGACGACTTTCGATGCGTCAGTGGTTATTAGAAACGCAGGTTTTGCATCAGCGACCAATGTTCACGTTTCGCTCTGGCTCGACAAACCCGATGTGCCGACTAACAGCGACGGCGAAACAGTCGGAGCCGATATCCCCATGATCGCCGTTAATCAGAGCGTGACGAACGTGTTCGCGGGCCTGGATGCCGGCGCATTTGTCACGCAGAACATCATGCGAGTCTTCGTTGACAGCACCTTGCAGATTGATGAGGGATGCGAGACAAACAATCAGTTGAAGTTGTCATATAAACCGATTGCCCGTCCCGACTTCGCCATCAGCGATATAACACTCGATCCGCCTCAGCCGCTCTACGGCAAAACTTTCACAGCGTACGTTACCGTGACAAACCAGGGGCGTGCATCCGGCAATGCCGGGAATCTTTACGTGTGGACCAACCAGCCCTCTGCCGTATCGCCAAAAGCACC
>CAZASC010000294.1:0-4388 GCA_964487695.1 uncultured Victivallales bacterium
GTCGTAAACCATTGTCCAAGAAAGCTATGGGCACTAACTAAGCGCCATTCGGGTCTGTCCCCACCGAACCCCGTGAGCGCGGAGCCAATAGCTGACAATTCAAAGACAATCCTTGCACACCGGCCTCGCGGAGGCCGGCTACAGAATATGCTCTGGAATTACAGCTCCGCGGGTTCTGTCCCTGTAGATCCGGGGGCTATGCCAGAAGGACGACGCGATATTGAAATCAGAGGATAACCTAATGATGAACGGAAATGTGCAATGCTGAGATGCGTCCCCAGAAGAGTTCGTCGCTGGTTAAAAAATAGGTCAAACACGAGGAGCCGGCGCCTTTGGCGGCGCCGGCTTTTCGCATTCCGACTACCGGATAGTTCCCGGAACGCTAGAGCTAGCGGTGACGCCGGCAACTTTCGGTGTCGTGTTCTTCTGCTCCACCGTCACAGTATTTGCTTGAGGCGAAGGACTGCCTGTGTTTGACCGTGCTCCTGAGGGCAGCGGCATGCCCGTTTTTGCAAACTGCGACTTCACCTTGTTCATATTTGATTTACTCATTTTCGTACTCCTTGTTGTTTGATCCTGATCAGTTTACGGA
Organism: uncultured Victivallales bacterium; assembly: GCA_964487695.1. Taxonomy (GTDB): domain Bacteria; phylum Verrucomicrobiota; class Kiritimatiellia; order UBA8416; family CAZASC01; genus CAZASC01. The sequence goes on from CAZASC010000294.1 coordinate 593, forward strand.
TACTTCATCTACCTTCGACATGTTGATGGTCTTGCCTTTGATTCCTCCTTCGGTTCTTTTCTTACTAAACGAAGTCCATGGTTCCTTGCCGACTTTCTTTCCAATGCATTCCTTGCAGACAACTTTCAGAAGTTTTGAATTCTCGTATTCGCCATACCACTTTGGAGGCACGTCACTATTTCCCACATCCAGTTCTTTGTCACAAAAGAAGCAGTTCATTTGGGTCTATGTCCTTCTCCTGTCTTGATGTCTTCGCCCTCTATTACCATATGTCTTCCACATACCATTGATCAGACGAGACATCGTGCCTGAGCAGGTATCGGGAGCCTTCTACGCTGCGTACCTTGAAATAGTAAATTGCAGGATGAATCTTGCCAGGCAGATCCTGCGACCACTGATCCAGAACTTCGTTAATTTCAGTGCATGTCGTTTCACACATCAACCTTCGCGGCATCCACCCGAGCTTCTGGTCGAGATCGACCTGAACCTGAACCTGAACATGAACTCTGTCATGTGGCTTGGAGTCTCTCATGCGCCGAAATTCGCATTCCTTAATTCGAACCACCGATTCGTAAATTGGCAGCTCGCTTCCGCGCGACCGCAACGCGTGCATCGCCTTATCACCGGAAAGTCATGGCTCGTCGCAGTATCAACATTCCGCCCAGCACGCCACGAATGACGGTGAAAGCTTGCCAGAAAGCTACGACTTCCACTTGCTACGGTGTTATGCATCTGCGAATCCTTTCCGCTCGTCATCACGGGCTGCATGCTTAATAGCAATGACTGGGCCAAACTCCTCAATATTGCACAATACATTCATTACCAATATATTAGATATATATGACCAATTAAATGTATTCCATATTTCAATCAATATGATAGTCTATTATATGATTTTGATAGGTTCCATATGAAGGCGCAGGACTTAAGTCTCTCCGAAGTCATCGAGTTCTCGAAAGGCATTGTCTCCCTGCATGGAAGGAGACTGCTGATTCACGATTTGCCTTCGCTTGCGCAATTCCGACGCGACTTAATTGAAATTACCGGCAAGGATCAAGCGCGCCGTATCTTGACCCGCAAAGGACTGTTCTGGGGACGAGCAGATGCGGCCGGCATGCAACGCCTTTTCCATTGGGATTCCGCGGAGGAGTGGCTCAAGGCTGCGCCTGCGTTGAATGCGATTTCAGGTATGGCTGAATCTGAAATCAAGATTCAGCATATGGACGTTGCAAATGGCACTTTCGAAGCAGAGGTAACATGGAGCAAGTCGGCTGAAACGGAAGAGTATCTTTCTGAAATAGGTAAATCGAACGAACCTGTCTGCTGGGTTCTTGTGGGATACGTCAGCGGTTATGCATCCTATTGCCTTAATAGGAGCGTGTATTTTATCGAAAAGCGGTGCTCGATTACGGGTGATCCTCACTGCATTGCCGTGGGCAAGGACTTTGATTCATGGGGCGAAGAGATCGAACCATTCCTTCCCTACTTTCAGGCGGATGACATCACGCGCAAAGTTGGAGAATTAACAAGCAAGATTAGAAAGAAACAGGCAGACCTCGCCAGACAGAAGGCGCAGGTCATGGCAGCCAAGCCAACCATAACTTTTCTGTCGATAGAAGTGCGCAGCCCTTCTTTTGCGCACACGGTGGACATGGCAACCCGCGTTGCAAAGTTCGATACAACCGTCATGATCACGGGCGAAACCGGCAGCGGCAAGGAATTGCTTGCACGCCACATTCATCATAGTTCGCCACGTTCCGGGAAACCGTTCATCGCGGTGAACTGTTCTGCATTGCCTGAACAACTCCTGGAAAGCGAGCTTTTCGGACATCAATCAGGTGCCTTCACAGGCGCAACGCGCGACAGGATGGGATTGTTCGAGGAAGCGCAAGACGGCACGATCTTCCTGGACGAGATTGGCGACGTTTCGCCGGCGATGCAGGCGAAACTTCTGCGTGTATTGCAGGAAAAGGAAATCAAGCGAGTTGGAGACTCAAAAACACGCAGCGTGGACGTTAGGGTTCTGTCGGCAACAAACCGTGACCTTGTCAAAATGGTAAAGAATGAGCAATTCCGGGAAGATCTATTGTATAGATTGCGCGTGATGCAGATTCACGTGCCGCCATTGCGTGAGCGTCGTGAGGACATATTGCCCCTGGCGCACTACTTCCTTAAACGGATCGGGCGACAATACAACCTGCCGAAATTGCGCATGGCACCGGCCTGCATTGATGTTTTGTTGAAATATGATTGGCCCGGCAACGTCAGGGAACTTGAACATGCCTTGGAACACGCTGCCGTAATGAGTTCCGATGGCATGATCATGCCGGACACGCTTCCTACGTCCATGTTGCGCCCCGGAATACCATTGCCGGACGCGACGGCCAACCGTTCACTTCTTGATATCGAGAGTGAACATATCAAGAAAGTTCTGGAGAGCACTCATGGAAGACGCGCGGAAGCAGCCCGCATCCTTGGAATTGGCGAAGCTACGCTGTATCGGAAGCTGCGGCAGTTTGAGAGTTGATCCAATTCCCTCGGCTCGACCGGATCTGCCCCGCCGCAGTCTCCCGAGGGTCACGTCTCGACATTCGACAGTTGTTTCAACGTCTTCGTCGTTTTGACTCGAACTCGCCGGTTTTTAATTGTCGATTGTCGAGACGTGACCCTTCAAACTCCTGGGATTATTCGGCAGTAAATTGGGTTGAAGTGTGTGAATATAACTGTAACAGTTAAAAAGACTGCCCCCTATGATCTTTCGGATATTTCCACATGCGCATTCTTTTGATATCTTGAGGAATTGGTTATGAATGCTATTGTTCCACCGGTCAAGTCTGTGCGCGTTGAAAAATCATTCGCGCTGGCGGTCTGCGCCGCGATGATAGCCGGGGCCTGCACGTTCCTGAACGTCTATTGCACACAGCCGCTGCTGCCGTATTTCCAAAACCTTTTCCACGCCACCGAATTTGCCGTCAGCCTCACGGTCAGCGCGGTCACGCTGGCGGTCGCCGTCACGGCGCCGTTCGTCGGGTTGTTCGCGGAAACCATCGGCCGCAAGAAAGTCATCGTGCCCGCGCTCTTCGGCATGGCGGTCACCACGCTGTTCACCGCCACGGCCACCACCTTGCCTGCGCTGATTTTCTGGCGCTTCATGCAGGGGCTGTGCGTGCCCGGCGTCATCGCCGTGATCATCGCCTACATCAACGAGGAATTTCCCGGACGCACCGGCACCGGGATGGCCGCGTATGTCAGCGGCACGGTGTTCGGTGGATTCCTCGGACGGTTTCTCACGGGCCTGATCGCCACGCACGGCAATTGGCGCTTGGCCTTCGTCGTTCTCGGCATTCTGAATCTGCTCGGTGCCTTCGCTGTGCGGCAATGGCTTCCGCTTGCGGTGAACTTTGTCCCGGCCAAACACGTGTTCCACTCGCTCGGCAATACCTGGCGCCATCTGAAAAATCCGCGCCTGCTCGCCGTGTGCGGCATGGGCTTCACCATCCTGTTTTCGCTCGTCGGCGCCTTCACCTATGCGAACTTTCACCTCGCCGGTCCGCCGTTTAATCTGACTCCGCTGGCGCTCGGCAGCATCTTCTTCGTTTATCTGATTGGCTGCATCGTCACGCCGCTGGCCGGACAGCTGCTGGACCGTTACGGTTTCCGCCGCATGGCGGTTTTGTCCGTCGGCGCGATTCTCATCGGGCTGGCGCTGACGCTGGCGTCGTCGTTGCCGGTGATCATCGCGGGGCTGACGGTGTTTTCCTCCGGCATCTTCGTCTCGCAATCGTCCGCCACCGTG
>CAZASC010000295.1:0-4380 GCA_964487695.1 uncultured Victivallales bacterium
TGAACACATCCTCCATCCAATCCCCTCGTGTGTCCACTTTTACCGGGCAGGCTCAGCCACCATTCATATCGCTTTCACCCGGCTTTCAGTCCGCTTTCATGTTCAGGCAATCAGCGGAACTGGTTTCAAGTCAAGGGATTGAGGGTGGACCATTCATATTTCGAAAGGAAGATAAGATATGGACTCAGAAAGCATAAAGAGCGGAGAAACACAAACTGTAGACGAGTTCCTGAAACACGCAAAGAACCGGAAATACAGCATTCGGACCATACGGCAATACGAATACACGTTGAAGAAGCTGATTCCTTTTTTGGAGGCCAGGAATATTCATCGGCTTCAGGATGTGACCGGAGACGATCTTGAAGCCTTTCAGCGGCACCTGCAAGAAACGGGACTGTGTCTCGGATCACAGGAGAACATTATGCGGGCGACGAGGAAGTTCTTCCGATGTCTGGAAGCATCAGGCCGGCTTTTCGCCGATCCCACAGCCAGCCTTGTTATGCCCAGGCGCTGTCGCAGTATGATCATCGTTCCCACCGAGGAAGAGATGGGCAAACTCTTGGCACAACCTGACATAAAGCATCCCATTGGCATCCGCGACAGGGCCTTGATGGAAGTGGCCTACGGCTGCGGCTTGAGACGGACAGAACTCGCCAAGCTTTCGATCCATGATCCCGATCCTGAACAGGGCAGGTTACGGGTCAATGGCAAGGGCGGGAAACAACGGATCGTTCCATTGGGTAAGCAGGCCCTGCACTGGCTCAACGTCTATCTCAAGGAGTCCAGACCGAAACTGCTCAAAGACCGGTTTGACGAGGAAAGGCTCTGGATCACGGAGCAACGGACGCCGATGGAGGGAGGCAGCATACGTCAGCAGGTGAGGTGTCATGTCGAGCGCGCTGGAATCAGAACTCCGATGAATCTGCACAGCCTGCGAAAAGCCTGCGCCACGCACATGCTTGCGCACGGCGCGCACCCTGTGCAGATCCAGATGCTGCTGGGTCACGCCAGCTTGCGGCATCTGGGGCGATACTTGAGCGTAACGATTCGTGAGATGAAGAAAACCCACAGCCAAAACAATCCGGGCCGCTGATTATGAATCAGGGCGTCTGACGTGTTTCAGGAGGAACAGGAAACCAATGAAGACATTGAAGGAACTCCATCAAGAGTATCTGGACCACACACGGTGCCGGAACTTCAGCCATCACACTCAACATGCCTTGCGGATCAATGTGAGCAGGTTCATCCGGTGGCTTGATGAGATGCATCAGGTAGAGAGTCCTGACAGGCTTTGTGTAAAGCATCTCTACGCCTGGCTGCAACACCTGTTTGGCCATCGCACGAGAAAGGGGCTGCCATTGCGGCCTTCGAGCGTGAACAAGAACATCGAGAATGTCAGGCAATTCCTTGAGCATCTCATCACTCAGGCTTATGTCCAGCGCGGCTTCCTGGATGCCCTGCCGCTTGTGAAAGAACCATATCTGCTTCCGACCAGCGTGCTGACTCATGCCCAGGTCAAGAGACTGATAACCAGCATCCCGACCGACAACCCATGCGGTTACCGGGATCGGGCCATGGTGGAACTGCTCTATTCAACAGGCATTCGAATCAACGAGATGCTTACGCTCAAGATTTCCGACGTGAACTTTGAGAACGCCACGGCGATTGTGAATGGAAAGGGCAACAAGCAGAGGGTGGTTCCCATCGGCAGGACAGCCTTGCGGTATTTGCGGACCTACTTGGTCGCTGTCCGACCCTACGTGTGTTACGACAGGACCAATCCCATTCTCTTCCTGGGCCGAAACGACAAGGCGGTGAATTATCAGGCATTCCTCAAGATGATTCATGCCTACACCAAGGCGGCAGGTCTGGACATCAACGTGACTCCGCACACTTTCCGGCGAAGCTGCACAACCGAACTGATTCGGGGCGGAGCGAACATGTACCACGTCAAGGAACTGCTCGGACACGAGAACTTGGATACCTTGCGACACTACGTCAAACTCACCATCACCGATCTCAAGAAGACCCACGAGAAGTGTCATCCGAGGGAGCGGGATGAAAAGAATATATGATGTTGTTTGAATTGGAGGGTAATGGTATGTTTGCAAATATACATGAGGATTCCATGAAAGCTATTGAAACAACTGCAAGAGTAACACCTAGAGGAGAGTTGATGGCTCGGGTGCCCCGTGGCGTATCTCCCGGCACACACAGCATCATCTTGATTCTTACCGAGTTCCACTCGGAAAAGCGGGAACGGCGTTTACTTCGTTTCCCCGTAGATCATGTAGGTCACTGGCCCAAAAGTCTGTCACTGAGACGCGAGGATCTGTATGGCGACAACGGGCGTTGAATCTCTGTTCGTTGATACAAATGTTCTTGTCTTTGCCAATGTGGCGGAAGCGCCTCTGCACAAGGTGGCCCTGGCGAAACTTCAGGAATATCGGGAGTCAGATTGCAAGATATGGATCAGCGGCCAGGTGCTGCGTGAATATCTGGCAGTTAGAAGTCGAATGGAATCTTCCAAAAGAGCGTCTCATCTCTCAACCTTGGTTGATAGGGTGCGTTTCTTTGAATCGGCTTTCAATGTGGCGTACGACACGCAGGCTACGATGGACAAACTGCTGATGCTGATGAAGAAGGTTGATGTTGGCGGCAAGCAAATACACGATGCTAACATCGTGGCAACGATGTTGACGCACGACATCAAGCATTTGCTCACGGACAACGTCGAGGATTTCAAGCGGTTTGAGTCGTATATTACGGTTATCCCCATTCGCGCATAATTCTTGCCGAAACCTGCTTTTTGCCCTTTCCCTAAGTCTCTAACCGTGATACTGTCTAGGCGATTTCGCTGAGGTTGAAACTCTATGGACTTTTACGACAAAACTTCTGTCGACCATTACCTTCACGGCACCAATACCGTCCACACCCAGGAAACCTCCTACAGGGCTTTTTCAAGTACATATCCGGCCCAAGACTTATCCGGAACGCTCCAGGGCGCGGGCGGAGTTGGCGGACTTATGTGAATTCCGTGCGCGGTACCGCCTCTTTTCATGATGAACTTGCCGGGTAGCCGTGATATTCTCACGCCGTGAGAAATAGCATAATATCATTCTTTCTGATGCTTCTTACCGGCGTGTTGTTCCTAACAGTAACATTCGGGCAAGACACATCCTCCATTCGTTCTCCGAAGATCACATGCCGGTATCCAGAATTTAGACTTGGAACAGTGGGAAACTGGCGGACGACTGAGCATGTATTCTGCTTAGAGAATGTGGGCAATGCGCCGCTTCAAATCAGCGGCATACGTGGTTGTTGCGGAGCCGCGATCAAGCTGGCAGATAACGTGATTCAACCAGGAACAAACACTACACTTACGCTCACGCTTTCCCTGCGTGGCAGGAATGGGCGACTGAGGAAGAGCATATATGTAGTTTCGAGCGATCCCCAGCAACCATTCCTCCAGCTTCAAATAGTCGGAACTGTAATGGCGGCATTTGATGTCGAGCCGTCCTCTGTTGATTTCGGCGAGGTCTTCTCCAGTTCGCATGCAGAGAAGACCGTTGAAATCCGTTGCAAACGAGAGTTTGCATTCAACATCACAAACTGCGCGTCCACAGTTCCCCAGTTTGTCCCGGTATTTTTAACAGAAAGCAATATTCTACATCACGTCACGGTTCGAATTAAGCAGCGTCTTGAGCCAGGAATTACACAGGGTGACATCGTGATCTTCACAGACAATACAAATTACCCTCGAATTGAGGTTCCAGTGATGGTCAATGTTTCGCGTCCATGTCTTTCCGGCTTGAGAGCAGGCAACTGCGTTGCATCAAATCTGCACCCGGTTGTCATAGACTACTTCTACGAGGCCGGTTGCCCTGCCTGCAATCGCATCAAGGAGCAGGTTCTGCCTGAACTCAAGGAGCGATTTGAAGGCTTCTATATCTTGAACAACCACGATGTCGGCGAGAAATCGAATGTCATCATGCTTGTCGCCTATCAGAATAGACTCGGGGTAACATCAAACGAATCGGTTTGCATGGTTGTTGACTATCGGCATGTCTTCAACGGGTTTGATGCAATCAAGAGCGGACTCTTCCCCTGCATAGACAAGGGAGTTTCAGAGCGGCTCGCGGCTGACTGGAAACCGCCAATTCCCATCAAGGTTTCCTCTGGCGATAGTCTCAAGATTGCTGATGAGCGAGTCCGACGTTTCACTCTCTCCGCAGTCATCATGGCTGGCTTCCTCGACGGCATCAACCATTGCGCCATCTCAACAATTGTGTTCTTCATGAGCCTGCTGACTGTGTCCAAGCTCCACGGCAAGGCGTTTCTTCTTATGGGTATCCCGTTCTGTATTGCTTCATTCCTGAC
>CAZASC010000296.1:0-4380 GCA_964487695.1 uncultured Victivallales bacterium
GCGTCGCCGTGAAGTTCTGCGTCGCATTCCCGCCATTGACCTGGACAACCTGGCTAGTTGGCGAGAACGTATAGCCCGCAAGCGACGGTGTCAGCATATATGAGCCGTTCACCACGCCGCTGATGGTGTAAGCGCCGGAGCCGTTGGTGGTGACTGAATTATTCCCACCATAATTCACCGTCACGCCGCTCAGTCCATTGCCGTTCAGCGTGACCGAGCCGCTGATGGTGTAGGTGTTCTGCGTCGCCGTGAAGTTCTGCGTCGCATTCCCGCCATTGACCTGGACAACCTGGCTTGTCGGCGAGAAGGTGTAGCCGGCCAGCGCCGGCGTCAGAGTATAGGAACCGTTCGCTACGCCGCTGATTGTATAAGCGCCGGAACTGTTCGTCGTCGCGCTGCCGGCGCTGCACGATACGGTCACGCCGGAGAGGCCGTTGCCGTTCAAGGTGATCGTGCCGCTGACGGTGAAAGCGCCGATTAAGAGCACCAGCGTTTCATCGTCCGTGCCGGCGGCGTTGGTGGCGCTGATCGTGACGTTGGCTGTGCCCCCGGCTGTGGGCGTGCCGGAGATAACGTCGGTCGTGGTGTTGACCGAAAGCCCCACCGGGAGCTGCGTCGCATTGTAGCTCGTCGGGCTGTTACTGGCGGTGATCATGTAAGAAAACGCCGTGCCAGCCGTGCCCGTAGCGGTCAACGCGCTGGTGATGACCGGCGGGTTCATAGTTAATGTCCCAATTTGGTAGCGGGTTTGGTTGTCCTGCGCAACTCCAGGACCCGGAATTAACGTTAAACGCTGGCTTCCGCTATACAATCCGATCATTACATTGTAGGTGCCGTTTGCCGAGGAAGGAATGGAGACCGTGCGCGTCTCACTGTACGTGCCACCGGTCCATTGGGTCGTATCCTGGTTCGCGTAATGGTCCGGATCCTGGAAAACGATGTTACCATTGGCATCCACGAAATGGGTAAAGATTTTTTCGGAGATCGCCGTCGGTCCGCCAAACCAATTGGTGGTATAGGTCACTGTCGCGCCAGCCGAACCGGACATATTCGATGGGCTGGCCATGTAGATGACAACTTGCCCGCCAGCCAGCGTGGCCGTGAAATTCTGGCCTGTGATATTCGCACCATTGACTGCGATCGCCTGGGTGATCGGCGTGAAAATGAAACCCGCTAGAGACGGGGTTAGCGTGTATGCGCCTTCCAGTTCCGTGATGGTGTAGTCGCCGGAAGTGTCCGTCGTGACCGAGTTAGTGCCGTCTCTTATGGTTACGCCAGCGAGCGGATTGCCGTTTAATGTGACTGTGCCGCTGATGCTATATGTGTTGACCAGCACTGTCAGCGTTCCGACGGCCTGGAGGCTGTTGGCATCAGTAATTATGACCGTCGCGATATAGGTTCCCGCCAAGTTATAGGTGTGGTTTGCAGATGCGCCGGAACCAGTTCCGCCATCGCCGAATGTCCAAGCGTAAGTTAACGAAGAGGCGTCAGTTGCGGTCACGCTGAAATTCACGGCTTGCCCGGTGGTCGTTTGGTTTGGCGTGGCCGTTACCGATGTGATCACTGGGCCGTTAGAGTATGGTTGACTTGACCATTGCGGCGGTGTTCCAGACGGTCCCGCCGGATCGAAATAAGAGAGTATGTTTCGAGTTGTTTGCACATTAGCGAGAGTAGTAGAAAAGGTTGGATCGCCGGCTATTCCATAATAGACTAAATCCACTGAATAAGCGGATGAGTAAGTTATTGTGCCGCTGGAGGTCGAAGTAACAAATGTAGGCGTCGTATTGGCATAAAAATCGTACAGTTCGTAAACGGTGTTGGGGGCAACATTAAAAATAATGTTCGAAGCGCTTGTGCCGATTCTCGACCAATAGCCCGTGGCATCCTGAGTGGCAATAGTGGCCGTATCCCATATTACCGCGGAATTTCCGCCAGGAACCTCGTAAAGATGCACGCCCTTGCCGTTCGGGGCGTTCAATTCTGGCGCTACGCCAGCCAGAGCCATCACCTGTTGGATTAGTGCTTGTTCAAAGGAAGTATCAGCGTTCGAAATATCAACATTAACGTACAGAATAGTACTTGCGCCGACCTGCACCTGTGTAATCAAAGGATAGCCTTCTGTGGATTGAAGCACGACGGTGCCGTTATTTAGTGCATATACATTTTTGGAGGCACTTTCGCCTCCAGCTAACCTTACAGTTGCGCTAACAACCGAACCAAGGCTAAGCGATATGCCCTGGCTTGCCAATGGCCGGGTTGAAACAAGCGTCCCGCCGGATAGCTGGAATGGAACATAAGAATGCGTGACCAGAACCCTATTGGCGGACGCGTTCAACCAATTGGCCACTGCGTTTAAATGCATTTCGCTGGATTCTGAAGGGCAATAAATCAAAACAGACGCATCCTGGGCGTAGCTGTCAAACTCTTCCTTGCCTGACGCATCAAAAGGGTAATGCAACTGATCCAAAATCCCGGCAATATTCGCAGTCTGCCATAGATTATTGAATAATTGGGCATATGGATCTTCAAGCACTCCGCGGCTCGCGACCAGAACGACTGGCTTGGCCGGACGAAGCGTTGTATATTCCGAGTGGCTTTGCATAAAGCCAAGCGCACCGGCAGCCCAAAGCGCATATCGCGGAAATTGGTAGGTATCGGTTTTCGGCGTGGTTGGCCAGTCTGCTTCCAAATATTGGTTGTTATAATCAACCGGGTCGGCCGCGGCTGTTATATCGTAATAAAACGCATAAGCAAGGTCCCATGAATAGAGAGCATCGCCATGCCCATCTGGAGAGATCTGGCCGATAAGGGCCATCTGTTCCCCGTACTTTTGCAGATTGCTCGTACCATAGTTCATCGTATGATACCAGGCATACTCGCCACTGGGACTGTTGAAAAATTCGTAGCCTAATTTGCCTACTCCCCGAAGCCGGCCCATTACATAAAGATCAACCGCGTTTTCTATATCTTCCGGATTCAGTGAACACGATATCACCATTCCTTGCGACAAGGCATAATCGCCCGCTTTTTGCATAAATCGAACATGCGCGTAATGAAAAAGCGCATTAAACAAGAAATAATTCATTGTTCCTGTATCTTGGGGACCTGGTTCATATTGATCCCAGCTTGACAAACCAAGATCGGCTGGACTGAAACTGAAATCTGTGTATAGCCCGACATAATCCCAGAAATGATAGGAGTCGTATTCTCCATTAGCATTGGCAAGAGCTATCCCATCATCCATTTCATTTAGGTATGTCTGAAATGCCGCCACTGTATTTGTTCCATACCCGTATCTACCAGGATTCCCATCCCACGGCCAAGTGTAATCAATAAGAAGAGTTTCTGAAAACCCCTCTGTTGCCGCTTCAGCGATGGTTGACTCAGTGAACGCAAGTATCTGCGGTTGCGTTGGATCTTGTCCATGATAGGGAAGCAAAGAACTGAGAGATCCGTTGATATCTGTCAAATCCAGGCTGGTGGGGGCGGTGTTGTAGGGGTAGACTAAAAATTGTTCTGTGATGCACTTAGTGATGCCGTTATTCTTGAAAATTGGGATTTCTTGCGCGTTATTTTCGAACAGGGTTCCGGCGCCCCAATCAATTGCGAAAGATCCTGCCGGCCAGTTCTGCGACAGTGTGATCATGCCACTACTGAAGTCCATAAGAACATTTGCATTATCGGCCACATAAATCCTTGGCTTATTATCGATCCCGAGCAGCAGGTCCTGCGCGAAAGAACAAGACGCCAGGAGCGCCATTGCCAGGGAGATAAGCGTAATGAAACCGGTGGTTTTGTGCTTTTGAAATATTGCTTCTTGCATTCGCAGCCTTTCTTTCCTCTCTCGTAAATCGGACACTGGCACCTAACAGAGCTAAGAAAACAGGGACAGGGCAGACCACCCGTTAGCAGGACTTTACGGTTTGGACGTCCATAGGGCCACCCCAGTCTTGTTGGCCGTGGCGGTGTACTGCACCGCCTGCGCAGCCTGGTACATCTGGTTGTTGAACAAGATTATCACGGGCACAGTGCGCGTGACTTTATTGACACTGGCGCGGCCCAGCAAGCCCATGTCGGCAAACGAAAGGGCAAAGGTGCCTTTGTTGAATTGCGCAGTGAACGTGCCCATCTGTGCGGACACTTTTCCATTTACACTTTTAAACTTCAGGTCGAAGTGGTCATTCTTAGTTGAGGTGACAGCCGGATAGCCCGTCGCTCCTGTGCCATCGCCCTTGCTGCTAAGAGTGAAAATTTTTACCACACCGCCGACGTCCACCACCACATTCTGGGAACTCGCCACAAACCCCGCCACTATGGGCAACGAGCCGCTAACCATGATCTCGTCGTTGCCGGTGGTCTTGGCGAAGTTCAGCTTCACCG
>CAZASC010000297.1:0-4377 GCA_964487695.1 uncultured Victivallales bacterium
CTACAGGATGCCGGCGGGCTGCATCGCTGCGCCAGAAGGTCTTTTGCCTTGGGTGTACTGGACGTTGATTTGTTTCGGTATCGCCGCTTCCAGCGCGTTGACGGCACCACGCAAATATTCCGGCTGGAAATGGGCGTAAAGCTCGGTCGTCTTCTGCACGGAATGCCCCAGAACTTTGGCTATCAGGAAAAGGTCGATACCCGCCAAGGCCATGAGAGTTCCCGCCGTGTGACGCAACGTGTGGGGCGTGACGCCTTTTATTCCGGCGCGTTCGCAGGAGCGGCGGAAGCCTGTCCGGACATTGAACACAGGTTGGTTTCGAAAAGAAATAACGTGTTCGCAGAGAACCATTTCCTTGCCGCTTTTTTCGATTTGTTCGAGGACATATTCTTTCTGCTCCGTTTTTGCTTTTATCAAGGTATCGCGGAGGTAATTGTTCATAGGAACAATAGCGCGGCGTTTTGCCGTTTGCGCCCTGCCTTCAGGATTGAGGTAAATAATCCTGTTATCAAAATCCATCTGATCCCATTTCAAGTCCAGAAGCGCTCCTTTTCGGGCACCGGTGTTTATGGCTAAGGCGATAAACAAACGCAGGTGCGGCTCCGGACAATTGGTCAAAAGACGCTCGATCTCTTCTTTCGTAAGAAAGCGCGTTTTGCCAGGAGGTGCCGGAGGTTTTTGAATGCCTGGCGCGGTCATCAAACGTCCATTCTTGATGGCATGATTGAGCGCGGCTGAAAGCGTGACCAGCTCGCGGCGCACGGTGCCATTTGTTACAGGCCTGCGATCCTCAACAAAGATATTGCCTTCTCTGGTATGGATCATCTTCGGGCGTCGCTTACTCATGCGCTCGGACTGATATTTTTTGAGAAGCTGTGGAGTGATGCTCGCAACGGTCGCGCGCGGCCCAAAAAAATCCAGGAACTGTTCAACCGTTCGCGCCACCAAATCCTTCGTTGAAATTTCGGGGCCACGTTCCTGCAAGTACCAGCGTAGAGCCGTTGCTATCAAATACTGTTCCGGCGGCTGGGCGGTGCCTGACGCATCCTCTTTCGATGCAAGTTCGACTATGAACCGGCCTAGCGCTTTTTCAGCTTGGCTGCGATCTTCCGTGCGAGTGCTTCTTCTTCTGTACCGTCCACCAGCCTTGTCGTACCAATAGATGTACCAGACATATTGGCTCGGTTCTTTTCCGAGCCAAGGCGTTCGTGTTGCTCTCGGCATGGGTTCAATGATCTCCTTAAATAATCTTCGACGTCTTCAATACGGAACCGTAATTGGCTTCCAATTTTGACGAAGGCAAGTTTTCTTTGGTTGCGCAGACGAATAACGGCACGAGGCTCGATTTGGAGTTTTTCGGCAACCTGGTCGGCCGTGAGAACAAGCGGTTCATCGGCCATCGTTACCACCCCGCCCAAGTGGTCTTCCACCAGCGCCATTGCTGGCGCAGCGCGCGGGAGATTCCGCGAAGGGGGCGGTCGAACAAACTCATGCCCGCCCCGCAACGCGTTGTTCGGACGGATGCGGCGCGCGCATGGCCAGCGCGATGAAGGCGTCGAGTTGCGCATCTTTGGCGTGCGCGATGGCTTTGTGATAGGTGTCGACCGCCAGTTCGGCGACCTCAAGGGCCTCATCGGTGCGGCCTTGGCGCACGAGGGTCAAAGTTTCGCGCACGGCGCGGTGCGCCATGTCCAAATAAAGCTGGGAAACAACGGGGATCATGCAATTCTCCTTGGGAATATGGGGACGGCACTAGGCCGCCTATTCCTAAGAACCTATCCAAATAGGCATGGTTTGTCAAGAAAACGCTTATGCCTATCCTTTTTGGATAGGTTTATACACCAGCCATTCTGGATTTTTTACATACTGCCGCATCTTCATCATCTGTTTCCGCCTCAAGCGCAGGGATGGCGGCCCAAAGAAGCTCGAACGTCTGCCTCAATCCCTTGGCAAACATTGGGGAGCGAACCAGGAGAATGCGTCCGGGGGCAACCATTTGCGCAACGGTCGAGTCGTACACTATCTGAAGGGCAAGAGAGGAAAAATTTGCTGGGACAACTCGAATGGGAGCGCCGCCTTCCTGTTGATGACAGATGGAGCGATAGGTAAAACCGGCTTCCCGCAGCTTCGTGCAATATTCGGTGATCTCCGGCAATGATTGACACGGGGCATCTCCGCACAGAAATAACGCTTCCGCACCTTCTTGCCCGCGTAAACAGGCATGGATGTCTTCAAACATTTGGGCGATCACGTTTTCGCCCTCCAAAACAAAATGTTCCGCTTCCCGCAGCGCAACACCGCGAGCGCCAATAAACTCTATTCTCTCACTTAGAAAGGACAGCAACGCGTCTTCTGTTTTTTGCTGGAGCTTCGCGGTTGCACCCAGTTCAAACTGACGGATAGATGTGACGGCTACGCCAGATCCCTTCGCAAGATCGTCTTGCGAGATATTCAGGAGCGCGCGGGCGGCGCGAAGCTGATCCGGGCCAAGTGCCATATTTTTGTTTTCCATATCATTAATACGTGAAGTCTGGCTTATTTATACTAAAAGTCAAGATTTTTCTTGATTTTCTCGCCGATTTCGGGCATCTTTCAACCATCCCGTGTACATATTTTGGTAACAATCATTCTTCAGTGGATGACATTTATGAGCAGTTCCAATGTAATAGTGTCCCTCGTTTTTGAGGAGATGGCCGAGGAAGAAAACCTCTTTTCTACCAAACGGACAACCTTTCTCGCGGGGCTATACCCCACAATTGATGAAACCCAGGTAAAGATTCTGGAGGGGATCATTATTTCCCACGCAGAAAGGGTCTCATGTAGCCGCCTTCTTTTGCGTGAGGCCTTTCTCAGCGCGTACCAGCTCGAAGAATTTTGTGATCTGCCGCGCCGTGATTTCGAAGAAGCGGTGCAATATCTGACGCGGTTTGTAGGGATGAATTGAAAGATCAATCGACGACGCAGGTGAGCATATCATCCACCTTTTCCTTGATATCCGCTTTTTGAGACGCATCGCTTGTTTTAAGGCATTTCTTGTAGGTTTTGCACACGACCTTGGCAAGCGTGGCCGGATCGACATCGAAGCCTTTGCAGCGTGTTTGCGCATAGGTAAGAATCTCACGCAGGAGAGCTTCGTCGACATCACTCTCTGTTGCTTCTGCATCGCCTGCGCCGATCTCATCGACCAAAGCGGACACGCGGACGCTATAAAACTTGGCCAGTTTCTCGAGCCAAGAGAGGCTGACATTGCGCGTTCCTTTCTCGAAACGCTGGATTGTTTGCGCCGTGACTTTATGTGCCGTGGCGACTTCCTCTTGGGTGAAGCCCGCTTGTTCTCGTATGATTTTCAATCTGTTCATTTGCATTGCCCTATCCAATTCGGATTAGGCATCCTATCCGAATTGGATGGTTAATGCAATTAATTTCACAAACCTATCCCATTAGGCCATTTTAATCTTGATTTGATATATCCAAATGGGATATGTGATTATCATTATGAAACTGGCCGATTACCTTACAGAGAAAAACATCTCCCACGCGGAATTCGCGCGGATGCTTGGCATGGACAGCACCAGCGCGGCTCTGAACGTCTCCAGATATGCGAGGGGGTTGCGCCGTCCGCGCCCAGCCATCGCCGACAAAATCGTCGCCGTGACCAAAGGGCGCGTGAAGCACAAGGATCTCTATAGCGTGGAGATCCCCGAATGACTCTTTTCGTCGGCATCGATCCCGGCCTGTCCGGCGCTTTGGCCTTTCGCTCCGGCGAAGAGATGGATGTGTTGGCCATGCCGACGCTCACGATCACAAAGAGCAAGGGCACGCGCCGCGTTCTCGATCTGACCGCGCTGGCGAACATGGTCGACGACAAGACGAAGAACACATCTCGCGTGAGCGTGTTCATCGAACGCGTCTCCGCCATGCCGAAACAGGGCGTTGCCAGCATGTTCGCGTTCGGCGAAGCCTATGGCGCGATCAAGGGCATCGTGGCCGCGAACTTTCTCCCGACGACGCTCGTCACGCCGGTGACGTGGAAGGCGAAGCTCAAGGTTTCCAGCAACAAGGACGACGCCCGTTACCGCGCCAGCCAACTGATGCCGAACTTCGCCAATTTCTGGTCGCGTCGCTGTGACGACGGTTTAGCCGAAGCTGCGCTCATCGCATTTTACGGACAGAATTTCGGAGGCGTTCAATGATCCTCCGCAATTATCATCCCGCTGCGCTCGATGAAATGGACATCGCCTCCATCGCCGCTTTGCAGGCGCAAGAACTAGCAGACCTGATCGACTCGCTCGAAAAGGACGCGACGCTTCTCAAACTGCGCAAGGACAAACTCGCCTGCGCGTTGAACCGCAAGTACGGCGAGGCCGCGCACCGGAC
>CAZASC010000298.1:0-4377 GCA_964487695.1 uncultured Victivallales bacterium
CGCTCGCGCCCAATGGGATTTGGGTTTGTGGCGAAGGCAGCGGCGCGGTCTATTTTGGAACCAACCTTGTCAATTCCGCCTTGAAACTCTTCGTCATCGGCACCTCCCTCTACTACCAGGAATTCAACAGCGGCATGTTGGGCATGATCGCCGAAACGGCGGCGCCGGTGACACTGCTGAATCCTGAGGTAGTGGGCGCGAACTTCCAGTTCCAGTTCCAGTCGCAGTCAGGATTCACCCATCACATCCTTTATCAAACCAATGTGGCCGCGGCCAACTGGCTTACTTATTCCAGCGTCCCCGGCGATGGAACCGTGATGACCATTTCCATACCGCTCTCCACCTTCAGCCCGTTCCAGCAAGGATTCGTGCGCGTGGCGACCCAATAAGACATCGGGCGAATAAGAAGAGGCGGTGGAGATGGCTGCTGATCAGGGAACAATGGCGAAAGGCCGCCGGTTTCATGCCGCCTGGGCGCCTTCCCCGCGCGGGAGGCGCATGCCCGCCCCGATGCGACGGGCCGTTCAACCTAAAATTGCTTTCCCGATGAGCAAAAAATGTAAAGTAAAAGTTCTTGCGCTATTTTGAGGAATGCGCCATAAGCATGCAGTTTCATGAGATTTTGATTGGCGCAGGCAATGGGCCGGGTGTCGTATTGAAATTGGCCACGAGGTTGCCTGGGGAAGCGCTTTTCAAGCTCAGAGGAGGATGAGGCCCCAACAGCCTCATTTTCCGGGTCGGGTTCAATGGCGAAGGGAAGGAATGGTCAGATAGACGGTCGTGTTGCCAAATTATGACGCGAATCAGCATCTATATGTTGGAGCAATGGCAGAAAAACGCCTCGAAATCGGCCTACCAGGCCAAGGCGATGGCTGCATTCATGGGGATTTCCCCGCGCCAATTGGAACGATGGATGGCGCTGGTATTCCATTGCCGCCCCCACGATTGGCTTCATGAACAGCGGTTCTTAAAAGCCGCCGTGCAGTTGAAAGGCGGTCTTCCAGTCAAAAACGTTGCCTCCGAACTGGGGTTCAAGCAGGCCTCCAACTTTTCACGCGAGTTCAAACGCGTTTACGGGCGTTCGCCGCGCGCCTTTCTGGATTGGGACATCCCCAACCATACCTGCACGCGGTTGATTTTCATTCAGACCACCGAACACGGCGACGGCGTGTACTTCTCCGAAGCCCCCGGCAAAAGAAAATTGGTCTTCGAGCAACCCTGCGGAGGAAAAATCCAGTTTTCCAGCCACAACCTCTGCCGGAAAATTCCGTGCCCGCTCTGCCGGACAGCCCTTACCTTGCGAGCGCCCGAAAACCTGAAAATTTCCTGCTCCTTTTGCCAGGAACATATCGAATTCCCACCTTACGCCATTGGCGAAAAAATCTCCTGCCCGCAGTGCGCCATGGCCGTTGTCTTGAAGGAACCGGGATGAACACTCACTTAAACACCATCCAAAACTGGCCTGAATTGCTAAGGGAGGCGAACTGGTCGGTCTCGCAGATGGCAATGAACGTCGGCGTCTCCGTGAGAACACTTGAAAGGCATTTTCTAAAGACGTTTGTTAAATGCATACGGTCTTGGATTGCTGAACAACGGCAATACCGAGCCATTGACCTGTTGCACAAGGGTTTCACAGTGAAAGAAACGGCGACCAGTCTCGGGTACCAGCACGCCAGCAATTTTTCTCGCAAATTCCCAGGCATGAGGGCAAAAGTCGTGCAAACGTCGAAAACGGAGGCGAACCGTGCAGCCATGTCGCAAAATGATAGACGTTTGTCGCAAAATGATTGTTCTTTTGGCTTTTAAGGCTCTGCCTAGAATGCTCTAATATGCGTCAATAAATGCACTCATACAACCATTTGAAGGAAATACTAATATGAAATTGATTCAAATTGAAAATTTCAGGTCTTTTGGACATAAATTCATGTTGCCCGTTGCCTTATTCTTTGCTGGTTGGATGGGTGTGCTTGGATCCTGCTTGGCCCAGGAGTCGGGGCAAATTTGGATTGATCATGTTGTCAACAGTCCAGATTGCACCGGGGACCCAACGGTCTATGTATGCACTATTGGTGATGATGCGAATGACTGTGTGGAACTTCCACCTCTAACCGACGAAGCCGAATTAACTTGCGTAGGTTATATCGATGATGATACGCTAGAATGGTTTGAGGCGGCTGCCATGGGGGCAGGTGTGAATACCTTCTATGCCACCGCCTCTGAACGAAACCTTCAGTCTAATCCATATTATGTTACGTCAAATGGGGGAAATGGATCGCCGATTCTAACCGTAACTCTTGCAACCTACGCGTGTCCAAATCCTGTTGACCCAAACCCAAACATCACACCTTGGAATAGCGGTGCATCTGTTGGTTTTACAATAACCTTTTCATTCTGTTGTTTGGGGCAAGATGGAAAGTATAGTTGGGGTGAAGTTTGGCCAGCCACCTCGCAGCAAGGCGGCTGCATGAATATAAATGGTTTTGGAATTGATATAGGGTATGACGAAACGCATTCGTTTAACGTCAGTGGTGGCATTGGCACCGCGCCTAACGACTACCACTATGAATCAGTCCCACAAGTGGCTGGCTGTGCAATGGGTGGCACTCAGAATGTTACATTAGGTCGCTGGGCAGGCGGACAGTATAATTATTACTCACCCGCTGGACAGTGGGCCGATACAACCACTTGGACGTGGCGGAATCCGGATGCCAATAATGCCGCGCAAAATGTTTCTGTTGGCTGTACCGCTTGGAGCACTAGTGGTGCCGGCACGGTTCTCATTGTAAAGGGGCCACAAAGTTACGGATGCCCGTAAGGGTTTAGTTGTGTTATACTACAATTCATATCGTACTTTGAATCGCTTTTGGAGTCTTTTGTTTTCATTCTTTATGCTGACAGCGACGGCTGGAACGTGGGGATCAGCGGTCGAAAGTCCGATTTCTTCCAGATGGGATGAGAGCCTTCTAAATTGCGAACTTCATGACGTCAGCATCGAATCCAACGACATGAGACGAGCTTGGCAGGAAATGGGCAAGAAGTACCTTCTCCGTTGTAATTTATATGCGGACGTCATATCTGATTCGGATTCGACAATGTTTTCGTTCAAAAAGAAAATTACTACAGGAAAGGAATTAATACAAGCATTTCTGGGTTCGTATCCCGAATATACTTATACACAGTCTCCTGAGACAGGAATAATTTGGATACATCGTAAGATTATTCCCTTCAAAAGCGTCCTTCCTCAGAAGGTGAGTGTCAAAGCAGCCGCGCTTCAAATCCCGATGTACCAAGGTATTTTTGAACCACTAATCCGTCTCCTGGCTTCAGGATATCCTATTGGCATTTCTTATCCCCTTGGAATGTCTCCGGAGAAATATAATTCGTCTTCCGTCTTCAACTATTACGTAGATTTACCGGCTGGAGAATATACCTTCAGAGATATCTTGGATTTTTGTTGCGTTCAGAATCCAAACCAAGTCTTCGCTTTCACACCATATGTTACGAGGAACCATGAGGTTCTTATCGAGGGCACACCTTTGGACTTGAGCTATCGCAACCCGGTGGCACCTCCGCGCGCCCTGGCAATCGCATATTGGGAGATGGAAGTTGGCAAGACAACCGACGACGTACCGAGCTATGGTGAAATTGTTTCGGCATTGGCTGATAGTAGTCCACAGATACGAACAAAAGCTCTCCGTTTTTTGGAGTTGACGGCTCAGAATTACGATAGGAACGACCTGTTGAGAACCAAGACTGTGGATGACCTGCGGAAGGCCGATTGGGCGATGTTGGGACTAAAAAGCATCACTTTTTCACCTGATAGTAATTTTGAAATGTTTACCGACGAGCATGTTCCATGGGTTATACAGTCAATTTCAAACATGGTGGAAATTGATCCTGGTCTGGCCTTGCTCGTCTCAATGGAGTTGGCGCGGGAGAAGAAGGAGCCGAGTTTCATTGATTGCGTCGCTGGCCACAAATTCACTGAAGCAGAAATCGCCGTGATCAAGCCGGACGTGTACCGAATCGCTAGGGTGTCCAAGCTGGTTCGGGACAAACTGGTGCAAATGACATTTGATGCGCCGGAATTGTCACCGGCTAGTTTGCGCGATCTGGAGAACACCAACTTATTCAGCCTCGTTCCGAGGGAGAAGAACTGATCATTCGGCATTACGTGATCCTAAACATGAACTGCTGTGCTCAAATTCATCGAGTTTGGCTTTTGAAGTTCTTTCTGATGATAATGGCAGCAACACAGGCAGCTTCTGGTTTTGCTGTAGAATATGAGGTGGACGGGAAGTTAAGCCAGACGATAGTGCCTTTCAATGGAACCAATCTTCAGGCCTCGGCCTCATTTACGGTCTATGTAAGAGATTG
>CAZASC010000299.1:0-4364 GCA_964487695.1 uncultured Victivallales bacterium
CCTGCGCAAACGGCGGCCCTGTTTTCGCGACGTCGATGCCATCGATCACGAGCCGCGCCCCATCACGCGCAAGAAGATAAAACGTGTAGCCACCATCAGCCGGAATATCGATCAGCCCATCCCACGCCGTTGCGTATCGCGTAAAGCCCTGGGCGTCGGCGTGCAGATTTATGGCTTCGCCCGAAAAGATCGCGCGTTCTTTTGCAAGGTCCGGCAACTCGGTCCATGCGCCCGGATAAATCTGCCATGTAAGTCCGGGCAGCATGGCTTCCAGCGCATTGATCGCTTGATGCCAGCGACCGATAGCAACAACATTTTGCGCCGCCCAATCTTCGCCAGAAGATTGCAATTTTTTACCGCGAGCTTCGACATGCAACAAAACGCGGAACCTGCCGGAGTTATCTAACTGCGTTCCTTCGGCGTCTGCAAAGCTATGGCGCACGCGTTGGCCAGTCGCCGTAGTCCCATCGCCAAAAAGCCACGTATAACGCGCTCCCGGCGAAGGCTGCGCCGTGAATGTAACAAATTGCTTTGGCGTAAATACCGGCGGATCGACCGTGAACTTGGCGACTGGTCCATGCTGCGCTACAAACGTTGGCCGCGCTGCGCCGCCCGAAACCGTCAGCGGCAAATCGGCGCTGCCCGTCACGCGACTCTGGCCATATTTCACGTTGTCAATCGTCACGCCCGTCACGTTGCCTGTCATTGTTGACTCGGCCAGCGGCGGCTGATCGAGAGCCCAGATGTTATGAAAGATGAAGTCATGCAGACGCGGAGTTCCCTGTTCCATCTGCGCCAGCGAATACCAGTTATCGAGAAACAGATTTTCGAAAGTATAGTTCGAGTGATCGCCGTGCGCGCCGTTCGCACCCCAAAACCCAAGTACGCCGAAGTTCTGCCCGCAAGCTCCGATGCCGCCATGCAAAATATCGGAATCGCGCAGAGTAAAGTTACGCGAGTTATAAGTCTTGCGCGGCCAACCGGCACGAACAATGTTAGAAATGCTCGTTGATAGAACACTGTGTTCGATAAGAATGCTTTGCACGTCGTGCCCCGGACGCGTCAGTTCTTTATCGCCATATCCATCCCAGTTTCCCTGCATGGCAAACACATCGTCGGAGGCGCGAATAAACGCGTTGCGCACCGTCGTACTGCCGCCTCCGAGCCAATCCATGCCGTCTTGATTCGCATTGCCGGGATTGCCGCCGATCACACGCAAATCATCATAAGTGAAGCCTGTCGAATCTTTCATCTGAATCGACCATGTACGCGAACGTACGACGCAAGTTAGTCCGTCGATCTCTACGTTGTGGCTTTCGAGCGCGCCAATACAGTGCCAATCGGGCCGTTGCATCCAGCCTTCATCGCTGTTCGGATCTTGCGGGCCGTCATACACAATTGTTCCCCGGCCGAGAATTTTTACATTCTCAACCTTCCACAGATTCAAGCTTCCAAAAAAATATGAGCCAGGTGCAAGATAAAATGTTTCACCGCTCTTAGGGTTGAGGCTGTCATGATAAACGCCCGGCTGATATACGTGAATCTTCGGATCGCGCGGCATCGGCGGCGGCGGCGAACCAGCAAATACAAACAGCATCGATGCGTGATTTAGAAAGTCCCCGGGCCGCGAGATGGAAAGCTTGACCGGCCCCGGAATCTTAAAGCGAATCGTAGCGCCATCTCGCGCAGGCCGCAGTCCCAAACGCCATGGTTGTATGTCGACGCCCTTATCCCAGAAGCCTTTGTCTGTGGCAGTCACTTCAACCGTCACCGGCGCAGTGATGTCAAAGCTGACAAATTCATAACTTGCCGCGGCATGGGCCACGTCCACAACTCGGCCGTTCACGCGAACAGTAAACGCTGTGGAGCGCATCTCCTGCGGCACCGGCACAGCCTGAACGCGAGCCGCAGCTTGGGCGGCAGCAGAAAACAATAAAAACGACGCGAAAAGCGTGCGATAAACCAGCGGCAAAACGAACCCCGGTGAAAAAATAAGGACGAAACCACTTTAACACCGGAGCCTCAAAACGTTTTTACGAAACGTTCTTGCTTTTCCGGATAGCAATCGCTTTGCGATAAATATCCATCAGCGCAACATAATTGATTTCACCAGTAAATTCGCGGAGATAAAAGGCACGGCAATTAATACTCATCTGCTTATATTCACTGCCGGTCGGAAATCGCAGTGTACGGGCTATCAGCGATTCCATATTTCCTGGAGAAAAGCGAAAGCCAGTTACGCCGTCTTGTACCAACTGCCGCATGACGCCAAGATCGGCCGCCAAAACCGGCGTACCTTGCGAAAACGCTTCGACTACGGTGCGCCCAAAGGTTTCATACCATTCAGACGGGAAGACCAAAAACTTTGCCGCGGCCATTTCGCGATAGACGACTTCCGGCGACTGCGGGCCGAGATATTCAATGCGCGAATTATTGGTAGCGCAAAGGCGTACTTCATCTGCCATTGGACCATCGCCGATAATTTTCAAGCGCAGCGGAATCCTGCCTGAACTCCATGCGGCGAGCAGTGTTCTGAGTCCCTTTTCCGGCGATAGACGGCCAACATATAATGCGACCTCGCTTTTGTCACTATTCGCTTCGCCAGCATTCGAATTAACAAAGTTTGGCTTAACAACGACCTTCTCAGCCGGCAATCCACCGCCAACAAGAATCTCGCGCTCGAAGTCGGACACAGCTATAAAAAAATCGACGCGATTCCAGGTACGCATTAGACGATGGAAGGCAAACGCAGCTGTGACGACTGCACTTCCCGCGCGACTCTGTCGATAACATCCATGCAAAATCCCGCCGATAGGAAATGATTTTCCCACACAGTCCGTGCAGATGGAACCATCCCGATAGAGCAACGCATTCGAGCAGAGCATCCGGTAATTATGCAGCGTCTGCACAACGGGGATTCTGGAAGTTGAAGCTTCTAGAATAATCGACGGAGACAACATTGGAAACCAGTTATGAACGTGTACTATGTCAGGCCGAAAGTCTTCGATAACCCGCTTCATTCGTCTTCGTGAACTACTTGAATAAAAAATTGAAGCGGAAGCGATTAATTTTCCACGCACTCCTTGAATCGCATCATTATCCTGTTCCAACAGTTCCACGGCATGGTCGTGATTGCGGAGCAGCGCAACTTCGTCGTGCATGACCGCGTCTTCGCCGCCGCTGAACTGGTATCTGTTATGTGTTACCAATATTTTCATAGGTTCACGACTGAGCTATTTTCCCGTAACCGTGCGCCTTGTCGTATCGCAGGAACAAGCGTTGCGGATGCGCCGAGAATAATCGCAATAATAATGTTCTGCCAATAGAATGCCTGCCTCATCGGAACGTTGAAATCCGCTGCATCCAGACCACCTATAAAGCAACAAATAAGCAATAAGAGACTGCAACGAATCGCGTGACATGCGCTAATATTCGAGGTGGTCGATGCAAGACCCTTGCGGCTTGCGTTGCGCCACGCCAGAAAAACTATCTTGGCAAACATAATCAAGTAGACTGCCAGTGCAAGCCATCCGGCATCCGCAAGAAGTTGCATAAGAACATTATGAGCATTCCCGATATTATTGACGTTCACTTGCATTCCGAGAACGTAGTATTGCTTGAAAATTTCTCGAAAGCCAGCCACGTAGCCCATGCCTAGAGGATGAGTCAAGCAATACTGGATTACAAATTTCCATATGTCTGTTCTTCCACTAGCGGTCTTAATGCCCTCGGCACTTTGACCTTTATTAAACAAACTCCAAATGCGGCCACCTCCGACGGTGGCAAAGGTCAAAGAGGTAAGTAAAGCCGAAGCCATGATCCCCGAAACGAAGAGATAAGCGGAACGTTTGCTCGTCTTCGCCCATCCAGCGCCAAGGATCACAAATGGCAAAAGCAAACTTATTTCTCCGCCTCTTGCTCGTGTCATCAACGTTCCGGCCAAGCAGAGCAGGAAATAGAATAGTGAGCGGCCTCTCGGTTCCAAAGAGTATAAAAAAGCATATGCGGAGATGATTGCACTGATCGGAAATATGAGTGGGAACGGAGCTATCAATCCTCCGCTGATACGCATTCCGATTTGTTCGGAAAAAGAGACTATCAGACTCGGCTTAAATGGAAATACCAAAACTGCCAACGCAACGAGCAGCAAACCAATTGACCGAAAGGAAAGAAGGCACTGAATCAAATCCGGTGGGTGACGGTATACATCGACGACAAACTCTAAAACACAGATCATCGTGAAGAAGTACAAAATAGAATATGCGATCGTCGCAGACCGGCTGGGTGAATATATGGAGGACGCCAAAAATAATAGTCCAAGAGCGAAAGCTAGACCCAAGATTGGTCGCACTTCTCTTGGAATG
>CAZASC010000300.1:0-4338 GCA_964487695.1 uncultured Victivallales bacterium
TCATCGTTCACCGCCCCGCCACGGACAGTCCAGATGGAAACTTAGGACGCTTACGGATCAACAGACAACTTGCCAGAAGCTCCGTCCGTGACGGCAGTCGCGAAGTGCAACGATTGTTCGTTCAACGCAGGGCCGGAAAGAGGGACATTGGCATAAGCTGTGAGCAGAATGTCCTTGAGGTGCTTATCCGCTGAAAGTCTTATAGGCATTCCTTCCAGGCCTGGCCCTTTCGCTCCATATGCGGAGTATTGATTTTCTCCTCCCTCGGTAAAGATTTTATAGATGCCGGGATCGACGGAATCGAAACGAAAGCTGCCGTCGGCTGCTGCAACTGCCTGATATATCGAAGATCGTGCGGAATTGTACGCAATGGCAGACAACTGTACAATTGCTCCAGGTGCGCCATTCCCGATTACTCGCCCGGAAACAGACGCAGCAGGATGCGTGCCTTCCGGCAACAAATGCGGAGGCGCATTGTAATCCGCGCGCGGATGCCCGGTCGCATTCGCAGGTTGGTTGCTGAATACAGCTTCGACACGAGTCGCCGCTCCTGGCAAAATAAAGAAATACGACGGATCGACCGATTGCCCATTGACGGTGAAGCTTTGAATGTATGCAGCGCCATGCATTGATTCATCGAATACTATTTGATAATAGCCGGACCGTACTCGCTTAAATGTAAAGTTGCCTTGAGCATCAGGCGATGTAATATACGCCGGAGAATAGCCCTTATCCTTGCTCTTACCCACATATAACGCTACTTGATGCCAGAAATGCGCTGGGCAAGCCTGCGCCTGCGTCAGACCTTCGAATCGCAGATTTCCGGAGAGCGAAACGAGTTGAGGCTCCGCCCCCCCGGCGGTGCCGGTCTTGAAGATATCCTGATTTGTTGTTTCCGACAGTGCGATTGAAGTGGTTTGTCCGTTGAACTCGAAGACTGAAGATATAAAACTTTTCCAGTATCCACTCATGGAGGGTCGGACAACGACCGCATAACTCCCCTCGCAGATTTCGTCAAACTCAACCCTGTCCGCCCTTGAAGCCGGATGCGCATCTACCAGAAACAACATACCTGAGGGCTGGACTGCATAAAGCGAAGCATCATATTCGCCTCCCGATTTCTCGCCGACCGGGAACATCCCCGTCACCTGTCCAGTGCACTTCGAACGCTTGATTTGTATGTTCGCCTGGCATCCGGAAACAGATTATGCCGATGGTGCGAGCGGAACAGCTTTCGAAAAATCCTTCGTTGACGGATACCAAACCCCTCCAGCTCGAATAAAGAACCCATCCGGGTCCCATGCACGCTGATCTCCTGGTATCGAAAAGCTGAAATATCCATTGGAGTCCGTATGCCTGGTAGGCAGTTCAACTCTGACTTGTCTTCCGCCGAAACCATCGGGATAGCCATCGGAGATTCTGTACTCTTCTACATCGATCTCAAGCGGTTTGCCGTTCTCGTCTGTCACATGCCCGCAGATGGTCTCTGGAGCGGGAAAGAGTTCCAGTGACAAACCGCGAAGGTGGTCACCCGCCTGTACTTGAAGAATCATTCCCAATGCTTCGGGCGAATGAGAGCCATACTCTCCAAACATCGAATACTTCGCTACGGCGGTCAAACGATACGCACCGGGCGCTATGTCGTGAAAATGAAAGCTGCCGTCGGCTTCCACCGCTGCGGAATAGCCGTCAGAGTAAGCCAGAGGATTGACCGGAGATCTTTCCAGGCGCACGGTAATAGCGGAAAGGTTCTTGTTCACAATCGTTCCTTCCACAAGCGCATTTGCATTATTCGCCATCGGCGTTTGCGCTATCGCCCCGAACCATAGAAGAGACAAGAAGAAAAGTGCTGATAACCTACGCATAACTGCCATGTGCTCTCCTGCTTGTTACAAAATCAAAGCGGATGACGAGCAGTTCCATGCCTGAATCGAATTCAAACATTGCTCGGTTGTCATGGTTCAGAATGTTGACGGAAATCCTTCTTCCGCCAGCATTCTGCGCATCTGCTCGGTCACAATCGGGGCGCTCCAGTTGAAGTGCTGATTGGCGCTGACTTCTACGGGCATTCCAAGCGCGGCAAGTTTCACAAGATCGTCGTGACGTGACAGATAGACAGTTCCTGAGGGACGCATGAATCCTTCCCCAGGAAGAACGAGATTATCTGCGGCCAAAATGCGGTAGTGTCCCGGCGGAACCTGAGAGAAGCGAGCTGCGCCGTCGGTTGAGTAGGCACCCGTAAGAATGCCTGTATTGTCTTCCGGGAGCGGATCGGGAATCATTAGTACAAGCGGAGAGCTTCGGTTGGGATAAGGGTCAACTGGCGGCTGACTGGGATCAGCGGTCAACGTACCTGACGCTCCGTCCGTGGCCAATCTAACCACCAGATGCGCGGACTGGCCGTAATGCAGTTGAATGTGTTGACCATCTATCCGTTTTCCATCGAGTTCGATGAATTGGATATAGTAACGAGGCTGGTACATTCCCAGTGAAAACAGATTGTCTTCCACATCCAGAGACTTGAATGTGAAATGCCCTTTGCTGTCGAGCTTGGCGGAGGACACTTCTACGCTGGTAGACTCTCCCGACAGACTGGGAGTCCCAACCTGGTGTTCAGGCTCAGGCACCTTGCCGTCTATCAATACTTCCCCATCAAGCGTGGGCAAAGCGCCGACGTTGAGCTTCAATCCCCGCGCGCCGGCATTTGTGACGGTAATCTGCTGCGATGCGAGCAGATGATGGTAGTACCCCATGCAGATGGAGCTTGGCATTCTGCAAGGCAAGAACCCATTACCATAACTCGTCGTGAGTGTGAGCGTATACCTTCCAGGCCATACTTGCTTCACTTCGAAGCTGCCTGCGGCCTTGACTTCCAGGGGCTTGACTCGAGGTGTATGAGCAAATTCTTCAGGATTCAGATTCACATAGAAATGATCGCCCAGAGCCGGATCAAGATGGCCATCAATTGTCCCTGAAACGCTGTACCCTCTTTCGGCCTGCTCTTTCCCGGGCGCGGGAAGATAGATGTCGTAGTTACAGGCGGAGTCTTTTGGTCCAGGGTCGGCATACAGCGCCTCAGAGTATTTGTTTGTAAACGGATAGTAAGTCTTTATATCGCCAACCTGTGCCCAAAGCAGAAGTGAGGAAGGCCCCACTTCGGCAAGTGTATATCTGCCCTGCACATCGGTGACAGAGTGCTTCTGCCACGTCACAGGAGAGCCTTTTACATAGATTCTATCTTTATAGCCTTGGACCCATACTTCGATTCCAGAGCGCGGTTTTCCGTCAGAGTCGAGGACCCTGCCACAAAGTGAACTCTTTGGAAACGTCTGCAATGTTATTCCATCGAGATGTTGACCGGCAGAGAGAACAATTGGCATCCCTTCCATCCCAGGTCCTTTTGCTCCATAGGATGAGTGCTGATGGCTTTCTCCATCCGTGGAGAGATTGTAAATTCCAGGATCGACTGAATCGAAGTGAAATGCGCCGGTCTCTGAAGCAACTGTCTGGTACAGATTCGAACGGACCGAGTTAAACCGCAGGGCGCTCAGTTTCACTTTTGCGCCGTCTGCAGCTGCTCCGGTAACCATTCCGGAGACCGAAGCTGCGGGGTGGGTGCCATTCGGCAGATAGTGCGGCTGGGCTGTGTAGTCTGCGCGTAGATGTCCTGCTGCGTTCCGCGCATCGTTGCTGAATACAGCTTCAATATAAATGTCTTGTCCGGAATTTATCGTGAAGTGCGCGGGATCAGCTGGTCGGCTATCTACCGTGAATGATTTGATGTATGCCGCACCATGCGTTGTTTCGCCAAAACTAAGCGCATAAGTTCCCGGCTTCAGGTTTTTAGCCGTAAACTTCCCTTGAGCATCGATCGATGGAAATACTCCATTGAGGTCTCCCTCCCTAATCAACTTAGCTTGACGTGAAACACGAACCGGAGAAGACGACTCCTGATCCCAGTCGAGTCCTTCCAGTCGCAGATTTCCTGACACCGAAGCAGTTGCCGCCTCAGCAGCTTTAGGTTGAGCGATTTCGGCAAGTTCTTTCTGTGTCACCGCGACCAGTTGAACCGTAACAGATGGCTCTTTCAGTTGGAAAACCTGAGATGCAAAGTCCTCTGTTTTACCGTTCAGGTGATGTTCCAATACGACCGAATAACTTCCAGCGCAGACTCCCTCGAAGTCAACACCATCAGACCGGAAGAGAGGATGAGTATCGCTCAGAAACAAAGTTCCGGTCGGATGTGCAGCAAACAGCGAAGCCTTGTACTCGTTGACGGGATACGGAACGTGTCAACAAGTTTGAGACAGGTTGCGTCAGAGTTTAGTGTAGATTTTC
>CAZASC010000301.1:0-4328 GCA_964487695.1 uncultured Victivallales bacterium
AGTCAAGCAACGGTGTGAGTTTTGATACGCGTTTTTTCAGTTCCCTTGCGGTCTCAAGATCATTTTGAGTCATGGTCATTTTTCGCCTCTTTACAGACATTTTGCTTATTAACGTGGTGTGTTCTAAAGTAAACGGTCTTGGAGAATTGCAACATCACGGAGGCCGGCCAATGAACAACTGATTAAAATCAAGCGGTTTTTCTACGATGTTCTTCTTCCCAACCAATACATGCAAGCTGAACAGTACGCGGAATGGGCCGAGCGCCAGATCCGTAGGCGCTTAGCGTGCGAACAGTGACACCAAGTTCACGACTTGCAGCAGCAAGAGAAAGGCCGTTTCTGATTCGCCATACTGTAAAGCGGTCGGCGGGTGATTCCGAACGCTGATCGAGCATGTCTGCAAAGAGCGTATCAGCACCGATCTGGATGTCATGTTGAGCCCATTCTGCTTCCCAACCGTATTCTCCTAAAACAGCACCGGAAAATACGGCAATATCACGAAGAGGCGCAAGGCCGGGCAAAGAGAAAATGGACTCTTTAAGATTTACAGTGCCGCTGGAACCATCAGCAAAACTGACTTCGAGACAATAATTATCAGCAGCAGTAACAGCCGTTAATCTTGGGCGGGTTATCCGTGTAGAGCGCGCCATTGTTGTATCAACTCCTCTCTGTTGTCTGCTATCCATCCCACGGCATGACGAAGAACCGTTGCAGGCGCGGCGCCATCCATGACTTCCAGCGTTTCAAGGTTTATTACCACATCAAAATCAGGACCCATGAGATGCACATGAGGAGGGTTGTGATCTTTCTCCCTCAACGTGATCCTGAAGTTTGAAAAGCGGTATTTTGTTGTCATTGTTTAAACATATAGAAATTATTTCTATAGCACAAGAAAAAAGGAGGCAAAACCTCCAAAATCTTTTTCGCTCCCTTTTCCCAACATGTGCATATTGCAGCACATTGGTCGTTGTTGGTGGTTGTTATTTGTCCCATTGATTTTTCCCTAACGGCTTGACTATCACTTTTTGATGCTCAATAATCTCAGATATCAGCTTAAAAAACCTATGCAATGCGGTCGTAAACCTGAACCATGAAAGGCAACGCCATGCAACATAAGATGAATGTCGCGCCGTTTTCCGAACATGAGCAAATCTTGATTTCGAAAATAAGGGTCTTGCCTCCGGAAAGACTTATGGAGGTGGAGGACTTTATTGATTTTTTGAGGCAGGCCAGTGAGGATAAGCAACTAAGGCAGGCAGCAGCAAAGCTTTCCGAGGATGTATTCAGTAAGGTGTGGGACGATTCCGAGGACGCGGAATATGACCGATTATAGCTTCGGCGGATTATTCTGGGGACATCCATGCAATTATTGCTTAAAACAAGAAATTGTATTATGTCCCCCGAATACTCCCGACATGGCATCCCTCACCTTCGAGGAACGCTTTGGCCTGCTCGTAGACCAGCAGATGTCCGACCTGGAAAACCGGCGGATGCAGAACCGGCTGAAAGCTGCCAAGCTGCGGCTTTCGGCATCAATAGAAGACCTGGACTTCAAAGAGGCACGAGGCATGTATCGGTCGCAGGTCATGTCTCTTGCTCAGAACCAGTGGGTACAAAGTCATCACAATATTCTCATCACCGGACCAACCGGTGCGGGAAAAAGCTATCTTGCCTGCGCCCTGGCCCAGAAGGCGTGCCGGGACGGTCACACGACGCTCTACCACAGGCTGCCCCGACTGCTTCAGGATATCTCCATCGCCCGCCATGATGGCCGCTACCAGAAGCTCATGGCTCAAATCGCCAAGTGCGAGGTGCTGGTGCTTGATGACCTGCTCATCTCGCCGCTCTCCCAGGATTACCAGCGGGAACTCCTGGAAATCGTCGAGGAACGCTATGATAGGAAAGCCACCGTCGTCACCAGCCAACTCCCCATCAAGTCATGGCACGATGCCATGCAGGACCCAACCTTGGCTGACGCGATCCTGGACAGGCTGGTACACAATGCCTACAAGGTCGAACTGAAGGGCGAATCCATGAGAAAAAAACGAATAGCGATTGACCAGAAACCCGAACCGTGACAGATTATCGGGGTTAACTCCCCATAATTCCGAGTTAATAGGCAAGGGGTCTCCAAGATGAATCAAGAGGAACTTTCCACCGTTGAACAAATATGCACGTTCCCGGTTGATTTTAGACGCATCGGTAATAAATCAGCAGTGCAAATGATCCAAGATATTGGACTCTCATCTGAAAAGGTCTTTTTGCTTCAGGAGGAAATCGAGCAATTTCTCCATATGAGGCCAGATCTTGTTGAAGCCTGGCTTACTTGGTCGGATGATAAGAGGGTGACATCAGGCTGGTACTTTACAGAAAAAAGCCTCGAATTTGTTGTCGGTTTCCATCCCAAAGGTGATATCAGTCGGTACCGCGACAAATTCGCTGCTTGCGCTGAGTTCATGGTCCATGAATTCAGCAGCATTTGTAAAAGCGCCTGCTAACCAGCGGGGCCAGTGGACTTAGCCACTACCCAGCGAAACCGTTAACATTACTGTGGACAACCAAGGACAGTGTGTCGCAACGACTCATGACCAGAAAACCGAAAATGTGACAAATTAAACTCTGCCTTGCGGCTATCTACCTTGGTCGCTTTCGCCGGAACGCTGGTCGGATTCACAGCGGAAAACCGGTCGCCATCACGTTAGTTCCATTGGTCGGATTCACCGGAATAGGCACTGCATGTGGATTTCATGCTGAAAGAGGCGGCCTGAGTTTTGGTAATTCCGGAACATCCACTAAAAATGTGGTCGAAATACCCAGAAAGCAACAAGAAATAGGGGAGTTTCCCTTGTAACGCGAACGACCTCCGAGGCATACCCCGGAGGTCGTTTAGTTTAACGCTATGTCGTGGTGCGGTTGCGCGCTCAGTTCGCCTGCACCGTCGCAACGCTGGAGGTGAAGGTCTCAGTGCGCTGCAACTGCCCGTTGGAAACCTCTACCCGGCACCGCACCTCCTGCCCAATGCGGCTGTCGTCGCGCACCTTCAGGTTCAAGTAATATTCCGCCATCTTTCCGGTCTCCAGGTTGTCGATCCTGAACGACGTGGTATCGGCCCCGTCCCGGTGGAATTGCGGATTCTCCTTGTCCATGAAAACAAGCTGCGGCGGCAGGATCATCCGCCCGGTCAGCTCCTGGGCCGTTTTGGACCCGATGTTCAGCACGGTCACGCGGTAACGGACCTGTCCGCCGGGAACGATCTTCTGCCCGGTGGGGCGGGCAACGACACGCACCAGCGGCGCGGCGGTCGTCAGCAGGGTGTTCTTCGACAGGGCAACATCGCTGAAGCGCGCCGAGACCATCTTGAGGGTCATCCCCTTGCGTTCGCCGTCCACCCGGTCGGACGGTATGCGGAACGAGATGGCTCCCTTGAGGGACTGCCCCGCACCGATGGTCATGCGGCTGGTCATCACGCCCGGCGCCGCCTCAGCCGACAGAAGCGCGCCGTATTCGGCAGGCGCGTTGATCTCAAGGATGAACTCTTCGTTGTTTTGGGTACGATTGACGATCTCAAACGGGAGCGTCCCGCTCTGTCCCGCCATGGCGATCCGGCTCTCCTCCAGGGTGATCACGGTGGCGGTGCGGATTGCCTCTTTGGCGGCCTTTTCGGCAGCGATCCGTTCACGCTCCCTACGTTCCAGCTCGGCCTTCTCCCTGGCAATGCGATCCTGCTCGGCCTTGAGCCGGGCCAAGCGTTCCTGCTCCAGTCTCTGGGCAATGGCCCGCTCGATGGCAAGCTGCTCGTTGCGCATCTTCACTGCTTCCGCATGCAGCGCCTTGTTTTCGGAGAGCTGTTCGCCCTTGTGCAGTCGCTCCCCCAGGCTGAGCAATTCGTCCTCAATGCTCGACCTCAAGGGATCGTCGGGAAATTCGACGATGAACTGGTTGACGGTCCGGGCGGCCAGAGTGTTGTCGCCGGCCTTCAGCCCGGAACGGGCCAGAAGCAGCAGAGCCACATCCCGAAGCGGGGTGTCGGGGAAGACCTGGGTAAGCTCTTTGACCTTGTCGATGGCCAGGAGGTAATCCATTTTCTGATAGGCGCCAAAGGCCTCGACAAAGAGATTCGAGTCGTCGATCTCCGCCGCCGGGGCGCAGGGCGCCCACGGCAGCCAGATAAACAGCGCCATCACGGGGATGATGAGCTGGGCGAACGGTAATCGACGCATGGACCTTATTCCACGAAGCTCTTGAGTTTTTTGCTGCGGCTGGGATGGCGCAGCTTGCGCAGGGCCTTGGCCTCGATCTGGCGTATGCGTTCGCGAGTAACCTCGAAA
>CAZASC010000302.1:0-4311 GCA_964487695.1 uncultured Victivallales bacterium
GACGCCATCATCCAGACTCCTGTCTGATCGCAACGGCTTGAAGCGACGTTTACCTCTATTCAAGTTATGCATCTTACCTCCTTTGCGCCCGGATAGAACCACTGGTCCTATCATCCCAACGAAGACCAAGTAGCTCAGAAAAACTGTTGTTTTCTCACCTCATTTACCCAATTTGAACCTGTGATAGGACCACTGGTCCTAATCCGGTTAAACCGACCTTTTGCCAAGTTCCGGGCGCTCTGAACTTCTGATCGCCCCACTATATATATGGAGTAATTTCCAGACCGTATTTCCGGAAATATCTTTATAATTCCTGCGTGCCCATAGTCCCACTTCCTTACAACACTCTGTTTATCAGGCAGATATAGCCGTTACTACGGAACGGCATCTTCTTGATCGTATCTTGACTCATACCGGCAATATGGGAGAATAACAGCATCGGGAGGATTGATGAGCTGCCCACTAAAACTCAAGTTCCAGCGCCAAGCAACCCATCAAAGGTAAACTTGTTACATACAATAGTTGGGCACAAGAAAATGAATGATAGTTACGAAATGGAATCCCCAGCTGAGATCCTGATGGGATACTGTAGGGCAATGCAAAATCGCGACATCGACAGTTGCGTCACGCTCAAGGCTTTCCAACTCGAAGCACAAACGATCTTTGAGAACAGAGCGAAAAAGCATCCAAACGAAGTCATTACACCTGATCTTGTCCAGCAACTTGTTGACATACTGGAGGCTGGCTACAGGCAAGAACGACAAAGTAATGGCTCCCAAGACCTTTCAGACGCATCATTCTCCGTTATTGGAACCGAACTGTTGTCGAGTGAAAGAGCCATAGTCACACAACGAACAACTTGGCTAGATGGCGCAATCATTGACGAAAGAGTTATGCTTGGAAAGACGAAGGACGGCTGGCGCGTTATGCAGGCATGGAAGCCCGAGCCCAACCATCAAATTCAGACTATCGCCGCAAAGCGCGGCTCAGTCTGATTTGTGACGTTCGGCAAGATGAAAATGAAATACTTAACGGAAAGCGATTTCGGAAACACTTTTGCGGCTCCAATGAAACAAGTCGCAAAAGATGCTGCTCCACCCTTGGATTTCTGGAGTTACGCAGATGCGATTCCGAAAGAGGACTTCTCGGGTCATAAGTGTCAGAATACTGTCTCGCTGGCGTGGGAAGATGCTCAACGTCGTTATCAGCACGTCCTCCTCAATACTGAGGACAAGAACGTATTCATGGTTCTCGTGTTGGACCTGAAGGCAGATCGTGTTTTGGGGCACCATCTTCTTGACCTGAACGAGAAATATGGAATGAAAGCCGAACCAAACTTTCCGGCGTACGTCGCTAACCGCGCCGCCGCCGAAAGTTGACGTTGTGCAAGGAGATACTGATGACGAAGAAGGAATGGATTGAAGGAGGACTTGTGATCCTCGGCGTAGGATTCATTATTTGGGGCACCATCTACCTGGTCATGAATGTCGTCGGATGGGCTTACTGCGTGGCGGTGGGAAATCGGGAAACAGTGGCGCTCTACTATGCGCCTGATTTCGTTCGCATAGTTGCGGCAAACATACTCCAATGTGCAGCCGGCAGCCTGTTGATCAAGAAGAACCGGCAGATCGCCGGTTATGTTGACAGATTCAGTCAAAATGGATGAATTGCAGAACCACGGCGTCGTCCGTACTCGCTAGAAGCTCGCCGAACACGCCGACCGTTGGGGCAAAGAAGATAAATGATGAACGAAGTCATCAAAGCATATTTGATCTACCTGACTCCGATAGTCATTGCTCTCCTCCCACTCTTCTTCCTGCTGGCACTCAATCTCTCTGATGGACTCATTCGCAAAATAGAAACCAGATTCCCGCTTTTTGGCGCACATGTCGTTGAGATGATGCTCTTGATCATGATCGTCCTTCAGGCAGGGTTGCTTTTGTCTCCGCTTTTGTTCCATGGCAAATTTATCACGGCGGAAAAGACAGTCGCTAGATCGCTAGGGTGTAATCCTGACCTCTGGATCTTTGGCAGATGCCTACTCTTTCTCCTAGTGTTGTTTTCTATCCCAGTGTCGCGCAGGCGTAGAAAACGAGCGCAGGAACGCGAAAGAAAATGGATCACTGAAAGATTGCCATTAGAATAGGAGCCCCAACACGCCGTCCCAAGATATGCCTCGCAAGCTCGGCAATCTTGAACGGCAACGTTCGCCATGAAGATGAAATATCCACTTCTAACTATTTTGCTCTGTTCCATACTTTTGGGCTGCGGGAAGCCTCAGGATAGTCCGCAAGTTGCCTCGCCGAAACCCAAGGAACGTTTTCCTGTTCCCGAAGTATTGACGAACAAACAACCAACTACTGCCTTCATCACTCCGTCATGGTCGTGGCCAGATACTGCAACCCAAACTGTTGAGGAAGTTGGCGGGATCAAACCAACATGGCAAAGAATCGATTCGGCTCCACCTGAAGTCCAAAGTCATCTGGCACGTTACATCGGCCCAGTACTATCAACGCAAGCAGTCATGCAGTTGATCTTTGAACAGACCAATACACAGGGAGTAGTACAAAGTTATCAATATTTACTTGTCTGGTGTCCGTGGAAATCACAAGACGGCTTGACATTTCAGTTCTGGAGGGTTGGTATCAACCCGAACGAAATGGATATGCGACCTGGGGTCAATTTCTGTCGCTTGTGGGCTGTCTGTTTTGATAAGGAACCGGAAAAGAAGATAGGCGAACAACCTCGTTGAACGCTACGGCGCTAAATCGCGCCGAGGTTCACGAGGAGCGTTCTGCGGGAAAGAAATAATGGAATGGAAAGAGATAAAGACACAGGCCGATGCTGACGCGCTCATGACGACGTTCGGTGATTTCCATGACGGATGCCTCCGAGAAGCGCACCTGTGGACAGACCACTGGGTCTCGCCGGAATTGTCAATGTCGTGCCCTGGCAATCTGGACAACAGAATCAGATTCCTGATTCAACGCCAGTTCAAGAATCCGTCGGCAATTGAACTTCTGTTTGAGGAAGTAACCCGCTTCAACTTGGTTCCAACTCCGGATAATTACGATACAATCATTTATGCAGCCAGTCTATTGGTTCAAGATGGGCTCGTCTTTTGGTCGCCCGAAGGCGGTTGGAAGCCGGACAAACCCAGAAAGGACGAATCCACATGGGTCTCTGCCAAGAGACTTCGCTGGCGCGAAGTTTCTTGGATGGGCAAGGAACTCCATTACGGACCAAAGGAAGAGGAACAATAGGGCGCAGAACAATCGCGTCGTCGGTACACGGAGTACCGTGTCCGACACGCGAAGCGTTCGGTGTGGAAAACAATGAATGAACAAGAACTAATCGGAAAGATGGTGCTTGTCGGATTCAATTATTACGACGAGTCCGAGAAGTCCTTGGGTTACAAGCAATTTCACGGCAGGATCGTCGCTGCTGACGCAGCGAAGGGGATTGTGGTTCATGATGCGGAGAAGAATAAAGATCACACATTGCCGCCTCGTGTTGAGCTCTCTTCCCAACACCACCGGGTTCATATCGGCAATCGATGACGGGCATAACGATTGAGAATCCAGATTTTATGTCTCTGTGGCATGTTAAGAAGGTCGCAGGAGATAATGACAATTGGGAATGGCATCCGTACAGGGTCGATGTGCCCACCGCCTTGTCTCAGGACAAGGAAACAACAATCACCGAACAAAGCGTGGCACCACTACCTCGTGACCCGCGGGCGGGTCACTCGGAGGGTGCACGCTGACGTTCGGCAAAGAGAGAAAATGACCATAAGGAATTTGATCATCGCAATAAGTCTCCTTCTTTGCTCGGTCTGTCGTGCTGACTATCAGGTTTCCAATTTTGGCGACCCGATTTCTAATCTAACGACATGGCTGAATTCAGAAGGTGGGGAAGGTGGTCTATGGGGCAATGGCCTCATCAGCCGTATAGGTCTTTCATCGAATTCATCCCCGACGCAAGTCGTCGTGAAAGCCGCTGCGGTGTGGCATATAGACAGCGGAACGAACGATACTTTGCGAATACTCGAAATCCGCACGATAGAAATGAGAAACGTACACGGATCATCGTGGATTGCCGCCTTGGTTGAGTGTTCATCAGGCAAAAAGATTCTTCTGTTTCATTTTGAAGGACGACTCGATGATTGGTGGACCCGATTCTATAATGTGAAAGACGAAGGGCCGAACAAAGCGCCTGAAGATATTGTCACTAACGTGCCAAATCTTCAGCGCTGACGTTCGGACAAAAGATGAAAAGAAGTGAAATCATAGGAATCATTACCTTGTGCAT
>CAZASC010000303.1:0-4309 GCA_964487695.1 uncultured Victivallales bacterium
GCCAGTCCAGTTCTGTATCAGGGAGCGTGCATCCAGGAGGTTCTTCTCCAACACCTTGTCTATAACAAAGAGTTCCCCCCATATTCCCGTTAGCGTGAACTCGTCTGGCAGGCGCATTTGAATCAGTACGCCTTTCCACTTTTCATAGGCTCTCACTATCGCTTCTTCAGCCGTGCATCTTTCCACAACGATCCCGGATGCTATTGAGCAGAAGAATTTGACGACTGTTTCGTCAATGTCGGTGCAATCACAAATCACCGCCAAATATTCGTAGTTCTTTGTCTTTCCGTGTTCATAGCGGAAACGTGCCAGTTGCGGCAGTCGTGATGGTTCTGTGTCAGCTGCGTCTTTGGTCCGCATCTGCAATTCTATGCTTACATTTGGCTTAACCAATAGGACGCAGGTATCGGCGCCATACATTGGGATGGGCGTTTCAAATTGCTGGCTCAGATAGAAGGAGACTGTTTTCCATGAAACTTCGAATGGATTCTCAAGTTTGGGATCTATGTCTTGATCGTTTCTCTTATCCGATTCCATGTTTCTTCCCGCTTTGCATGTTCTTTTGTGGAACGGCTGTTATCGAGGCCCGCAAAAATGTCCCTTGCCTTCACAATATATTCGCTCAATCGCTTTGCAACCGCGTCCGGGACTTTTTGCGCGGAGTGGGTCCTCAAGATGCACTGCAACGCATCCTCGTCGCTCGACAAAAGGGCGCAGGCATATTCTGCGATGCAGGAGCGTCCCTCACGGATGCTATTTTCTTTCGCTATTGCGTCGGCTTCTCTGAGCATTATTATCTTTCCCGTCAGTTCTCTGTACCACTCTGCGTCCGGGGCATAATCCGCCGCCAAGTTGTGGATGAAATCAAAGTGGCACTTTGCTTCGCCTCTGGATGCCATCCACGGTTTTCCCATGAACACGCACTCAGCCCTTGCAACGAGCCCTTTTTCGATTGCGAATTCCTTTGGGTAGGTTGCCTCAAATTCCTTACGTGCTGTATGACCGCGTTTCTTGTTCTGTTCGCTCTCTGCTTTATATTCATTTCTCACGCGGCTAAAATACCACCGATACTGTTCTGTTCCCTTTCTAAACACTGTCTGCGTCGATAGTTCCTTGATTTTCAGATACACTGGGTTATGGGAGCTTAGGTCGGCATCTTTGATTGCGTTCTGTGTGTTTGATGTTTCCGCTATCTTTTCGATCCAGCTGATCTGATCATCCTGATGTTTTACATGAATGATTTTTGCGGTAACCATTACGCTTTCCAGGCATTGCGGGTCGTTCTGTTTGAATGAGTCCGCCAGTACGGCTATCGTTTGCCCCCCATTTACGATCTGCATATCGGCAACTTGTAGCAGTTGGTGATTTGCGTTGAGTGCTATTTCCGTGACAGTGATCGTAAGTCCGTTGTTGTATGCGAGGAATCGTTGCGGGCACTTAACGAGTGTTTCTCGGATCTTCTTGTTCTTTTTCCCCTTGAGTCCCAGGAATGCCCTGACATTCTTCTGGAGCAATCGTTGCCCGTGTTCTCTAAAGGCGGCAGCCAGGACTTGTCCTGGAAACGCGGCCAAGTACACGTCATGTTCTTCCATTTCATGAACCATAAAACATCTTACCGAACCACGTCCGATGGCCGGAAACTCCTTTGATGGTCCTTGGGTTCCACCTATGCTGCTCAAGCAGAGATCCTTGATGTCGCAGAACCGGAAATCTGTGTGTATTTCTTGTGGAAGTTTGCGCCGCAGTGAATCTCTCAGTTTCTTCTCTAAATGTTTGGATTGAACCAATTCATCTGTAATTATGCGGACTAGGATTGAGTCGGGGTTTGGTATGAGTTTGTGGATTCGGCGTATTACGCCTTCAACCGTCTCTGGTACTGCTGCCCGGCCCACGGGTTTGCAGAGCATACGCAATATTGCCGTCGTCTTCTCAAATGCAGTGGTAATCTCGCGCTGCATTTGTTCATCGGTTGTTTGGCGCAAGAACATAAGGAATTCAACGATTGGTTGGTCTTCGTCCGGCCAACAGATGGCGTCAAGACGGTATCCTTCCTCGTCAATCATCAGGAATTCTGGTTCTTCTGTTAGCGTTCCTGATTCGCAGAGTATTTCACAACACGCGCGAGCAAATGACTCGAGCGCAACGTTACTTGAAACGCACTCGCTCTCCAATTCGGTGCGTCGGCTTTCCAGATCAGCCCGAAAAACGTCGAGTGATTCTCTTTCGATCATGATTGTCTATCTCTTGGCTGTTCTGACTTCTGACCGTTGTTTGCATTGACTCCCCGATGCAGCAGTGCTCTGGTGCTTTTTCCGGTCATCGCTTTGGCGCTCCTCCTGAACCAATCCTCCTGCACGCTTAATTCGCTGTGCAAAACATCTGGCAGCGTTATGAAATATGACGGTACACGTATGGAGGTCGGTTTTCAATCGGTTTTCTTAATTCCGGAATCGTGTTTCATTTGGCTTCAAAGATGTGATAGGTGTATCTTTCTGTTCGGCAGCGAATTGATTGGGATGTTGGGGGAATTCTTTCTTACGCCACTTCATTCTTTTGGCTTCTCGGGGGCCTTCCTGTCGAGTTTCGCTTCATCTCGGTCTCTGGTTTCTTGTTCGTTGGTCTTGTTTATTTAGGCATTGGCAAAATAGAGGAGGTTGACATGGGTTACAAGGCTGGTTGGTACACGGATGACGGGCATTTGCGAAGTCTTGGGCGGGCGCATCTGAATCGGCTGCTTGAGAGATACAGCAAGGAACTTGCTGACGCGAAGATTGTGATTCCTCAACCCGCTAAGGATGAGGACTTCTACAAGGAACTGGCGTCTGTGTTTATGCGGCCGGACGGCATACCAGGACCTCTGCACGATGCTCTCTATTTTATCAAGGGTTTGGACAACCAAGCCGGGATGGACAGGATATTGGAGGCTGTTGATTTTGGGAGGCTCAAGATTGACCCGGCAGAAGAGAGTTCAATTGCGGACAAGGCGCTTCAGGCGTGGTTGCAGGACGAGCGTCTGGTTAGACAAATGCATGTTGAGGTCGGTCTTGACGCGAGCAAGTCGTTCATTCACTTCCAGTCCCAGGGGCCAAAGAAACCAAAGATGAAGGACTTCGCCACTGTCCGCGGCGATTTAGAGGGTAGTCTTGGTGTTGTGTTTGAGGAAAAGGGCCGCGGGTACTGGTGCGAGGTCACCTCTCACCCGCGTGGGAAGGATGTTGTTTTTGTCGTTCGACACGGGGAGCCGTTCCGGCGGGAGACGAAGCGGGTGAAGAATGGTACAGAACCTCTTTTCTACTGGCCAAGCAGTCAGGATTTGGTCGTGTATAACACTGAATATTTTGACCTGCGAATGAACGTTCAATCTCGCTGGCAGAAGACTTCCTATGCAGAGAACGTGGGGCACTGGTTGTTTGGCGACGCGCATCTGTTCAAGGAAGCACCTCTTTACACTCTTGAGCCGATTCGCACCCGTGGTTATGCGGCGTTGGAGGGTAAGGCATACGGGATTGAGAGCATACGTCTGACGGAGTTGCAGAGTCTGGTGGACGAAGATACGAACGACCTGCGAATTCGGCGTTGCGATGATGTTCTTTCAGCTTATCGGAAAGAAGAGGCTTCTATGGTAGAAGCGGAGCGCCCTGGAGGTGGCTTGCTTGCGGGCGAACTGCTGATTCTCGCTAAGTTCGGGGTGAAGTTTGCCGAAAGCAGAAAAGAGCGTGTCGTTACCGTGGAGCCACCGAATCGCGCGAAGTACACGCAGGATCGGGATGGGCTTTGCGTGACGAGTTGGTTGCGTGAGGGCGGTTTCGTACTTCCCAGTGAGCGGGCCGATGGCGGTGGTGATGAGTGACGGTTTCTGGACAGTCTTGTGCTGTTTGATGGGTGGCGTCCGCACGCGAGAGCGTTGGCGAGAAGATCTAGCCACCGCGTACCCTCTCTTAGAAGGTTGCCTTGAGAAGACTGGGCGACCTGTCAACCACATGAAATGCGATGCGTGCGGGTGCAACCATAAGGTCGTGCCAGATGAGGACGGAGTTGGATATGTTTCGGTTTGCCGCTGTGACGGGAGGTGCCAGTCCCGCGCCATGACTGCTGACGAGTCGCGAGCATGGCGTTTGAACGGCAAGGCGTTGGTTGAACTTCTGGCGGGGCAACTTCCTGTAATGGCGTGCGTGCGAAAGATAGGTGGGCATGATCTTTGGGAAATGGGGACCGTCTGGATGCATGACGGTTCGCGGAAGGCTTTGGTCGTATCATTGGCGGGGAAGCGGCTGAATTTGGAGGCGGGGCACGCTGATCTGTTTACACA
>CAZASC010000304.1:0-4308 GCA_964487695.1 uncultured Victivallales bacterium
CCAATTTGCGAATAAAAGGCGCCAAATTGCATGACCGTGGTAATGTGGTCTAACGTTCCAAAGCTGAGCCACGGCCATTGGAGGCTGTCTCCAAAATGCGACGGTGACCATCAATTTTCATGGCTCGTCCAAATCTGAAGGCGCAGTGGCCGTTGGGTCAGCTGCTGGGAATTACACAGCGCACAATCCGGACCGTTTATGACCATTCCAAGCAACGATTTAGCCCCCGGAAGCTCATCCCGGTCAATCCCGAAACAACGGGCGATTACCTATTACTGAAACGCATCGAAGCCAACCTGTCGCAGTCGGAAGTGGCTGTAAAGGCTGGGGTTCCGGAACGGACGGTGCGAGCATGGGAACATGACCAATTGCTCCCCACTAAAACAAAATGGCAAGTCTTGGCTGGCATCTTGGCTTTGGAGGCCGGGTTCCCAACTGTCCAAACCCAGCACTAGAGTCATGTGTTGGCTTTTACACGGGGATTCTGGTATAATAACCGCATAATGCGGTTAAAACGATGGTCTCAATGTCTCCTTATTTCAAAAGAGATCTTGACTCATTTCCGCTGCCCCATTTGTCGAAAATGGTGGACAATTTCCGATGCGAATCTCCAAAAACCTACATTGTTTTGCCCGTGGTGCGGAAGCGCTTTGAAGTTGAAGTCCCGGTTCAATCTAGCGCCCGATGGTCTTTCTGACAATGATCGCAATTAAGACGCCGAGCATTATGTATCCGATAGTGGCTTCGCTAATAAACAATAATTGTCCAAGTGTAGATGTCACAAACAGGTCTTTCGACGAGGCTTTTATGAAACAAAGAAACGAGAAAAACATGCAATCCCATAAATTACCTATGCTTAGCGCATGGGGCAGTGTATAAAATCCAAAACCAAAAATGATTATGAGAATCAAACAGCAACAGAGAAACCGTGGGAATGAACGCCCGTAGTCACACGTGATTTTAAGGAACCAAGCCAATATTGGATTTCTTCTTTTTAGATGCTGAATGCGCAGGTCGGCCAACGCGCTCTCTTGCAATAATGCCGCTAAATTAAAATTAATCGTTTTCAGATCAATCCCATGAAAACTTGTTCTGTCATCAAATTCCACATCGTCTATTAGCACTCCGTCCATTTTTGACCACCGGAAACTGGTTTTTCGCAGGTTGGAGTGAGACAGCCAACTATTAGTCATGTCGACTCTTTCAAACTCAGCCGCTTCAAAATTGGCATGGAAAAAATCAACATTGCTCAAATCGGCTCCATGCAGTTTTTCCCCTGCAAGAGGAATCCCCCGCAGATCGGTATGTCCATGAAATCGCCCAACCATTTCGTCGAGAATTTCTCTCTTGAAGCTATTGGCCTTCCAACGACTTAGAATATTATTCCCTTGTTGTGTCTCCCAACGACTTCTGATCTGCCGTTTGGGGATATTGATTACTGTCGGCAGTTCTGCGCTTTTTTCGGTCAGATTCACCCCTGCCGCTATAAACAAATCTTGGCTCACATCTGACATAGGTATCGCCAAAATGAGCAAGATCCTTAAAAAAAGTCAATAATCGTTATTTAGACCGTTATGTTAAAGTTGACACGCTATGCTCTCCGCCAGGCGAAAATCCCGTTACGGGCATATTCCATCGTCTGGTGTGTAATCGTCTCCGGTGAAAGCGAACTCAACTGCACCTCGATGGCAACCGGCACCCCGTTTATCTTCGCACTCACGTCGGCGCGGTTCGTTCCAATCGGCCGTTCCAACGCAACGTTGCGGGCATGGCCAA
Source organism: uncultured Victivallales bacterium (assembly GCA_964487695.1). Classification (GTDB taxonomy): domain Bacteria; phylum Verrucomicrobiota; class Kiritimatiellia; order UBA8416; family CAZASC01; genus CAZASC01. Next base: position 1,777 of record CAZASC010000304.1, read on the forward strand.
TATTCCGCTGCAGCTGATAGCTTTACGGCTGATCGGAGTGAATTCCCCTCGAAATAGCATTTTAATTGAAGTGCATTGTCCGTCAACCTATAATGATCTCCAAAAGGCCAAACGCACTTTTCAACCGCCGTTTACAACAGGGGCGCGGTGTGTTTCCAAAGGCCGGAGAAACTCGTTACGGAAAGACCTAACCAATCGTAAAGTGGTACGCCTTGGTATTCTGTGAAATGAAAAAGTGCCCGCATTTTCTTATTTCTTCGATGGATCAACAACTCTACCCATAAATAAAATAGTTCCGGTCACATTATCGCGAACTAAATAAAGAAACGGATGATCAGCGACAAAGGCCGGTGGCGGGCTAGACTTGTCATCGTCGGCAAAGCTGAGACCTGCGACAGCCGCGGCCTCGGTGCCTTGTTCATCCACACTCAGGCGCGCCTCGTGAATCGCTGCTTCCATGAAGAATGGCTTTCCTGTTGTGATGCCGGAAAAATCGGCGTTGTCTTCCTGAAAGGCGTCTATCATCCCCATCGCCTTCAGCGGTTCCTCCAGATTGAATTCGGAAGTTTCTGTAAATCTCGGTAATGACACATCAACCGTCCGCATAGAAATTAGTTGACACACTTGCTCAATACGAGAAACCGCAATTGTTTTCTGCTGCGAATCGCCTGTTAGACTCACATGCTCGATACGCGGAACGGTAATGGACTCTTCAAGTTCTGATAAACCGTCGTTTTTCTTTGGCAATAAGATCAGCATAGAAAGACGGTTGGAAACATACGGCAGTTGCAACGCCTGAAAATCTTCGTCGTAGTAGTAGGGAAAATCACCGCGAATGTGCATGGTTGGGACAGACACGGATTCACGTGTACGAATTTGAAAGACCGAATTCGTGGTCAGTCTGGTTTCAAAGTGCGCCGCCCAAAGTCCTTTGAAATAAACCGCGTCGAGAAGGATCAGTCGTGTGTTTTGGGCGGGGAGAGTTCTTGGAAGAAATTCGTTTATTTTTCCACCCGTTTGGTTCGCCGCCCAATCGTTGATTTGTTTGCGCGCCGCCGCCGCAACCGTTGGATTGAATTCTGCCGGCCAGCCTGTAAGGTCAATTTGCATCAGACCCGCTTGATAGTTATTATGAAGCAGCTCTTGAAAGGGTTTGAGAAAAGGATAGCCGCGTTGTACCCAAAGCGAATTAGCTACAAGGAATTGAGTATCCGACGTGTTAATCCCTTTGAGTCGATCCAGGAAATCTCCAAATTCAGCATGAAGATCGGCGTTCGTATTTGAATCATACAGAACCTTGGCCATCTGCCTAGCCGTAGTTCCACGCGCTCCGGCGGAGGCCATTGTGAGAGCTGTATCAATGGAAAAAGGAGAGCAAACAAAATTCCCCGGTTGCTTTGCCAGGCAGCTGTACAGTTCAACTGCGAACGCGTTATTTGCCTGGACAAGTTCGGATGTGCCGATGGCTTCCTGTGCGGGGATGGCCTGCTGCATTTGCAGCGCAACGGAGATTAAGAGTATTTTCGCGAATGATTTCATTGCCATTTACTTTATTGTTTTTTTGAAGGCGAAAGCAACAAATCGAGGTTTGTAAACTGCAAAGGTTTTCGGAGAATATATTGAGTATTCTCCACGCGCAGTTGCAAAAGCGTCTTCGTTGGAAGGAAAAGTCCAACCGAGGCCATGCTTCCTTGTCCTTCTGTTCCCTTCGTCCAGTACACCCAATACAGGGGGAGAAATCGCGCCGTGGCTCCCTCTCCCCTAACGGCTGTGGGACGAATGTGGAGGTTACAGTCTCGATTCAATCCTTGGACATCCATGGAAACATCCGCCAGCCACTGTGTTGCCAACTGGTACGCCGCGTTTGTATCCAACCGGCTGATTGGCCAAGAATATTCTGTGAACCACTTCAATCGAAGCGAATCTTGATGAGCGCTCTCTAGAAAGGAGAATTTGCCGTCCACTGAGACATAGTATGTGTAATTCGAGGTCGTCACATTGCCAATGGCTCTTGTGAAACGTAACATTCCATTCGGTGTGATGTAACTTCGTACCAAATTAGTGTCAATAATTGGCAACTGCTCGGGCAACTGCAACTCTTGAGCAACGCGGTTTGCTTCTCGAGTCACAAGGCAGAGGGCCTCTTTATGATATGATGCTGTTGCAACGATCACGTTCGACGGAGTGTTGGTATTAGACGGCAGCACATCCGTTCCGCTCGCTTCGCCATCAGTTAAGACGGCGATTAAGGCTACGAACAGAACAAATTTAAGACGAGTTCTTGTCATAGCTGGTCATGGTAATTTAATCGAACCGCTGCTGGTGTAGATATATTCCCCGGGCGGAATACTGGGGTCGTCGCCATCCCTTGTGAGCCCGGGGTAGCCAACCACTTTTAACCAGGAGGTTCCACTGTAGCCAACTCCCGGCTGCGTTGTTGAGGCGGAACCACGATCCGTGGATGTGCCGTCCGAAAGAATACATTGCTCATTACCTGAAACCGGGAGAGGATAGTGTAGGCTAGATGGATCG
>CAZASC010000305.1:0-4297 GCA_964487695.1 uncultured Victivallales bacterium
GCCAAACCTACAAACAGCAGAATAAGACTATATCGTATTGGCAGCAAGGCGACCTGAATACTGCTGTGGTGGAGGCGAAGAAACAGGTGGACGCGAACGCCAATAACAAGGATGCTATTGTCTGGCGATTGGAACAAGGAGCGGTGTTGCGTGCGGCCGGACGATTCGCTGACAGCAACGAAGCCTTTGACCAGGCGCAGCGGAAGATTGACGACTATGCGCAGAAAGCTAAAGTTCGACTCGCCCAGGAAGCCGGGGCGCTGCTATCAAATCAGGCAGAACTCGACTATGAAGGACGTTCCTACGACGGGATCATGGTGAACACCTACCGGGCGCTGAACTATCTTTCATTGGGCGAAACCGACAAGGCTCGTCCGGAACTCATTCGCGCTTATCAACGCCAACAGGACGCTGTCGAGGCCAACAAGAAGCGCATTGAAAAAGCGCAAGATGCAGTGGCAAGCAACACAAACGCCGTGGCAGTTAAAGCCATTGATAAAGCGAAGCAAGACACCAAGTTTCAATCCCAGTTAGTCGGGACCACAAACAATCTCGATGGCGTCAAGGTTTATGCGGATTATGTCAATCCGTTTACCGTTTATCTTGACGGCTTGTATTTTCTGGCCAATGCCGCGGACGCCTCCGATTTGGAGCGAGCCCACAAGTCATTTGAGCGCGTTTGTTCATTCGCGCCCGACAATGATTATGTCAAGCAGGACCTGGCGACCACAGACGACGTGATGCGCGGCAAGTCACTGTCGCCTTTGACATATGTAATTCTTGAAACCGGTTGCGCGCCATCGCGCGACCAGATTCGGATAGATATCCCGGTCATCGTATCGAAAGTTTCCTATGTTGGAGCTGCATTCCCCACATTAAAAATACAGGGGAATTACTTGCCCAACCTGACCGTGTCGACTGCCGAGACAAATTTGACGACCGCCCTGGTAGCCAGCGTTGATGGCATCGTTGCGCTGGATTATAAGAATGACCTTCCGGTCGTAATTACTAAGACCATCGCGTCCACCGTAACCAAGGCGGTATTGGCTTATGCGGCCAATCAGGCCGGTCAAAAGGCGGGCGGTGATATCGGAGGTTTAATCACGGAATTTGCCACTGCGGGATATCAAATGGCAGTGAACATCGCGGACACCCGCACTTGGAGCACTCTGCCAAAGGAATTTCAAGTGGCTCGTTTTTCAACGCCAGCAGACCATAAAATCACATTGTCTGGTCCCGGTGGTGGCCCGAAGACGGAGATTTCGGTGGAGGACCGTGCGATCAACGTGGTTTATGTCAAGTCCATCAACGCTGGCAGTCCGTTGCTAGTGACAAAGTTCAAGCTGAATAGTGCGCCGCTTCACGTTGTAGCCAGTACCAGCCGCGAAACCGGTTCTCCAGCTGCTGCTCAAATCATCTCGGTAACCACGTCAACTCCGAGTCCTTCCGCAACTTCTGAGTCGCAACCACCTGTTCCAGCGCAGTCACCTATGCCAACGCAGTCACCTATGGTAACGCCAGTTTCAATGAACACGCAGCCTCTTCCGGTTGCGACGGCGGCTCCAGCGATCGTACGACCAGCGGTGGTAGATCTGCCTGATCCTCCAGCAGCACCGGTTGCCCCAATTCCGACCGCGTCCGCGAGTACCCCGCCGCTTCTGAATCAGGAGCTGAGGACTGCAAATCCGTCAGCCACCCCGGGGTCGGTTGCGACAGCGCCCCGAACTGTTGCGCGAGACCAGGCTGACGAAGAACAATCAATCAGCGATCCGCAAGTTCGAACGCTGTGTGAATCGTTGAAATCAGATAAACCACGCGATGTTATCGAGGCATTGAAAGTTCTTCGCCGGATATACGCAACGGAGGCAGTGGCTCAAATATTACCCTGTCTGAATCATTACGATCCAGAAGTTGTCCGAGAGGCCTGCCGGGCTCTGGCGGTCCTTGGCAATAAAGACGTGATTCCATCCCTCCAGCCGCTTTTACAAGACCATCGGGAAGATATTCGCCGAGATGCTCAATTCGCGGTAAAAGAACTTGCAAGCAAAACATAATTCCCCCCCGTAAACCCATTTAACGTGTCCCAAAATCGTTAATTTCACAAATGAAACGCAACAACATTCTGACCTCGGTTGCCATACTGGCGACAGGGATGGCCATGGCTGGCTGTACGACCGTCAACACTGTCGAAAATGCCCAGAAGGAAGGGCAGCGCAATATGATTACCGACCAGCGGGTGATCACCGACGCCAGCCTGAACCACAAGGTCGCCATTGTCGGCGTCAACACGTCCATGACACCCGGCGGTCTGCTCAAGGCACAGGTGGAACTGGAAAACCACACCCGCTCGCTTCAGCGTTTTCTCTACCGTTTCGAATGGTTTGATGCCGACGGGATGCAGGTCAACAACGTGATTTCCGCGAATATTCCCGAACAGATCGAAGGCCAAGAAAGCAAATTTATATACAGCATTGCCCCTAATCCCAGTTGCAAAGATTTCCGCGTAAAATTCATCGAAGCCAATTGATTAATCACTTAATAAACACATGAAAAATAAGATCATTCTCCCGCTCGTCGCCGCCGCGCTCCCGGTGCTTTTGACCGGCTGCGCAACCGACGCGCACTATGTCCAAACCGGCGACAAGGAACAAATCGTCAGCCTGAATCAAATCAATATTCAGGATTATGCCAACGCCGCCAACGATGCCATCAAAGACCTGCTCCAGTCCGGTGCGCTGGATCGTGTTTCGAATCCGCCGGCTGTCCTGGAACTCAGCCGAATCATCAACAACACGAGCCAGCAGGTAGATACTGACCTGCTTACCAAGAAGATCAGCATTGCCTTGCTGCAAAGCGGCAAGGCCGTTACGACCAGTGTTGACAGCAAGGCCGCCGGGTACTCCCAGGAAAACGCATTCATGAATGACCAGAAAACGAGCCGTCCTCCCGACTTTACACTCTCCGGAAAAATCATTGAGACGGTTGACCGCGCAGGCAGCACCCGCCGCACAACCTACAGCTTCCAACTCTCGCTCAACGACACCAAGGCGGGCGTCCAAGTGTGGGAAGGTGAAAAGGAAATCGGCAAGCAAGGCACACGTTCGTCGGTGGGTTTTTAACGCTCCTCAACTTAACCGGCATGCGTAGGCACGGCATGTTGGCGGCGCTGTCCGTTGACCATGGCGGCGTGGCCGCGACCGGCCTGGATGAGAAGTCGGCTGGTTGAATATCTTCAATCTCGACCGATTCAGAATCCGTCTTCAGCGATTTCAGGACGGGGTAAGGCTTGGCAGGTGTGCGGCTGATGGCGTAATATTTGTTTTAAAATATGAGCCAAAAAGAGACACATCATTTTCAAGCGGAGATTCAGCAGGTGCTGGATATCGTCGTCCATTCACTGTACACGGACAAAGAGATTTTCATTCGCGAACTCATTTCAAATGCCGCGGACGCTTGCGAAAAGCTGCGATTCAACCAGTCGTCCGGCCAAGCCGTTCACCAGCCTGAGGTGGCGCCTGCGATTTCCGTCAATACGGATGACAAAGCCGGGACCATCACTTTCACGGACACCGGCTTGGGCATGACGCACAGTGAACTCGTCGAGAACCTCGGCACGATTGCGCATTCCGGCACCAAAGCCTTTCTAAAACAAATCGCCGAAACCAAGAAGCCCGATGTGGGCTTGATCGGCCAATTCGGCGTGGGTTTTTATTCGGCCTTCATGGTGGCGAAAAAAGTGACGGTGTTGAGCCGTTCGCATTTGTCCGAGGAGCCCGGCTGGGAATGGACCAGCGAAGGCATGGGCGGCTACGAGATCGCGCCGGCGGCGGATTTGCCGCGCGGCACCAAGATTACGCTGGAGCTGAAGGACGACGCCAAGGATTTTGCGCAGGAAAGCACGGTGGAGCGCATCATCAAGCGGTATTCCAGCTTTGTGCCGTTTCCGATTGAGCTGAACGGCAAGCGCCTCAATACCGTTCAAGCCATCTGGGCGCGCAATAAAAATGAGATCAAGGAGGAGGAATACAACGAGTTTTACACCTTCATCAGCCACGATCACGAGCAGCCGATGTACCGGCTGCACTTCACGGCGGACGCGCCGCTGGCCATCCAGTCGCTGCTGTTCGTGCCCGCGCGGAATTTCGAGACGCTCGGCATGGGCCGGATTGAGTCCGAGGTGAATTTGTACTGCCGCAAAGTGCTCATTCAGGCCCGGGCCAAGGGCTTGTTCCCCGAATGGCTGCGCTTCCTCAAGGGCGTGGTGGACAGCGAGGATTTGCCGCTGAACATCTCACGC
>CAZASC010000306.1:0-4296 GCA_964487695.1 uncultured Victivallales bacterium
TTCGTAAAAGCGCTGCTCCCGCAAGGCTGGCTCGAAGTACTCGGTATGCACTTGACGACGGAAAAACAGCGCCTTGCCGTTAGCATCAACAACCTCGCGCTTGGTGCGGCGGATCATCACCCGATTCAACAGGCTGCGATGGGAAATCATGGACTCCGGTGAGTCGAATAGATTGTTGTCGAGCAGATTGACCAGTGACCAGAACTGAAAGTTGTCACCCTGATGTGGCGTAGCCGACAGGAATAGCAAATCCCGGGTGTGGCCCTGCAACGCCTCCATGAGTCGGTAATTCTGCGTGGTCTGCTGCTTCTTGCCGTAGCGGATGCGGCTGACGTGGTGCGCCTCGTCCACGATGACGAGATCAAAGCGCGGCGAGTTCAACAACCGCTCCATGCGTGACGGGCGCTTTACGGTGTCAATGGAAGCTATGACACGATTCTTATTTTCCCAAATGCCTGGCGAATAGTCCTGGAAGTCCACGCCGAGGACTTCAAAAGCAAGTCGGAAGCAGTCGCGCAGTTCGTTCTGCCAGTTTTTTACGAGGCCCGCCGGGCAAAGGATGAGCACTCGCCTCGCCTCGCCACGCGCAATGAGCTCGCGGATGATCATGCCCGTCTCAATTGTCTTGCCGAGACCAACTTCGTCGGCAATGAGCAGGCGCCGACGCGACATTTTAACAACATCATGCGTGAGCAAAATCTGATGCGGCAAAAGCTGGGTGCGCGAATTGGTCAATTCGCCGCCGGTGTTCCCTAAGGCAAATTGCCAGGCGAGCTGGCGAAAGAGGAAATCGCGGGCACTATCGAACCGGCCTTCGCGTAATTTCTGCCATGGCGACTCCGCCCGTTCCAGTCGTTGCGAGGGCAGCGTCTCCAGACGGCGACCGGCCCGACTATCAAAAACGACATCCGCGACATACATCCCGCCCGTCTCATTCATGCGGAGAACTTCACCGGTACCCAGCTCGTAGCGGCCGGAGACACGAACACGGTCGCCAGGAACTAAAATGGATTTTTGCGGCTGCGTCATGACAGGTTTACTCCGAAATGGTAGGCTGGAAATTTCCCGTAGGTTTCGATGGTGGGATGGGAGCCGAACAGCCGCCAGAGCGGGATGCGTTTGCCGGCGTAGCGGATAAACAGGCGGTTGCCTGCCGCCAGCCAGAGTTCGTGACGGATTGGGACGTGAATGTTGCCAATGTTTCCCACTTCATTGGCCACCTTTCGCAATTGCTGATGCATTTTGAGGAGAAACGGCCATTCGGCATTCTCGTTGACGCTTTCCAACTGGTCCATCTGGACGAGAAATTCATCGAGACCAAACAGGCATATCGCCGGCGAACTACGCGTAAAGGGAAACGGATCTTGTTCGAACTGGCGGACAAGGTCGGTGAGACCCAGCCGCATGGGATTGGGTTTGACCTTGCCGGTCTGATTACCAGACCAGTCGCACGCTTCTTCAGGTAATACGAGGTAGCCAGGCATAAATCATTCTTTGGAGACCATCTTTTGGGCGAACAAATCGTCGTAAAAAGGCAGCAACTTATCGGCTGACTTGGTCCAGCGGTCGGGGTCTCGCTGTTTAAGGTATTGGAGGATGGCGCGAATCTGTTCGCGCTGACCGCGAAAGCGCTCGACGAGGTGGTCGAGGCGTTCGCCCTGTTCGGCATTGCCGGCGAGAAGGTGAACCACGTCCACGAGCTTGGGACCGAAAGCGATGGGCGCATTGTCATCGTCAGCTAAAAGGGCGAGCTGCTGCGCATTGGCGTCCACACCATGCAAAATCAGACGTAAACCGTCCAGACGTTCCGATGGCGTGAGGACTTCGTACGTGCGACCGCCTTTGATGCGACCTTTGCGTAGCAACGGCGGCTTGTGACCTGTGAGGTCGCTGACCTCGAACACGCCACGGGTGAACTTGCTGATACTATCCACTGACACCTCACGCTTATCGCACATCGTCAATAGCCAGACCTGGCTGATGGCATCCGCACTTTCCAGTTCACCGGGCAGGGGCGTTTCCTTGCTGACGATCTGCTCGACCATCATACGAATATCCTGCAACGCGGAGCGTAAAGGGTAAGGCTTGCCATCCCAATCCACGACCGCGCCGTAGTGCCGGGAATAAACTTCCAGACATTTGCCGATAAGCACCATGCGGATGTCTGGCGCAGGTAACGGCTCGCCGCCGTAGCGGCCGGATTCGATACGGGCCACTTCTTCCCGCGCCCGCTGGCGCACCAACTGGCGCAAGCCGGCCCAACTGCGCTTGTTGCGGGTATCTTCGGCGCGACGTTTCCGGCAGACGTGAATCAGATCGTAGGCGATGGCTTCGTTGTCTTGGAGATGCAATGACGCCTCGCGTTCGCTGTGAACCGGATAAATTGCTTCGATTACCAAGTTTGCGTTGCAAATAGAATTTAGAACACTTTCCCAAGAACTTCCTTCAGCGTGGTGAAATGTGAAAATTACCAAACCATTGTCAGTCATCTTTTCTCCGGACTTTCTGATAACCGCAGTTAAGCCATCCTCGAAATCCTGCATGCTGAGCCCCCGCGTCTTATTCTCCACAATTTCGGCTGTCTTTGGGCAAAACTCTGGAGCAAACTGTATATCCTCCGATTTTAGAACAAGACGAATCCAAACATAAAAAAAGTCTGCCAATTCTGAGTAGTTTACATTGTCAGCATAAGGTGGATCAGTGATAACTAAGCTAACTTGGTCTGCTTTATCAATTTCAGTCCTTGAATCTCCACTCAATAGGATCACATCTCCGTCGAATGGAATGGGGTCATTTCCTGTGCGCTTGAAGTGTTTTCCATTTTCATCAAAATCACCATCATAGGGTTTTTGGGCATAACTGATTCCTAGACGAAGGGCGCGGATTCGGCTGATGTATGTATTGTTGCCGGAAACGGTGCCCCATACATTCTGTTCGCAAAGAGTCGCTTTGGGTTGGAAATCATGTCGTGCAAAGATACCTGCTGGGGCGGTTCCACCTGGCGTCCGGCGTGAAGGAATATTGCGGGTAAAAAGATTGTTAGCCTCTAATGTATTTGAAAAGGCGCAGAGCAGTAGGTCGCGAGATTTGATATTCTTTTCAGACGAAATTGATTGCAGAAGCGTGCTCAATGCGAGCAACTGCCTTGAATTGAACATCTGGTGCCAATCGCGGTAGTGATGTTCGTGTAGTCGGTCAGTCTCCTGCCCAGAAGGAATTGTGCATTTTGGATATGGCAATGCGCCCCGATTTACCGCCCAATTTGTTTCTGCACTTGAATATAGCGACTGATCAAGCGGCGCGTGGCGCACATAAAATTTTCCGCTCTGCTTCCAGACAAGATTTTGCGTAGGAGGCACAACCGGACCGGCGTAGGAAATGTCGGCACTTTCGGATTCCTCATCATCCGTTTCGGCCAGTTCAGGTTTGGCTTCGGCCTCGAATAAATCCTCGGTATCACCGCCGGTTTTGGCCGGGTCATTTGACATGTCGCAGCCAGGCGCGTAGGCGTGCATGGCATAGGCGTGCATCGGCAAAAGTTGTTCTGGCGGCAGCGAACGTATGGACTCGATGATAGAGTCGTTGTTGCCGCAATGGGGACAAACGAAACGGCCTTTCTCTGTGACGTGGGCCTTGTGCGGATTAAAGGTGTGGCCCGCCGGACTGGTCACCATTGTGCCATCTGCAATATCGCCGCGCCACTGGAACACGTCCTCGGTCTGCGGGCAAAGCAGTACGGTTAGCGGCACCTTTTTCCGCTGCGGCTTGCGTTTTTTGCGCGACTTCTCGTCGTGCATATATGCGCTCACTTTTACTTTCTCGTAGCAATGCGGGCAGCAAACCTGGCCGCGTTCCAACGTACCCCAACGTACTTTGGCCTGGGTGCCATCACTTTCGCCTTGGGAAACGAAAAGCCCGCCGTCGGGGTGAGCATACGTCCAGCGGACACTCCCTTTGCCATTGGAATTTCTTGGGCTGTGCAACATGAGCCGGGGATCGGTGATGAGCGCCGCCGGGTCAATTTCCCAATCGAACACAGAGTTGCACTTGGGACATTTGCAATCGGGATAGTAGCGGATGCTGGGACTCTTGCCCGCGACGATGTAATCGGAAAACAGCGGCACTTGTTTGCGGCAGGTTGGGCTGGTGCAGATGGCGGATTTCACCCAAAAGGTGTAGATGACATCGGATTGCGGTAGGCCGCACACTTCCTCCGCTGTCCACGGGGCGGCGGTCTTGTAGAGGTCGAGCAAGGTTTGGCGCAAGGGTTTGCCCGACCACGGCACGATGCGATTA
>CAZASC010000307.1:0-4295 GCA_964487695.1 uncultured Victivallales bacterium
TCAACTCCTTCGCGCGCAAACATAGCGAGAATGTCTTCGCCGTAGCGATCTTTACCGACGTTTGAAACGAATCCCGACGACAGACCAAGCCGAGCCGCCGCTACGGCCGCATTTGCCGCATTACCGACACCCGGCACAATAACTGAAAAGTCATAAGGAATTTTATCGCCCCACGGCATCGTTATCGTGCAATGTTCATTTTTATCGTCGCAATTTATTTGAGCGTCTTTTAGTCTTATAAATTCATCAACCACAGTGTCGCCAATCGCAATAAAGTCCATATAAAAATAATTGTAGCATGTTACGATATCAGTATGACTGATCTTGTCGCAATTGCGCGTTCGCTTTTTGCCGAGGGCAAAGGGATTCTTGCCGCGGACGAGAGCATCCACACGGCGACAGAACGCTTGGCGGCGCACGGCATCGCGACGAGTCCAGAAATGCGACGGCGATATCGCGATCTGTTTATCGGCGCTGAAGGAATAGAAAAATATCTCTCCGGCGTCATCCTTTTTACCGAAACTTTGACAGAAAAAGGGAATGATAAAAAATTATTTTCTAAATCGCTCGCGAACCGAGGCATTATGCCGGGTATTAAAGTCGATCTTGGCACGGAGCCATTTCAAGAAAGCCAACGAGAATTAATTACCCAAGGATTGCTCGATCTGCCTGAACGGCTTGCAGAATATAAAAAGCAAGGAGCTATCTTTACAAAATGGCGCGCGGTTGTTTCTGTGGACGGAAGCGCCCTTCCGTCGGCGCTCGCGATTCACGAAAATACAAAACGCCTCGCGAAATATGCGAAAGATTCTCAAATGGCGGGACTCGTTCCGGTGGTTGAATGGGAAGTGTTGTACGAAGGAAGACAGAGCCGGATGCGCACGCGCGCGGTGATTGAAGAATCTCTCGCAACGCTTTTTTCTATGCTTGACGAATATGCGGTCGACCGCGCGAGCGTCGTTTTAAAAACGTCAATGGCGCTGTCGGGAGAAAAGAGCGGCAAAAAAGATACGCCCGAAGAAATCGCCGAGGATACCGTCGCGGCATTGTTAAAAGTTGTCCCGCAACAAATCGCCGGCATCGTTTTTCTATCCGGAGGACAAAAGCCAGACCAAGCGACTGACAATTTAGCGGCGATAATTCGTCATGCGAAAGAAGTCGGTGTTCCATGGCCGATTTCATTTTCTTTCGCACGCGCGCTTCAGGACGAAGCCTTGTCGATGTGGAAAGGGAAAGACGAAAATGTTCCAGCCGCGCGCGCTGCATTTCTCGCTCGTCTCGCAAAAGTTTCTAGGGCATGTCTTATCGAAACGCCGTCGAATAATTGCATAATTTCGACATTTCCCGTATATTCATAAAATGCTTACGCTCAAAGTTGAAAAGCGCACAGAAGGCGGTAAAAGTGCTTCTGAACTGCGTCGCGGCGGCTCGATCCCTGCGGTCGTGTATGGCGCGCACCAAAAGGCGATGCCAATTGTCGTTTTGGTACGCGAATTTGAAAAAATCCTGCGCGAAGCGGGTGAAGCGACCATTGTTTCTCTCGACGGTCTAGGAACTCCGCTCCCGACTCTGATCCACGAAGTTGTCTACGATCCAATCAACAATCATCCAGAGCACGTTGATTTTTATGCAGTGACAAAAGGCAAAAAAGTCGAAGTTGAAATTCCTCTTTCATTTATCGGCGAATCGCCGGCGGTTGAGGCTGGTGCGAATTTGATTAAAGTGCTCCACGAGCTCGAAGTAGAAGCCGATCCGATGAATCTTCCGCACGATATCGAAGTTAATCTCTCTGTGCTTGAAAAAATCGGCGACCAGATTCGTGCGAAGGATCTCAAACTCCCAACTGGCGTCACGCTTGTCGCAGATCCGGATGAAATTGTAGCGCTTATTCAAGAAGTGGTTGAAGAAAAAGCAGAAGAAGTCGCCGCGCCTGCTGACATATCTACAATTGAAGTAGAAAAGAAGGGCAAGCTCGAGGAGGATGCTGAGTCATCCGAGGCAAAGGAAGAATAATTAAAGCTATGATAAAATGAGTCGGCAATGCGCTGGCTCATTTTCTATTTATTCGTATGCGTTCTTATTGTCCTCCCGTTTTCGACTTTTGCGCAGGACATGACACAGGCTGTTGCAGATCGTCAGCAAGAACTTCAAAGCCAGCTTGACCAGATTGAGAATCAAATTGCCGCACAACAACAGCTTCTCGACACCGCGCAGAATCAGCATCAAACGCTCCAAACACAGATAGACGCTTTTAATGCGGAAATTGATAAAGCACAGTTGCAAGTGCAGGCAATTAATCTCACCATCACGCAGCTTAATGGCGACATCGATACACACAATCAAACACTTTCTTCACTTTCAGCTCAACTTTCTGCAGAAAAAGAATCGCTCGCACAAATATTGCGTCAGACGCAAGTGCTGGATGATTATTCTGCTGTCTCGGTTGCTCTAGGTTCGCAGGATGTTTCTGGTTTTTTCAGCGATCTCGATGCATTCGCTTCTATACAAAGCTCAATTTCCGATTCTTTCAGTCAAATTCAGACGACCAGTTCTTCGACTGCAGCAGAAGAACAAGTACTTCAAACACGGCTTGCCGAACAAGAACAATTACAGCAGGCGGCTCAAGTCGCCGAGCAGTCGGTACAAACTCAAGAGGCAAGTAAGAAAGAATTGCTCGCGCAAACAAAAGGCGTCGAAGCAAATTATGAGAAACTCATCGCGAGCAATCAGAAAACAGCCGCGCAGATTCGCACAGAACTCTTCCAACTCGCCGGTGGCGGCGGACAAATTCCGCTTCCGACCGCAATCACGCTCGCGAAGCAGGCTGGCGCGGCAACCGGCATCGATCCAGCATTCATCCTCGGCATTCTTAAACAAGAAACCGATCTCGGGGCGAATGTCGGGCAATGTCTCTTGACCAATTCGCCGAACAAAGGCGACGGAAAAGGCAAAAATACCGGCAGATTAATACCCGATGTGATGAAACCGTCTCGCGATGTGGATCCGTTTATGGCGATTACTTCTGCGCTCGGACTCGATCCGCTAGCGATGCCAGTCTCATGCCCGCAATCGAGCGGTTATGGCGGAGCGATGGGTCCGGCGCAATTTATTCCTTCAACCTGGGTGCTGTATCAAGATAGAATTTCAAAACTTGCCGGGCATCCAGGCGAACAGGCGAATCCTTGGGACAATCTGGACGCATTTACCGCCATCGCACTTTATATGACTGATCTCGGAGCCGGCGCGCAGACTCTGTCGGCAGAGAGAACGGCGGCGCTCAAATATTTCGCAGGAAGTTATTATACAAATCCGGCATTCGCGCCGTATGGCGACAGTGTGATGCAATTCACCGCCGACTTCCAGCAGGAGATTGACATCCTAAACGGGTCGTAAAGCCGCCTTGACAAAAAGATTGAATTCTATATTGTTTTAACTAGAAAGTTCTTTGACACTACGGCTAGGTAACGCGTCGGTGTCAGGAGGTAGTGGGATGAGAAAATTTGTGTCTGTAGCAGTACTTGTTGTTTCTTCTCTTCTTTTCGCCGCTTGCGGCGAAAAACCGAGCGGTGGCGGTGGCACGCCGCCGCCAACAAACACAGTTCCGGGCGCTCCGACCAATGTGGTTGGAACAGCTGGAAACGCACAGGTTTCAGTGGCGTTTGTCGCGCCCGCCAGCAATGGTGGGGCGGTAATCACAAGCTACACAGCAACCTGTTCGAGTTCTTCTAGCGGCTCCACTTCTGGAACCGTGAGTGGCACAGGCAGTCCGATCGTCGTGATTGGGCTAACGAACGGCGACCCGTACACTTGTACGGCGTACGCGACAAACTCGGTTGGCAACGGGCCGGCATCTGCCGCTTCGGCTACTGTCACTCCGACAGCTCCCGCAACGGTTCCAAGCGCTCCGACCAATGTGGTTGGGGTACCAGGGAATGCGCAGATCACCGTCAACTTCAACCCGCCCGCCAGCAATGGCGGAGCGAGTATCACGAGTTACACGGCAACTTGTACAAGCTCTACCGATTCAAAATCAACGACGAGTATAACGACTTCGATTCTGGTGACCGGGCTCACGAACGGCGCGAGTTATACCTGCACCGTTTATGCCACGAACAGCGTCGGCAACAGCCCGGCATCGTCGCCTTCGGCGGCGGTAACCCCGACTCTTCCGACTCCAACACTTACGTCGATTACTCCGAGACTTACATGGCTCGCCAGTAGTCGTGAGACCACACTATTCACGCTCACCGGCACGAACTTCACCAGTGACAGTGTCGTGAATTACAATTCTCCGT
>CAZASC010000308.1:0-4283 GCA_964487695.1 uncultured Victivallales bacterium
TCGTTGTAGTAAATCACTCACTCCCCCGCCGTTGACTTAAAGATCGTGGCGTCCGTTAGGGGCCCCACATGCGTTTTCAGCGGCCACGAACGTGGGTTTGCCGGTTAGCTTTTCGATTTCGCGCTTAAACATTTCGGCATTGCTGTTTTGTGCCGAGCAATGCAAAATCCAAATCTCCCGGACGCGGCTCAGGTCATTTGCTTTTAGTAACTCAATTGCTGTCTGAAGCGACATGTGCCCCTGGATAATATGTTTCCTGACGGCCGGCTCGATGTCGGGCGAAATCGTGTCTTTGCTGTAATTCACTCCGAGCAGGATCATGGCCAAACCCTTGAAGCGGAACGGACTATAGAGGCAGTCCGTGAGGTATAAAACTCGCTCAATGCCGTATTCCAGGCTTACCCTGCCGATCAAATAGCCCACGCAGACAACGTCATGTTTCACCGGAAAACTCTTGATGCTCCATCTGCCCACAGTGAATCCGAATTGCTGGTCGGAAGGGACAAAATGTATCCGGTGATGTCCAACAAATCTTTCATCAAATGGTGTGTAGACATCAATCCCGGCCCTCAATACACTCCCAACGTATCCGGAGTGGTCCTTGTGCCCATGCGTGACTAGGCACGCCTGAATCGCTCCAGTCTGGAAATCCATTGCCTTCTGGACCTTGGGCCATGGGATACCCGCCTCGATCATTATGGATTCGCCGCCATCGGAGAGGATGTATGCGTTTCCGCTGCTACTGGATGCGAGTGCTTTAAATTCCATGATCCACCTCGTTCATTTCCGCCACGAATACCGCTCCATACCGGCAGAAACCAATTAACGTGTTGAGCGACATATTCATCAGAATGGACGGGTGTTTTGGTTGCCCGTGAAGATAAACCCAATCTCCTGCACCCAAGCGCATGATCAGATCAATAATGCTCTTGATCTGTTCGCCCTTCCTGTATTTTCGCTTGCCCCTCTTTGTTGGCGGCGCGGCAAGCAGGGGAATCGGCGCCAGTTTGGCCCTCACCCCTTCGATGAGGGCCGTTTCGTCTATGGGTGACGTGTTGTTGTGGATTCCCATGGCTAAAAATTCGGCCCCGCTTCTGCGCCCTGCAGCTGTTCCTCGGGTGGCGGTTGCGCTCCACCGTTAACCGGAGCGGATTCCTGAGCGGGCGATGATTCCACGTCGATTACTTCATGGTTCGCGTTCGCCTCAATCTCCATATCTGCCGCTATCTCGTCTTTTTCTTCGTCCGATCTCGTGATTGCGGCCAGAACGGATTTGCTCTTGATGTTCTTGTCGTCGCTGGAGTTGATCAGGTCTTTGCAAGCCCGGTTGATGATCGTCTTGCGGACCATTTCCTCGGGGAATTGAGAGTGTATCGAGCCATCCGCATTCGGATTCATCTTTGACTTCGCCCATGACTTTCGGATCTGTGCCATGGTCATGATATCGGTGATCTCTGAACCGTCTTCGAAAATGATCTGGCAGTAAGCGGCCACGATCTTCTTGTCATCCACATTGGAAAGCTTCTGTGTGTGCTTCAGGACGCGCTTTCGGCCCCGGACGATCTCATATTCGAATTCGTCTCCGTCATAGACCACAGTGGCGTATATGTCGGCTACGCCGTCCACTACCTGTTTTGTCACGGCCATGGTCCCGAAGTAGGAGCGCTGGAATACAAGGGTGCTTCCGTAGGCGATGAAGTAGCCCTGCTTTTTGGCAGGATTGAGACCCTGGAGAACCATGTCCAGGAGGCTATTTGCTACGCTGTGCCGTGTGCAGGTCTGAAGGACCGGCTTGCTGTTTTTGTCCACCACGCCCTGCAAGATCAGCCATGCGCTTTTGAGAGCGTTGCCGGCCGAATAGTTTGAGGGCAGGTCCAGTTCGCCGCGCTCCTGGAATTTCTGAACTTTTGTCAGGATGGTATCGACGGTTTCCTCTTTTACGGTAAGGGCGCGTGGTTGGCTCTGCGTTGCTACTGCGTTAGGCTGCTGCTCTGGCATTTTCTTCATTCCTTTCTATGCGTAAAATTGCATCTTCGCGGCTCACATAGAGCCGTATCATCTGGCTGTCCATTTTGGGGAAATCCGTTGTCCGCTCGGCGTCGTCGCAGAAAATCGGGAGCGTCAAACCGTAGTGTTTCGATAGGGTCTTGATTATGTCGAGGCCGGCGTGAACTTTTTCCGAACCACTTGAATCCTGCGTGAAGGGTACGCCGTTGGGCGTGGTCACTTCGCAGCACGGGATGAGCGTCCCATTGAGTTGGTCATCGAAAAGCTTGAACTTCGCAAACTCGAAATGAGATTCGACATTGCCGGTGATTAGCTGCGCCTGAGCTCGGGTGAATTCTTCGCAAAGGAATATTTCGCGCTGGACTTTTTCAAGTGCCCCGGCGAAGTCCCGATGTTCTTTGTTTAGTTCCGCGATCCGCTTCAGGCTGGTTTTGTTCTGCTCGATTTGGGCCAGGACGGTGTTGTGCGTTTGAATCACGCTCCCGAGTGCGGCGATCTGCTCGCGGATCTCGTCAATGGCGCCCTGGCGGTTTTCGATGATGGAGGCGATTTCGGATTCCAGGGCGGTTTTTTGTTGTTGGAATTTCTGCCGTTCAATGCTGTCCGGTGTTAATTCGACCGGATTCTTAATTTCTTCTTCCAGTGCCTTAATTTCACCGCTCAACTTCTCGGCGGCCTGGCGTTTTATCTCGCCCGTTTCTGCATGTTTCGCGTTCTCGGCTTCGAGTCCGGCAACCAGTTCTTTTAAGCGCCCGCCCTCGGCGTTTATGCCCTTGAGCCCTTCAGCCTTGTGGATGTTGAATGTAGCCCTTGCAGTTTCAATCTGGTCCTCGGGAATATTTTGTCCGCAGGTCGGGCAAGTATCGGGCGCCTCGAAAACTGAAGCGTTCAGGGCTATCCATTCGGCGCGGAGGTCGTCCATTTTTTGCTTGTGCTGCCTGATGGTGACGGAGTTTTCCGCGATCTTCCCAGAGAATTTGCGGGTATCGGCTTCGAGTGCTCCGAGGCCGAATTTAAGGCTCCCCAGTTCGTGTCGTTTGGCCTCCAAGTTCTCGTTCAGTAAACGGGATTCTTTGTTCTGGAGCTGGATTAATTGCGTTTCGATCTCAGCCAGTTCGCGCTTTTTGTCAGCGATTGCCCCGCCTGATTCCAGAGTTACAAGTTGTGTATCCAGGGCGGATTTTTCTTTCTGCAGCTCGGCAATCTTCGCCCTGACCGGACCCTCCTGGGCGCCGCCGTCAATTATGTTGCGCTTTTGTTCGGATACGCGCACGGGTATATCGTCAATAGCTTTGTTCAGCTCCGTCTTGCGGGCCTTGCAGACCTTCAGGTGTGACTCGACCGTGCGGACAGGCGGACCCTCCAGAATGGTGCGTAGATCTTCAAGCTTCGGGTTCGATGCGTAAACGTCTTCATCCGTTATCTCGGGGCAAAGACCCACGAGGATCTGCCGTCTCCGCTCCCACGGAAGCATCGAGGGGAAATATGCGGGATTGGTCAGGATCTGGAGCACTTCTTGAGTTGCAATGGAGTTAAGAAAATCAAGATATTCTTTTTCCTTTACGGGCACTCCATCGAGGAAGTGATCCACTGTATTTCCCTTAAGCGTTTTTTCGCCGCCCCGGTGTTTTTCCCAAACTTCTCGGAACACTTTTTTGATTGTGTGCGCGGCGCGGCTGTCGAGTTCTATTAGCGCCTCGACTTCGTTTTCGCCCCCATGTTCGGGGACACCGTTATCAAGCCGCTTGATTTCGAAAGACGACCTGCCGGTTGCCTGCTTGCCGGCCGAGTCCTTGCCGGTCAGCAACCAGTGCCAGCCATTGCAGACCGTGGACTTACACGAGAAATTGGCCCCGAAGATATCGGCTCCGTTGCCGTCAGGCTCGAACACAAAATGCCGTAAGCCTTTGAAATTCGTAAGTTCAAGACGTTTTAATCTCATGTCTCACCCTCCAAACACATTCTCCAGTATCAACCACGTTAAGATCGCCCCGCAGTACCAGAGCAAGAACACATTTCCTATCGGCTCACGCTGCGGACTCCATCTCCAATGTCTCGGCGGGTGCAGGCGGTCTTGAGCGGTTATAAAATCGGATTGCATGGTTGCCTCCATTCTGCGAAAGCCGCATAGCATCGGTTAAAGCGGTCTACGCTGGCCGTTAATCCATCCACCGGCAGTCGCGGGAATCCCCTCCCCGAGTAGCCGCATTGACAGCGGATTCGTATTTTCCCCCGCCATGCATGGATGATGCGATTCGGAGGGATGGTAGCGCCGC
>CAZASC010000309.1:0-3857 GCA_964487695.1 uncultured Victivallales bacterium
TATAAAACGCGCATTGCAAGCAATGCGCGTAAAGAACAATATCACTCGATAATGGCGTCAAAATAACCTTGATTACCTGAAGATGGATCCGTTGGCAGAAAAGCAAACGGTGCATCGCCGGCATTCCACGTACCGATAATTGTTTCCCCTTCACTACCAAACGGCAGATTTGGGAAGAACCTCAAGATAGCAGTCTGATTCGTGGACACATCAATGCCGACGTTGACTTTCCCGTCCTGAAGACGAATATCGAGGACTGGACGAATCGGCTGATCCGTCATCTGCAGGGTAACGTGGGCCGTTACAGGATTGCCGGCATAACCAATACCACCGGAACTGCCAGGACCAGGAGGCATAAGAGACCATGTCCCCGTCACCAAATAATTAGTGAAAGACTGCATATACGATGAGATATTACCCATGCCGCTCGCATCATTGTAGCCAAAGGCATTGCCACTGGCCCCGATGAAAATGAAACGATTGACCATTTGATTCCAACCGCCTTGTGCAACAAGGTTATCATTGACGCCGGGACCGCCAGAGCCGTAGAGAACACCCATAGCGCTCGGGGTCATCGTGTAATTGGTGTTGGGGTTATTATAGACGCGAGTGGTACCGAGTAGATCGGCATTCGTCACATAATCCGAACTCCAAAAATTGAAGCTCAAATTCGTTGGTGAAAAAAACACCGACGAATCTCTGCCTCTGATATCGACGAGAAACCACAATGTCCAGTTGGTATAACTATCCACCGACTGGGCAATATACGACGGCACAAGCTTGTGTCCCAACGTTCCCAACGGCGTGCCTGAAACGTACGTCTGCATGACTGTATTTGTGGCCGCCGACATAAATGCCGACGATGACGAAACCGGCAGAAGTATCGGATAAACATATATACTAACAGGGGCCGGTTCAGGCCCGGACTGAGCGTTGACAGGCAACGATGTAATGGCGGCACAAACAAAAGCTGTGCAAACCAATGAGGACAATAACGGACGAAACAATATTAATTTCATAGAACTTTCCTTTCTTTCTTGTTTTCTTGCATATTGCAAGTTTGTTGAGTTACGGAGTCTACAATGGAACCTATCATTATTTCTTTTCTCTGTCAAGAGCCTGATTCTAGTGACTCGATTTTATCTAACATATCCCAAAAGCACTCTCGCGAGCCGAATGTCCTTGAAAGAAATGTTCGGGCCAAGCTTCGATTTGACCGGCGAAAGAAGTGGTAGCTGATAGTTCGCAAGTTCGGTGTTGCCGCCCTTGTTGATTTTCTTTATTTGGGTATCGTAGACTTCTTCGAGAGCTTTTTCAATTTTACTGAAATATTGCGGCGAAATTTCATGTTTCAAATAGGTGATGTCGGCGAGCTTGAGCGTCTCAAATTCACTTTTTGCTCCAATCAAATGTTCAATATGA
Organism: uncultured Victivallales bacterium; assembly: GCA_964487695.1. Lineage (GTDB taxonomy): Bacteria > Verrucomicrobiota > Kiritimatiellia > UBA8416 > CAZASC01 > CAZASC01. Next base: position 1,423 of record CAZASC010000309.1, read on the forward strand.
GCAATGACCGTCTCCACCGTCAATTCCCTACTCTTGGCGATTTCTTTGAGCGACTTACCACGGCGGATAAGTTCGGCGGTTTTCTCAAAGGTGGACATTTTCTGATCACGGGACAGACGATAGAGCGGTGCTACTTTGGCTAAAAATTCGGCTTGCTTGTGAGCAATGTTCTTGTCATTCTCGGCGGCGAGCATACCTCGGGAAGTTTCAGACAACTGACGAAGATGATGATCGTAGTCGAGAACTTCGGGGTGGACGTGAAGAGCCATTTCGTTCATGCCAAGAATCGTAAGTCCCGCGAGTGTCCTCACCCGCGAGAGCGCCACATAGCCCATGCCCGGCTCAAAGGATTGCGAGAGGTCAACCTCCGCCGCATCGAGGCTCATGCCCTGACTTTTGTGCACGGTGATTGCCCACGCCAAGCGCAGAGGATATTGTTGAATCTCGGCGAGGACTTTACCATCGTCTTCTATCGTCCAACTCGCCTGCTCGATGGTGATGGTTTTAGCACCTTCATATTCTGTTGTGTCGTGCCCTGCCATTCCACCTTGCTTCGGACGCCCAGCTGTGCGAATAACCGGATCAACCCCGGGCCCACATGAAACGACGACGCCGAGAGTACCATTGACATAACCTTTTTCGAAATTATTCTTGACGCACATGACACGAGCGCCTTTGCGCAGACGCAAGAGCTCGGGCGCGAGACATGATTTCTTCAACGTTTCGACAAGCGGCTTGCGGCCTCGCGAAGTCATTTCATACGAACATTCGGGGCCGGGAATTTTTGCAAGCTCGGCGTCGTTGACCGTATCAACACTGATGTTGTGAGTAAAAAGACGCGTCAATATATCACTCACACTGGAATCGCGGCCACGTTCACGATACCGGCTCCGCAAATGTTCGCGCGCTTCATCCGACACTTCGCCGCTTCTGATTTCATTTAAAATGGAAAGTGCGACATCATCCACTTGACGATAATTTTCGGAAAGATAACAGACGGTAAATTGGCTGTTGTGACCATCGCCGTCATCTTCATCTTGATCTTCACCTTTATTCCCTGCTCGCCAAACCCGCGAATGATAGACGAATTTCGGCTCCGGCTCGCCATAGCCTGACACCGGTGGTAATTGGAAAAAATCGCCGCAGAGCACGACTTGCATGCCACCGAACGGCAGTTCGGATTTGCGCACATGCCGTAAAACTTCATCCACGAGATCCAGCCGAAAATGATGCAACATGGAAACTTCGTCAATGACAAGCACAGCCGCTTCTTCGATACGCCGTCGCGTCTGCGACTTTTTGACAATGGCATCAAGATCCTCATCCGAGAGCCTGTCTTTGACCCCGATACCCGACCATGCATGGATGGTCATGCCGCCGAGATGCGTCGCGGCAATGCCGGTGGACGCGGTGATACCGACGGGCACATGATGCTCGCGCAAATAGGCGATGTATTTATTGACGACGTACGTCTTGCCGCTTCCGGCGGGACCGGTGATAAAGACGTTCGCGCCAGTTTTGAGGATGGTGAGGGCTTCTGATTGGGTCATAGAAAGATTGTACCATGCGACATTGATTAAATGACAGTAGAAAATAATATAAAAAAAAATAAAAAAAGAATGCCCAGCCGATTGAAATCGGTTGGGCATTTTGGATGAAGATAACTTTACCACGCTGCAACTGCGGCCCGTATAAGGGGATCCGCCGAAGCGTCGAATTCATCGAAGCTCTTCACCGTCTTCGAGAACTGCCGAGGCTTCTTTGCCGCAGGCATCGGCGTTACTTTCGGCGTAGGCACCACAACTGACGGCGCCGAAACCTTGGCATACATTTCGTACACCGGTCGAGGATCGGCAACTTCCGTCCACGGCCGTTCGCCTTGGGGAACCGAAGCGTCATAACGCTCCCAGTACAGGTAGCCTTCGCTTTCGCCGGCCGTCGTACTGTTCTGATAGGCAAGGAGCGGATCGGCCTGGTCACGCGAAGTATGCGGGAATTTGGCATCGATCGCAAGTGCCGTTCCCATGGCGAGCTGGACAAGCGAACCCTTTTCCTTCCAATAGGTCAGACGGTACATCTGGCCTTCGGGAAACGGACGAGGGTCGTCGCAAGCCGTCCAATCGGAACCGTTCTGTTTGACCTCGAAGCGATGCAGAGCGGTCACGGGGCCGGTCTTGTACACCGGCGCCAACTTGTCCACCGAGCTTATCCGCAGGCCATCGCGAGGACAGAGAGAAATGAGTTCATCGAGGTTGCCCTCAAAGAAAATTTCCTTCCGGGCCTCATTTTTCATCATTTGACCCTGGAAACGATTTTCCCTCGTCACCCGGTAGCGGGGACGGCGACTGATCGTATTTTCAGCCTTCCGCCAGAACCGAGCGTAGCCCCAAGCGACCACTTCCTTGCGATTATTTTCTTCCAAAACTTCCATGACC
>CAZASC010000309.1:3867-4278 GCA_964487695.1 uncultured Victivallales bacterium
GCAGGGGCATTTTCGGCAAGAACCCATCGAAGATGGGCGTCGTCTGACCGGCTTCGACATACATCGGGCCGGTAGCGGAAGAGATTGACAATGAGCGGCCAAGGCCGGCAACAGCCACCGTAGTAAAACTGACCGCGCGGTTGTCGTAGCTCAATCTCAAGGCTCTTTCGACGAAGCCAAAGATAATTTTCGTTGTTGCTGGAATTGTTGTCTTCATATTTTTAAAGTGCAGAATTGTTCAGAATTGCGGAATTGTTCAGGATTGTAGGCGTTTTTCAAGGCTTTCATCACATGCCACACGGCACGGCTGAAACCTTGAATCTGCTACAATTATAGCATATTATATAATAAAGTCAAGTAAAATAAAAAAACCATCAGATACCCTGATGGCTTGAACTATTTGTCGAGTCG
>CAZASC010000310.1:0-4252 GCA_964487695.1 uncultured Victivallales bacterium
AACCGGTGGGATGGAACTCTCGTTTGGAACTCAACAGCCAAAAATAATCCAGTATTCTTAAAAAAACAAAAGATGCAAAGAAGTACGCGATAGTTAATTGAGAGCTGTAGATATAGAGAAAAAGTGCAAACATAATTGCAACATCCAACATAAGATCAATTTCGCGTTTTGGCGGAAATTTCTTTAGAGAAGGACCGTAGTCCATCCAATAATCAATTATGTCGATGTACACAAATATAAACGCAAAATATTGCCACGGTTCATGCAATGATGGCCACCACTGAAAACCAAAGCCAAGAATAACCGCGACCATGACATCGATCAGCTTCAAGCTAAAATTCTTCATCCACAAATTATAACAATCTTTTTGGTCGCTGTGTTATTATAAGGTGATTAATAAATTATTTTAGTAAATTATGATTGGATCTATCCTTATTGTTATCGGCGCACTATTTCTTCTCCATAATCTTGGGCTCATCCCATATTTCTCGTGGAGTATAGTGTGGCCGGTTATTCTCATCATCGTCGGTATCTGTATGCTCGGGAAGCGTCGTTGTTGGCATGGTCGCTGGTGCCACTGCAAGAATTGTCAGGAATCTAGAAACAAGGAGCAGGGTGTTCAGTAGTTAAATCCTGTGCGAAATGGCAAAACGCCGCGAGCTTCGCTCGCGGCGTTTTGCCATTGACATCTAGACGGCGGGGAATATACTGTAGGTGTAGATTACGGCACGGCTGGAATCTACAAAAGTCAGTTCGTTGAACTGACAGCTCTTTCCGGGATTTTGATCTTTTGATCAGCTTCCCCGTCTTGGTGCGATTCGCAAATGCACTTTGCTACCAGACGTTAAACATATCGCTTGCTCTTTTTAGACAACATATCAACATCCCTTTTCCTTTCTTTTCCCTATTTTCCTTTCACACTCCCCCAGCTCCACCTCTCGTTGATTTTGTTTGTCTCACCGAGCCTTTATGGCTCGGTTTTCGTTTTATACTGCCGAACACAATTTTTTAATGCGAAAAGAGAGCAGGGAAGAACATCACGATCATGCCGAGTGCGAGAAGGATGACAATAAAAATTGTAAACGCGCGCATCATTATTGTTGAACTGTAGCAGGAGGCATCGCAGGACGCAATTGGATTGAAGAAGCCGAGACTGAGCCGTCGCTGTTGGTCGTGCCGGAGACGATGACCGTCGCGCCGACGGTGACATCAGATTCGCTACCGCTCACGCTTTTAGAAACGGTCGTGCTCGGAGTGATAAGAACGACATGCGAACTGCCGTCGCGCGTGTCAAGGGTAATACTTCCAGCATCTGATGCGGCGACGGTACCAGAAAGAAGACCTGCTCCGTTAGCTCCAGCGCGCGCGGCGCCGCCAGCTCCAGCGAAACTTCCTCGTGTTGGCGTTGTTGCTGCCGGATGAAGAACGCCCGCACCGTAATAACCAACGCCAAGTCCGACGACTAGCGCGACAACCCCGGTAATGATTGATGTTTTATTCATATTTATTTAATTATATTTTATTATTTTCTATTACGCGCCAGAAATGCAAAAAATGAATCGCGCTCCGGTTCGAGCGGCCATGTCCTACTATTCATTTTTTGCATTTCTGGCGCTCTATTCATACCGAAGCGCATCAATCGGATTCAAGTTTGACGCGCGATACGCCGGATACCAGCCGAAGACGACACCGATAATCGCAGAAACGCCGAAGGCGAGCAGAATTGAAGAGAATGTCACTTGTGCGCTTTCGATACCAGTCCAGGTTACGATAAATGAAATGCCGACGCCAAGAATCACGCCGAGCGCGCCGCCTATGAAGGTGAGCGCGATTGCCTCCGCGAGGAATTGAGTATTCACATCTTTCTTCGTCGCGCCGATTGCTTTGCGCAGTCCGATTTCGCGCATACGCTCGGTCACCGTCGTGAGCATCATATTCATAATGCCGATGCCGCCGACGATAAGCGATATGCCGGCGACCGCAGCGAGGAGGGTGGTGAATGTAGAAGTGACGCTTGAAGCGGCAGAAACAATGTCGGCTTGATTCAAAATACTGAAATCTGCTTTTGTCGGATCTGAAATATTATGCCGAGACAAGAGAAGCGCCGTCACATCGTTTTGCACCTGCGTCATTGCGCTCTGGCTCGCCGCTTGGATATCGATGGTCGATAGATATTGATTCCCATTACCGGCGAAATATTGAAGCGCCGTTCCCATCGGAATATAAACCTCGTCGTCTTGATTGCCCGGCCCGGAACTGCCCTTCGTTTTCGTTACTCCAATGATTGTAAATTGAAGATTGTTGACGCGAATGTTTTGCCCAATCGCAGCAGCCGCTGCAGCGCTTGCGTCCGCGACGGTTGTCGGCGTTGTCCCGCCATTGAAGAGATCGTCCACGACCGTTGGTCCGACAACAGCAACTTTTGCGAGTGAAGTTGATTGTGTATCGCTTAGAAATGTTCCTTGATCCATGACGAGATTGCGAATGGTGGCATACGCCGCATTCACGCCGTCGACCGTGGTGTTCGTGTTCGCTCCTGCGGCGGTAATTTGATAACGGCCGGAATATTCTCCAGAAACCGCAGCAACATTCGCGACTAATGCAATCGCGTTTTCATCGGAGGGCGTGAGCGTTTTTGCAGTGCCGCGGCCGCCTGAAGCGCCGAAGCCAATTGTCTTCGCCGCGCCAGGCATCACTTCAATCAGATTTGAACCAATTGATTCAATTGATGACTGTACAGAATTTGAAGCGCCTTGACCGATTGCCACGAGCGCAATGACCGACGCGATGCCAATAACGATGCCGAGCATCGTGAGCCCCGAACGAATTTTGTTCGCCGAAAGGGCAGCATACGTCTCTTCTAAAATGTCACGATTTTTCATGGTGTGTTTTTTCGCTATACAACTTTACCTCGTGATCCGCATCGCGCACCGAACGATTTTTTTCATCAGAAATAATTTCTCCATCGCGAAGGCGAATGATGCGATTGGCGTGTTCAGCGATATCTGGTTCGTGCGTGATGAGAATAATAGTTCTTCCATGTTTACGATTCAATTCTTGAAGCGTATCGAGTACGATTAAACTCGTTTTACTATCCAAATTTCCGGTTGGCTCGTCAGCGAGAATAAGTGCTGGGTCGTTGACGAGCGCGCGCGCAATCGCGACGCGTTGAATCTGGCCACCAGAGAGTTGGTTTGAAAGGTGAGTGAAAAATTCGCGGGTGAGTCCAGAGGCGATGAGCGACGCCGCCGCGCGTTCTTCGCGTTCTTCGTGTGGCACGCCAGCATATACCAAAGGGAGCACGACATTTCGTAGAACGGTTGTTCTCGGCAGAAGATTGAACGATTGGAAAACGAAACCGATTTTATCTTTACGAATTTCCGCGAGCTCATCATCGGTCATGGTCGACACGTCTTTCCCATCAAGTTCATACGTGCCCGATGTCGGCGTGTCGAGACAGCCAAGAATGTGCATCATCGTCGACTTACCACTTCCCGAAGGACCCATGATGGCGACGAATTCACCTTTATCAATTGTGAACGAAACGCCAGAAAGCGCCGTGTATGCTTCTGGACCGGTTCCGTATGTCTTCGTGATGTTTTTTAACGTAATCATCTTTAGCCGCCAATGCGTATCGCACCCCCGCCTCCGCCACGTGCACCACCGAATATTGAAGTTGATGCAGCCGCAGATGTCTTTGCGGTTGTCGCGCTCGTTCCTGCGATTGTTTCTGTTACGACTTGTTCGCCCGATACGAGCCCTGTTTCTACAACCGTATTCGTATCGTCAGAAAGTCCGGTTGTGACCATCACTGGTGTCGGTGCAGAAGGGGATGTAACGCCGCTTGCGCCCGCCTGCGTCACCGCTTCAGCAGACAAAGGCGGATTAAACATATTCACATAGCTCCTGCCATTTGTTGTTTTAATAGCGCTGCTCGGAACAACAATTCCAGTTTCAGAACCGGTGATGATGTCGGTCGTCGCGCTCATTCCGGGCTTCACGTCTGCATTTGGCGTGTCAAAAGTCACGACAGCAGCATAAGAAACGACTCCCGAAGAAACTGTGCCGATTGTGTTAACTGAAGAAACTGTGCCGGCAATTGAAATATTCGGCAAGGCATCAAAGGTAATCGTCGCTTTCTGTCCGACTTTCAATTTTGCCGCGTCAACTTCATTGACTGAAATGTCGACGCTTTGAGTGTCGCTCACCATCGTTGCGACTGCAGTTCCATTACCGATTGTTTGATACTGTT
>CAZASC010000311.1:0-4251 GCA_964487695.1 uncultured Victivallales bacterium
ACGCCCCGATCTTTGTGTCGTCTCCAATCTCACACCCGTACAAATTTATAAACTTTGAGAGACGGACGTTACTCCCCAGCCTGACATCGTCAGAAATGCACTGGTAGGAATTCACAGGTAAACCAGAGATCCTCTCTTGCTCAGCGATTCGCTGGCAGCTTCGAGCATCTTGACTACCCGGAGACCCGCACATCCATCGTTAATTGGCTCTTTGCCTGTCGAAATGCAGTCTACAAAGTACGACAGTTCCTGATGCAGAGCCTCAATCTGGTCCAGATGAGGAGCCCACATATCGCCTGAGCGATAATTCACAAGCAATTCGTAGACGCCTTCGTTGTTGTTGATTTTTACTCCCTTGTCGTAGACTCTCACCTTTTCGTCCGCTTCGAGATCGTTCCACACAACCATGCGCTTCTCACCACCGATGAGCGTCGTTCTTACTTTTACTGGAGAGAGCCAATTGACATTGATATGAGCGATGACTTTTTCAGGGAAATAAAGCGTAATGAAGGCCACATCCTCGTGACCATTGAGATGACCTTGGCCGGTGGCGACGATTGCTTCGGGGCTTGGTTCGATGAGGTGATCCATGATGGAAAGATCGTGCGGAGCCAGGTCCCAAAGAACGTTGACGTCGTGTTGGAACATTCCCAGGTTGACGCGGGTGGAATCGTAGTAATAGAGCTTGCCCAGAGTTCCCTCGTCAACCAATTGTGAGATCTTCTTAACGGCTGCGGTAAACAAGAAAGTATGGTCCACCATTATCTTGAGGTTCTTTTGCGCAGCAAGGTTGATCAGTTCCTCTCCTTGCGCCATTGTGGAAGTGAACGGCTTCTCCACAAACACATGCTTGCCATTCTCCAACGCAGCCTTTGCCAGTGCGAAGTGCGTCCAAACCGGGGTAATGACGGCAATGGCATCGATCTGAGCTGACGAGATCACATCCGCGGCGTTCGAAGTCACATTGATTCCGGGATATGCTTTTTGTGCGCGCTTTCGTGCGACTGGGCTGATATCCGCAACTGCAAGCACCTTGGAACCCTCCAAAGCCATGAGATTCCTCACGACGTTTGGTCCCCAGTAGCCGTAACCAATGACTCCGAAATTCATAGTGCTTTCACCGTGCGGTTCAAACGCAGTTAATCAGGAATAAACGTAAGTTCAAGAGCTAACCCTGAAAGTAAAGAGACGAATGCGACAAAGACCGGTATCATCGAGCGGTTTGGAACGCAGAGTTCACGCCGCTCCATTGCCTCTAATCACTGCGAGCGGGGTACGCAAGAGGATTATGAAGTCGAGCCATGGTGTCCATGATTCTGCGTATCGAACATCGAGCCTTACCATTTCGTCGAATTTGACCCGGCTTCTCCCGCTAACCTGCCACAGCCCTGTAATCCCGGGTTTGACTCCCAATACTCGGCGACGATGCCACGTCTCGTAAACTGCCACCTCGTATGGAATCGGGGGGCGGGGGCCGACAAGCGACATGTCTCCCTTGAGGACGTTCAGCAATTGCGGGAACTCATCCATACTGGTCTTTCGCAGGAACTTGCCTAATCGAGTGATTCTTTTATCGTTGGTAAGCTTGTACATGCCCTCTCCATTCCCGGTCGACGGCTGATGTTTTGCTTCGCTGGCAATGAATTTAGTTACAAACTCTTTGTGCACGGTATGGTCATTGTTGATGTACATCGACCGAAATTTAAGCATGGTAAAGAGTTGACCTTGCTGCCCAACCCTTTTTTGCTTAAAGAGAGCGGGCCCTTTGGACGACGCTCTGATCGCCAAGGCGATGAAAATGAGCAAGGGCGCCAACAGGATCAACATGAATGAACTGCCGACGATGTCCATTGCACGCTTAATACCAGCCAACGATCGTTTGCCTTCATCGGCGTTCAATAGGTCAGGATACAAAGCTGGATTGCTTGGACGCCCTGAATTGTCAAAGTCCCAGTTGTCAGGATAAAAGTGGAACGAAATATTGACTCGGCTAAACTGGTCAAAAGTCAACTGATTCTGCAATGCAACACTTACCCTTTTCAGGATCATACTTTGGACTGAGTTTCGATTGTCGGCGACCAAGCCCGTATAAATTACGCCAAGTGTAGCCCCTTCTTCGTGCCAGCCGATGACGTCTGTGTCCCTGATAGTCGATAGAAGGGCGGACACTACGCTTCCGAGAGCTTTCTCGTGCTTTTTCGATCCCTTATCCTGACCATCCTCCAACAGCATAAGAAGGAAGGGCTCTCTGGAGCGCTCCGTCCTCTTGCGCTCGATAGCAATCATGCGCTTAAACGTCGATTCGTTAAGGACCTCAGGTAATTTAGCCGACGCCGACTCGCGGAGAGGATCAACCCGAATCAAAGCATTTTTCACGCGGGACATAGTCAAGGCTTGCTCCTTTGGGAAGTGTCGGTTCATTGGTCTTCCTTGAATGAAAATCGGGACTTATGAAATCCAGTTCCCTGCCCCATTTGTTCTCTCCGCAAGAGCGAAGCAACGACGCCGTATCTCAAGAGATGGGGTTGACGGGATATAACTCGATGGATTGGGGCGACTCACTTTGTCGAACTGACATTTGCGCGTGTCACGCGGGGCCTGCGGTAGTAATAGTCGGAGTCATTTGAGTTTGTCGAGCAGTTCGACACGGCGCCAATGAGCTTTCTTGATTCGATCGCTTCGATCGCTCTCTTCAGGCCACGCTTTCCTGTGGTTTCCTGGCGAGTAACGAGAAGAACCCCGTCCGCCGACCGCATCCAGACGCTCGTGTCGCCCAATGGAAGCACGGGAGGAGAATCGATGATGATCCACTCAAACCATTCGGCCAACTGACTCATCAGCGGAGATAGCCTTCCTGATTGCAGGAGCTCCAATGCATTGCTTGGAGCACTACCTGCCGGCAAGAGCCAGAAACCGGCGCCATCGAGGCGATAGATGCTTGTTACAAGGGTGCGCTCGCCCTGCAGGCATTCACATAGACCAGGATGTTTAGCGATCCCGAACATTTGCGAGAAGGTCGGGCGCCGCAAATCCCCCTCAACCAGTAACACTTTCTGCTGTGTTCTTAAAGCGAGAGTACAGGCCAGGTTCGCGGAAACCATGCTCTTACCCTCTTGCGGGATGGAGCTTGTGATCAGTACATTCTTGAGCGGACGTTGCTGCCTGAGATGGCGCAATCGCACGCCGAGTAAGCGAAAGGCTTCAGCCGCTGGGCTATCACTGTCGGTGAGGCACACGAGCCGGTTTTGTGGAGTAGGAGAGACCGGCAGGGTCTGAAATAGACCAAAGACATCCACGCTTCCAACAGCAGGGGAAAGCTCGCTGGTAGTGGGTGCCTCCTTAACCCTGGCTGCGGGTTGCTCTGTTTCTATTTCGAACGAGGTCGGGCGCTCTGCGTCTTCCGCAATTGTGGGCTGCTCGACCAGAGCTGTCGCGTCCCATTTCGACGCGACTCTGCGTTCAGCAACTCGCAGGAGTTCAATTGGCTCTGACGGTGCGATAGTACCAGGCTCGGCGCGCTCATTCTCCGACCTTTGTAATGCGTCAAATAGATGGCTCATGCTCGCTCATTTCGAAGTCGACCGGCCCGCCTGCATCCGGTTCGCTGGCGACGGGCTTTTTCATGCTGGCATACAAATCGAGGAGAGTATTAATCGCTCGTTGAAGGTCCATTTCCTTGCTTTTATCAACTCTCTCCGAAACAGGCGAGCAAACTACATCGAGACGCAGTTCTTTGGCCACATACTCTATGATTTCCGGAGTTACGCAAGGTAATCTTTGCGCGTACGCTGCAATGAGGCCATTCTCGCAAATCGTGTTGATAAGACGGGGCAGACCACGCGAATGACGAAAGACGGCCGCGATGGTTGGATTTGGAAACAGTGGAATTGGTTGCGGGTGATCTCCGGCAAACCACAACCGCTTTTCGATGTATACCTTTGTCTCGTCGAGGTCCAATGGGGAAAGCTGAGTGCGAACTGCAATTCTCTGTTTCAGTTGCCTTAAACCAACGGAATCCAGTTTTTCGTCAAGTTCGGGCTGCCCCACCAATACGATTTGCAACAACTTGTCGTCGGTTGTTTCCAGGTTTGACAGGAGGCGGACTTCCTCAAGAATGTCCGCGGACAAATGGTGTGCCTCGTCCACGACGAGAACGGTGGTCATTCCCTTCGTGCCTCTTGAGACTAAAAACTGCCCCAGGTCAAGCAGCAGTTCATATTTGCTTTTGCCGGCGGCAGGGAGTCCAAAGTC
>CAZASC010000312.1:0-4243 GCA_964487695.1 uncultured Victivallales bacterium
GAAAGCGTTGGCCCTCCCTCGCTTACGCTTCGGGTTACGATGTGGTCGGAGAGCGTACCAATACTCGATTTGGTCGTCAAGACCCATGAGAGTAACCGTCAATAAATCGCCAGTCCCAACTCCACCGCCAGGCCAGGTCCCGACTTGGCATGAAAGAAAGGCAAGACCGGTGGCTACTACCACGTGAGTGTCACTTCCCGGCCCGCGCAGTCGAAAACCCAGCGATCGCCCCGCTGCTGGAGGCGGATCTTGATGGGCAGGGCTTCCGCCGCGGACCACGACAGCCCGAGGGCGTTGCGCCATGCGGAAGCATTCCTGCGCAACCGGATCGAGAACATGGCGGGCTGAGGCTTCCCAGCCTGGCCGACCGTCGGGTCCTCGCCGGTCGCCGCGTCGACGCCGTTGGGCGTCAATAGCTCGATCCGCAGCGAGGCTTTCTTGCCGGTCAAGCCGAAGGCCCCATCGGCCATGCGGACGGTGCGGCCCTCGGGGTGGAATCGCAACTCCAGCGGACGGGCGGCCGCGAGGGCGATGTCGTCGGCCACGATAAGCACGTCCGGCTTGACGAACAGCAGATGCCGCACGAATCGCGTGAGGCCGCTAGTGCGGCTGTAAGCCTCCGTGGCGTCGCCCACGAGATGGTCGACCGTGGGCGTCGACTCGGCCAGCACGATGCGCGGCCGGGCCTTCACGGCCAACGCCTTGTCGCCTTGGAACCACATGGCCCCTTCGCCGATCTGACCGGCTCCGTCGATCAAGAGGGTGTTGTGCTGCGAGGTGGCCTTCGTGCGGTAGCCGTCGTCGCGGATCAGCCACTCGCCGCAACCGAAGACGACGAAATGATTGGCGTCGGGATGGACGTGGCCCCCGCCGGGATCGCGATCGAACATCGCCAGAGCCTTGTGCCCGATGAAGGGGCCGCACTTGAACACCACCAGCGATTCGTCCCCGGACCAGTCGCTGCGGGCCGAGACGATGTCCATGTCGTCGAAGTGCCGCAGCGTGGGCAGATCGCTCGGCGGACTCGGCGAGACCGCCGGGTCGTACCAGACGAGGTTCAGCCAGGGCGCGGCCGATCCGCGGATGCCTGCCGCGTCGAGTTCGGCCGCGAGCCACTGGGCGTGGCCGTTGCGATACTCGTGGGCCAGCGCCCGCAGCAAATAATTCGGGCCGTAGGAATAATCGCTGCGTTCCCCGTCGGCGATGTCCACGATCGTGTTCCGCGGCGTCCACGCGTGCCGGGGCAGGCCCAGGTACAGCCGGTAGTCCGATGTCTTGCGCCACCAGGGATGGTCGTAGAAATCGACGCCAAGCTGATCGCGCGCAAGCCACATGAACTTCAGCAGATACTCCACGCCGTAACTCCAGTAGCCGACACCTTCGTGGCTGGCACCGTCGGGGCCGAGCGCTTCGTGCGTTCGCCGCCACTTGGCAAGCGTCAGGGCGATCCAGCCGCGGGCGGCGGGGTCCTCGTCCTGGATGGCCAGCCCGGCGGCGGCCATGCCACAGGCGTCGACCCAGAGATGGTTCTGCAAAAAATTCCGGCGGCCGACAGTCGCCGCCGCCATGCCCGCGGCGCGGCGCTGGAGCGTGGCGCGGATCGTGCGCAACGTCTGGGCATCGAGGTCGGCGTGACACCAGTCGTAGACCATGGCGAGGCCGAAGAGCTGGTGGCCGGTGGCCAGATCGACGCCGTCGCGCTTCGTCCCCAGGCCCCAGGTCGGGTAGCCGCAGGAGGCCAGGGCCCAGGCTCGGGCCGCGTCGAGGTAGCGGCGGTCGCCCGAGAGCGCCCACGCCATGGCCAACGAGGGCATGGCGTTGCCCACCTCGCGCTGCCAGAGTTGCTCGTCGCCGCTGCCGTCGTCGCTGGTACGATACTTGGGTGGGCCGTGCCGCACCAGGGAGTCGGCGTGCGAGCGCAGCGCGGCCCAGAGATCCTTGTGCGTGGTCTTGATCGCGGCGCGCAAGGCGTCACGCGACTGGGACGTGAGGAACAGCCGTGGATGGATGCCGCGGAAGCTCTCCAGCCTCGCCGTCTCCGCGGTAGAGAGCGCCGGTGCCGGCTCGGCCTTGTGTCCCTTGCCGGCGTCGCTGGCGATCGCGACCAACAGTATCTGACCACTCAGCACAAGTGCGTTCATTGGATCGATCTCGTTGAGGGAGTCGGTAGGGCCGGCAGCGTGCCAAAACCGCTTGCCCTCCCCATGCTATCCAGGGTAGTTGAAAACGTGCGATGTCGAACCAAGCGTTTGGTATCCGATTCTGTCCCGATCAAGCCCCCCTGATCGCCCCGAAGGGGCAGACGTTCTCTCAGCCCCGGGCATCGCCCTGGGGACCGTGACGCTGTGCCAACGGTTACGTCGGCCCAACGGGCCAATGGTTCTTCTTGCTCGCACATCGGCGAACCGCCGGCCCGTTGGGCCGATGAGGTGCGCAGGCGCGCCCTCCTCCCCAGGGCGTTGCCCCTGGGCTAGGAGAACCACGTGCCCCGTTGGGGCGAAAACGGAACAAGAATCGGAAACCGGAATTCTGATACGGCGGTTGCTTTTCACCTCCCCATGCTATCCTCATGCGCTCTGCATGTGCAAGCCGCGTCTGTTGGGCGTTGACCCCATCACTGCAAAGCTGCTCCCAAACGTCCACGGGAGGACACGAGACAACTCCCCGATATTCCTGGATGTCCCGTGGCTCTCCGAAGGTTTGTTTCCAGGTGTCACAGGAACAGACCGCGAAGACGGCCAGCACGTCCCCAAGCCCAGGCTTACCCAACTCCCCACCCAGCATCCCTACGGCACGGAGAAAATCGGCCATGCTGAGGAGATCGTGGGGCGGATTCTCTTCCGCCACTGAGGGCATGAATCTGGGATGCAGTTCACCACGAAGAACGCACGGGGCCGTGTGGAGGGAAGAGGCGTTCATCGTGTGGGCCTCCCGTTGGTCCTTGGACTCAAGACCTCTGTGCCGCCGACTTTCTTGCTCCATCTCAGGGAAGAACATCACTCCCGATTCTACCAAATCCAAGAGGGCACCAACAACCCGAACTAGGTAGTTTTCGAGATTTCTCTTGGTTCGGCAGCGGAGGCGGGTGGAACATAGGCAGCATACGCGAAGTCGGGCAACTGCCGCCCTAAGAGCAAATGGCCGCGCTGACGAGTGCCGATGGTATGGGAGCCAACGGAAAGGAACCAACGTGGAACGACAATCCCAATCAGTCTTCGAGGTTGTTGCCGCCGCATTGCGGGAAAGGCGATTGGGGGCTGACGAAGCCACCCTGCATCGCACGATCTTGATTCGAGACGGCTACTTTGTGGGCTACAAGTTCCGTTTCGATGGCGGTTACGCCCAGTGGCTATTCGAGAAGGGAGTCGTCGAGGTCTACGACGACAATGGGAACGTGAAGACGGTCAGCGGCGAGATTGACGGAAAACGGGCTGCATAGAAGAAAGCGGGTCATGCCTTTCCTTTCACCCTTCGCGGATTTCGTTCCGCGAAGGGTTTTTGTTGCGCGCGATTGAGCTTCTTGCCTCGCTTGGCTATGCTGGCAGACATGGCCGCACCCAAGCCCAAACGCCGCTGGTTCCAGTACAGCCTCCGAACGCTCCTGGTGTTCGTGACGGTCTGTGCCATCCCGTGCAGTTGGCTTGCCGTGAAGCTGCGGCAGGCCGAGCGGCAACGGGAAGCGGCAACAGCGATTGAGCGATTGGGCGGGAAAGTTACCTGGGATTCCAAGGCATCGGGACAGCCAGGATGGCTACGGTGTGTGCTGGGCGACGATTTCTTCAATACCGTTGTGAGGGTGAACCTTTATAACACGCACGTCACCGACGCAGGGCTGGAACACCTCACAGGGTTTAGGCAACTCCAACAGTTGTTGCTGACGAAGACCAGTGTCAGTGACGCAGGAGTGGAACAGATCAAGGCGTTGAGGCGACTCCAATGGCTGGGGCTTAGCAGCACGAGAGTTACCGACGAAGGCGCGCACAAGCTCCAAATCGCATTGCCGAAGTGCCGAGTCTTGCACTGAAATGACCAGCCCCAAGCTCCAACGCCGATGGTCGCGGCCGTTTTGTCCCGAGGGAGCGTAGCATGGCCTACCATCGGTCATTTACCCTACTGCTGATTCTTGTCCTTGGTTTCGTTTTCCCCGTTCTTGGCGGGGAGATTTCCCTGGACGATGCGCCGAGAATTACACGAACGATGACGGGGATTCATGGCGACCCGATCAATGTGGGGCTGATCGGCA
>CAZASC010000313.1:0-3025 GCA_964487695.1 uncultured Victivallales bacterium
AGCAACGATCCGCCACGCCGGTTTAACCTGGCATAGATCATTGTGAAGAACGAGCCGTCGGGCATGATGCGGGAAAGGGAACTGTTCAGACTCTGCATGATATCAGCTGGTGAGTTGATCTCAGCCGCGTATTCGTGCAGCAAAGCCTTCATGGCGGCAGTCCAGAAGGAAGCGTCAAGATCGTGACCGCTTGCGTCAGCAACTACATAGTCGACGATTTGTTCGCCAATGGGAATAACATCATAAAAGTCGCCGCCTGCCTCGTGAAACGGCAGCATGGAAACCGCGAATCCGGCGTCAGGAATATCTTCAGGTCGTGGCATGATTGTTTTCTGGGCGTGTGCCAGCCGTGCGATTCTTTCGGCCTGAAGCCTGGAAAGAGAATCGTATGCGTACTTCATGCGCAGGTGCGTTCGAACGCGCGCCAGAACTTCCGCCGCCACGTACGGCTTTGTAACATAGTCGGCTCCGCCCACCTCAAAACCGTCGAGTTTGGTCTTCATATCACTATCAATCGATATAAAAATGACAGGTGTTTGGACTGCGAAAGATTCCTGCTTGATGCGACGGCACCATTCGATGCCGTTTCCGTCAGGCAAATGGATATCCAGCAAAATAAGATCGGGCCTGCTTGCGCGA
Organism: uncultured Victivallales bacterium; assembly: GCA_964487695.1. Lineage (GTDB taxonomy): Bacteria > Verrucomicrobiota > Kiritimatiellia > UBA8416 > CAZASC01 > CAZASC01. The sequence continues at coordinate 640 of CAZASC010000313.1, forward strand.
AGTTCAGCGAGGCCTTCTTCAAGTGTGGCCGTGCAAGTGACCAGAAAACCGTCCTTTCGCAAAATGCTGTTAAGAAGAAGCAGCGAACTGACATCATCGTCCACCACTAAAATCCGGGCTGTCGTTGGATTGCTCATATGTGTTTTTGTGTCAGCACTACTTTAAACAAAGCAATTATCATGCTAGCGATTGTGGTGTAGCAAGTCAAATTTGGCCGAGTGGAATTGGATGTGAGCTCTTGGAAGCAGAGCAATAAATGTTGCTATGTCAACACGGCGTCATAATTCGTAATGCATTAAGTTGTAACAAGATATGAATTTAATATAGTCAATGTGTCAATATAAGTTGCTAAGGTGTTAATACATGTCGAATCTTTGTCTCGCAATGCAACATATTCTAGCGCTGTAAGTTATGTGTTTATCATTGTCATGGCACCAATAATGCTATTGTTTCTCCGCATGGAGCAGACTGAAAAGAAGCATATTGCAGTTGCCGAAGACGAGGTCAGGATTCTCAGGTCAATTTCTCTCATGCTCATCAGGGCAGGGTACGTTGTGTCAAAAGCTGAGACGGGGACGGAACTCATTTCTGTGGTACTGTCGGCTCGTTCAACAGACTGTCCTGTGGATCTGATTCTGTGCGATTTCAACATGCCAAATGCGACGGGATTGCAGGTTCTTCATGAACTCGAGACCAATGCGATCAAAGTTCCAGTGGTTATCATGACGGGTCTTTCCGAAGAGGAGATCCTAGCCAAGCTGGAAGCAGCGGGGTGCTCATATTTCCTGATGAAACCCTTTAGTCCAGAAGAGCTGATTCAAACAGTGGAGAAAGCTCTTAACTGGGATTGACAGCGGAGCTCCGCAGCAACGGGGAGTGTGAATGTGAACGACGCGCTTTTGCAACTGATCGAAGAAGCCTCTGAACAGGTTGTGCTTCTGGATATCAAAGATCTTCCCTGCCTGGCGAAATTCTGCAAGCACCTCCAGAGTATCGGTTCCGCTTTTGCTGCAATACAATCCGGCGAACCTGTGAACGCAATTGCGGGCGAAGCAGCCAACAAGGCAGCTTCGCTTGTCGAAGGAATCATTTTTGAAAGTTCACACGATCCGGTTGCTGACATGAAGGTCGCTGCGAGTTGCGTATCAGCGTTGCAGGCTATCGGCCATGGCCGAAAAATGAAAGAAGCAGGTTTTCCTGTAGAACTTGGACTTTCGACTCCGGACGAATTGGCCGGCGGTGCCGCTCCGACAGGGCAGGTAGCAGTGGAACAGTCAAGTCCCGCGCCTGAGAGCAAGAGTGTGGTTGATGACGATCTGCTCGCCGCCTATGTTGACCAGCAAATCTCCGCACTTTCAGACATGGAAACGGCCATTCTGACATTCGAGCAGAACTACGATCCCGAATCGATGGCAATGCTACGGCGTATCTTGCACACGATGAAGGGCGATGCCGGCGTCATGGGCTTTGGCGACATCGGATCGTTTTGTCACGCAGCCGAGGATTGCATCGGAGGCGACGTCAGCGGTATCTCAGTGGACGCGCTGCTCGATATCAAGGATTGGCTTGATAAAGCCGTGAAAGCCTACGCTGGCGACAAGAAGCCGCAATCGCCGCCTGATATCCTTTCCAAACGAACCAAAGCGCCGGGCAGTGAAGCAAGTGTGGCCGCTGACACCGGGCCGGTGAAACCTCCTGCGGTCAACGAATCGGATGCAGGCCGCGTGACCTCACTCGGCGAAGAGTCGCCGGGTCAGGTGACCCTGCCTACAGAGACGGAAGACGTCGCGAAAGATGCAAACAGCGTCTCGATCAGCGATCGTGATCTGGCCCGGGATTTTGTAGGAGAAGCACAAGAACATTTCGACATGGCTGACGAAAATCTGCTGATTCTCGAGCACGACCCGGCGAACGTGGATGCCGTCGGGGCGGTGTTTCGCGCCTTCCACACTATCAAGGGTGTGTCCGGCTTCCTGGGGCTCAAGCCTGTTGGCGAACTGGCTCATGTGGCGGAGACGTTGTTTGACGAGGTGCGCAAAGGGAAGAGGCAGTTTGTAGGCGTGGTTGTGGAAGTGACGTTCAATGCGCTGGACATGTTGAAGATCATGATCGGCGACTTGAAAGATGCATTGATGGCCGGGGCCGACATGAAAGTCCGTTCGGAATTGCCCGCGCTGATTGCCACGTTGAAGAATGTGCTGGAGGGGGCGACGCCTTCGACAAGCCAAGGGCAATCAAGCTCACCGGGGGCGGGGAAAGAAGAGATGCTCGAATTGAATACGGCGGCAAAGGATTGCCGCCCTCCGATGGATGACAAGACGGCAGAGATTGATTGTGCCAAGGATGAGCGTGATGGAGGGCGGCAATCCTTTGCCGCCGCTGCGGA
>CAZASC010000313.1:3125-4234 GCA_964487695.1 uncultured Victivallales bacterium
ATCCAGGCACTGAAATCGCTCAGGCTGGAGAAAAACATGACACTCCTGGGCAAGATAACCCGCTCGCTCCAGGATATGGGTATGGCAATGCGCCTGGTTCCCATAGATGCGACATTCCGCAAGATGTCCAGGCTGGTTCGCGACCTTTCCAAGAAGTCTGGCAAGCAGGTGGAATTGGTAATGGAGGGCGGCGAGACTGAAATTGACAAGGGCATGGTTGAGAAACTTGGCGATCCGCTCATCCACATGATCCGAAACTCGATGGATCACGGAATCGAGAGCGTTGAGGAACGCAAGGCAAAAGGCAAGAACCCGGTGGGACATGTCACTCTGCGAGCTCATCACAAGGGCGGTAGTATTCATATTGACATCGAGGACGATGGCAAAGGATTGGATCGCGAGGCGATCGTGGCCAAGGCCATCGAAAAGGGACTTCTGAAAACTGGCGACGGCGTTTCGGACCAGGAGGTTTTTGCGTTGATATTTGCCGCAGGCTTCTCCACGGCAAAACAGATCACTGAAATATCAGGACGCGGCGTGGGGATGGATGTTGTGCGGCGGAATATCGAGTCTCTTCGCGGCAATGTTGTTATCCAGACGCGGCCAGGTGAGGGGACGACCTTCACCATAGTTCTGCCGCTCACGATGGCGATCATTGATGGAATGCTGGCGAAGGTGAGTTCGGAGGTGTATGTGCTGCCGACACTTTCAATCATTGAATCGTTCCGCCCGACGCCGAAGATGATCACCACGGTCACAGGGAAAGGCGAAATGGTTGCGTTTCGAGGCGCGCTTCTGCCCCTTTTCAGGATTTCGAGAGTTTTTCGTGTTTCTGGCGCGATTGAGAATCCATGTGAAGCAATAGTGATGGTCGTTGAAGACGGTGGAAAACGATGGGGGCTGTTGGTGGACAATATTCTTGGACAGCAGCAGATTGTGATCAAGAGCCTGGGAGATTCCATGGGGCATGTTGCTGGGATAGCTGGGGCCAGCATCATGGCGGACGGGAGACCGGGCTTGATATTGGACATTGCGGGTGTTGTCAAGTTGGCGTTGGAGTGAGGGGGAGAAGGATGAGGGCTGAAACCTGAAACTTGAGCAAGAAAGAA
>CAZASC010000314.1:0-4217 GCA_964487695.1 uncultured Victivallales bacterium
CAAAAGCCGCTCTCGCTAAACCTATGACTCTTCTCGATAAACAATATCCACAAAATCAAGCGCAGAATTTTCGTGACCAACTGCATCAATAGGCTGTACTCTCATTTCAAGGAAATATTTCAAGCCTTGCTGAGCCGCGCTGGACCGGGTAACGAAGGGCATGCGGGACGTGCGTCTGCGTTGCAGATTGGGACAGTGCGACGGTTGGCGCGAGTTTGCCGATAAGGTTCCGGAGACAAGAGGGCCGGCACCGGTTTGCGCTCACTTCCAATTTGAGAGGAAGCATGGCCGCAACAGGGTTCAGCGGGACTTCGGAGATTATGTAGTCGTGAGGCGCACAACATGAACAAGATCATCCTGGCCGATTCGCAGGCCATTTTCAGAGCGGGGACAGCGAAAGTGCTGGCCATGGACGAGGATGTGCGCATCATTGCTCAGTGCACCGACCTGGACCGGATGCACCACGCCATCACGACTTTTCCGGGTTCGATCGTATTGTTTGCCGCATCGCTGCGCCCCGATCTGGAGCGGCTGCGCACGATTCTCGAAGCGACGGGAAGCCGGGGCATCGTGATTGCCGAAAACAACGACACGGCCAGCACTTACATTCAGCAGGGCTATCGCGGCGTCGTCTTCCGCAGTGTGACCGGGCCGGCATTGATGGAATGCGTTCACGCGGTAGCGGTGGGCGAGACCTGGCTGCCCCCGCAATTGATGGTGGCCGAAACGCCGGAAGAAGACATGGTCGGTACGCGCGTTCGCGACCGTTTGACTCCAAAGGAAATGCGCATCGTCGCGCTGATCGTGCAGGGCTGCAAGAACCGGGAAATCGCCACCCGGCTGAAGACGACCGAACAGGTCATCAAAAACTATTTGCGCTCGATTTACGACAAGACGGGGGTCAGCGACCGGCTGGAACTGGCGCTGTTTACGATTCACCATCGGGTCTTGGCGCGAGCTGCGGCCGAGGTGGGCAGCAAGCTGGAAGCCGAAGAGGCAGCCGCTCCGCACCCGGCAATGGCCTGAGCGGGGTTTCCAAGCTGTTTTGAGTACGATTTGCGGGTTGCGGTTTGTCGCAGTCGGCGCGGCATTTCCGGCACGGGATGCAGTGCGCGTCAGAAGGCCAATCCGGCTTGCTCTTCTGACGCGAATTTCGGAATTACAAACGCCAAAATTCATGAGAAGATTGCGCCATGCGGAGACGGGCGAAGCCGAGAGCCCCGGCTTGGGCGCGCAGTGAAAAAATCGCAGTGGTGAGCGTCGTCGTCACTTTTTTGGGCGTGCTTGTGGGTGCTCGGATATTTCCCGACGTGCAAGAATTTCTCCACAAAAAGCAGGAGTCCAGCAAACCTCCGGCAATCCAAACACCGAGCGCTTCCCCGCTTGGCGCGCAAGTGAAACCGCCAATTCCCGCCATATCTCGCCCTATACCGCGGCCCAAGACCACTTATGTGGTGACAATCGTGCATGGAAGGGGAGTTGACGCGGCAAATCTCGAATTGGATGGCAAATCTGCGAGCGCGTTTTTGCAGTCCGAGAAATCGGCCAACGTTTCGGCTTTCAAGCTGACCGAAGGCGCGCATCGCATCCGCGTTGTCGACGGCGGCGCACAATGCGTCCAGCTTTTCCATGTTCCCGAAGACGACAACGTCATCCTCACATGCGATGTCTCGACGAAAGGAGATAATCCTTGATGAACAAAGCCGCTTTCTGCGCGCTATTCGCCGTGGCAGCTCTTCAACTCTTCCCTTCCCTCCATGCCGAGCCGCCAGCAACCTCCATCAAGGTATACGTCGCGCCGTTCGTTTCGCATGGCTCGTTTGATCCGACCGTGCTTTCGTCGCTGCGCGATCTTTTCGAAGAAGAATTTGAAGCGGAATTTGCCCGCACGGGAACTTACAGCGTTCTGAATCGCGATACCGTCGAACATATTCTGAGCGAAGCCCGGAACGAGCAGACAATCACGTCGATCGATCAGTTGAATGCAAAGGAACGGCAAGGCCTGACGCTTGAAAAGGCCGACGGATTCATTTTTGGAACAGTGACGGATGACAAACTCAGCGGCGATGTCGTGGTATCGGTCAAGTTGCAGAAGTTCAATTCGGAGCTGGTCTGGAATGTATCGACATCGATCCGGCATGGCTTTATTTATGACCAGGGCAGCCGCAAAACCGCCATGAAGAATATGGTTGCGGTGATTCATGAACAGGTTTCGGAGCAACTGTCGCCGCCTGTCCTGGGAAAACAATCCGATTTTATCGATTTTCCGCGAGACGCCCTGGGCGAGAACGGTGCGATAAAAGATTGTGCCGAGATCGAGAAACTGCGCTCCGTCTATAATCTCGTTTCCACCACCGTTGACTTCGTCAACGCCAGCCAGAGTCCGCGCGATCTCAACTGGATCGATTTCAACGGGCAGTTGAAGTTTTATAACTCTTTGGCGCCGCAAACAGCAGTCCGTGCCTTAACTTACGATTCGCATTATTGGGTCATTTCGGATAGTTCCAAGCACTGCCTCGCCGTGTATGTCACCGGGAAAAAGTCGGCGGTCGTCACGATTACCCACTGACGGGCGTGCGCAGACGGTCGCGGGAGAGCCGATTCAAGGCGCGGCAAGCAAATTGAGCGACACGGCAATAATGGCGGTTCTTTTGGATTTCTCGGGGCTGGATTTCTGTTCGGGCCGACGGGCCACTTTGTCGTCTATAATGGCAGAGAATCGCGTCAAGCGACAATTGCGCAATGCATCCGATCGCCCGTAACCAAACCGCCGGGCCAGGGTGCTGGATTTGTCCGCGCGTAGAGAGTTGAAGGTTAGAGTCCAACCATGATCCGTTTCCTGCAAGCAAAAGATAACCAGATCGTCAAAGCAATCTTCATTGTCATCATCTCCGTGGTATCGGTGGGCATGGTGATTTACCTGATTCCCGGCCTGACGGGCATGGGCGCCTCAACCGCCGACACGTATGCGACGATCTATCCGCACTGGTATAGCAAGCTGCTCTCGTCGGGCTCGACCGTGAGTCTGCAGAAGGTGGAGCTGTTGGCTCGCCAGCAGGCCGAACGGCAGAAGCTGCCCGATTCGCCGTTTATCACCAACTATTTTGAAGAGCAGGTCGGCGCACAGCAGGTGCGGCTCCAGGTTTTGCTGATCGAGGCCGACAAGCTGGGCATCAAGGCGAGCGACGACGACGTGACGAAGTTCCTGCACATGGGGCAATTTGGGCAGTTTCTTTTTCCGAACGGGCAGTTCATCGGCCAGGACAAATACGAGGCCTTTGTCGCCAACCAATTCAATATGTCGGTCACGAATTTTGAAGAGGAAGTAAAGCACGACATTCAGATCCGGCGGCTGGAGTCGCTGATCACGGCCGGCGTGCGGGTGAACGACTCGGACGTGCGCGCAAGCTACCTCAAACAGAATGTCAAGATCAAGTTCGACTACGCGGTGATTTCGTCGGACGACCTGCGCAAGACGATCAATCCCTCGGACAGCGACCTGGAATCGTTCTTCAAAAAAAATGGCGCGCGGTATGCAACAGCCGTTCCGGAACAGCGGCAGGTCACGTACTTTACCTTCACGCCGGACGAGATGCCGAACAAGCTTCAGCCACCGACGCAGCAGGAGATTCAACAGTATTTTTCGCAGCACCAGTCGGAATATTCAGTTCCGGAACAGGCGCGGGCGCGGCACATCCTGATCAAGGTTGCGCAGGGCGCGGATGCCAAGACCGACGCGGCGGCGAAGGCCAAGGCTGAGGGATTGCTGAAGCAGATTCAAAACGGCGGCAACTTTGCCGATCTGGCGCGGACAAATTCGGATGACCCCGGCAGCAAAGACAAGGGCGGCGAACTGGGCTTTGCGCGGCGCGGCATGATGGTGCCGGAGTTTGATAACGCGATTTTCTCGCAGAAGATCGGCGATACGAAAATCGTGAAGACTTCGTTTGGCTATCACATTATCCAAGTCGAAGAGCGGCAGACGGCACATTCGCAATCGATCAATGAAGTGCTGCCGACGATCCAGGCGACGCTGTTCCGGCAGAAGGCAGCCAAGGCGGAGCAGGATTATGCGCAGGCGTTGACTTCTGAGGCGATCCACAACGGACTGGCGAAGACAGCAGCGGCGCATCATTTGCAAGTGGTGAATTCACCGCTGGTGGCGGCACAGGGCGTAATCAGCGCGCTGCCGGATTCGACGCAACTGGTGCAGAAAG
>CAZASC010000315.1:0-3113 GCA_964487695.1 uncultured Victivallales bacterium
TTCACCGGATTGAAGGAACCCGCGGACGTACTCACGAAGGCACGGGAATCGGCTTGGCGCTTGTGGATGAATTGGTTCGGCTTCATGGCGGAAATGTTTTGGTCGAGAGCCAGTGCGATGCAGGTACCATCTTTACCGTTCAGATTCCATTTGGAAGTAAGCATCTAGCTACGGGCCGGATTGTAGAAGCTGCGCAGGCGCCGGCTTCTACGGTTGGCGTTCTGCCCTATATTCAAGAGGCGATGCGCTGGCTTCCGAGCACTGCTTCAGACTCACAATTTCTGCTGAAGGAATCGGCAAATCAGGATCTGACTTTTCTGCACGGACAAGAAGCTAACCATACCCAATCGGCGCGGATTGTGCTGGCGGATGACAATCGCGATATGCGCGAATATGTGGCTCGACTGTTGACGCGATCTTATCGAGTAACAGCGGTGGAAGATGGACTGCAAGCACTGGCAGCGATACGTGAGAATCCGCCGGACCTTGTGTTGAGCGACGTCATGATGCCCGGCATCGATGGCTTCGGAATTATCAAAGAAATACGTTCCAACCCGGCCACTGCAACTATTCCCGTGATTCTTCTTTCGGCCAGAGCGGGAGAAGAAGCGCGCTCGGAAGGAATGGAAGCGGGCGCCGACGATTACCTCGTGAAGCCATTCACTGCGCGCGAATTAATGGCAAGAATTGGCGCTCACATCAAGATGCACAAACTCAGATCGCAACTAATGAAAGAGGAGCATGAGCTGCGGTTAGTCGCTGAAAAAGCGGAAAGCAAATACCGAATGATCCTCGATAGCATTTCCGAAGGATTCATATTTGTAGGCCGCAATTGGAGGATCAATTACATCAACGATCAGGCCGCTTTCATTGCCGGTTTTCAGTCGCGAGATCTGATCGGGAAAACAATGTGGGGTGCTTTCCCGGAGTTGAAACATACCGTCTTCGGAAGGGCCTATCGGAAAGCGATCGAGTCGGGCGAAGTACAACGTGTGGAAGATTACTATGCGCCGATCAGTCGCTGGCTTCATGCAAATGTATATTCGACACCCGAAGGTCTATCTATATTTATTCAAGACGTCAGCGAACGTCGCAGGCAGCAGGAGCAGTTACTCACGACAGAAAAATTGGCAGCGACCGGCCGGCTTGCGGCTACGATTGCTCACGAAATAAACAATCCACTGGAAGCGGTTCTTAACCTTCTCTACCTTGCAAGAATTTCCCGCTCTGCTTCACCCGAGAGTATCCATCAGTACCTACTCACCGCGGAACAGGAGTTGACGCGCGTCTCTCAGATTGCCCGGCACACACTTGGATTTTATCGCGATACGTCGGTACCTCTGGACATCGAGTTATCGCGCATTCTGGAGGAAGTTCTTGCCGTCTATCGCAGTCGTCTGGCCGCAGCACGAATCGAAGTAGTCAAGAAGTTCGATCCGGTCCCGCTGATTCACGCTCTGCGCGGCGAATTGAACCAGGTATTTTCTAATCTGATTTCAAATGCCATTGATGCCATGCGAGAAGGTGGCCGCCTGGTCGTGCAGCTTTCGGCGGTTGAACGCGATCTCAGAAATGGAATTGAAGTTATCATCGAAGACAACGGATGCGGGATCGGACCTATCCATCACAAGAAACTTTTTGAGCCTTTTTTTACCACCAAGGTCAGCGTCGGAACGGGTCTGGGACTTTGGGTCGTAAAACAATTTATCGAAAATCATGGCGGCACGGTTTCCGTTCGGAGTAGCATTGATTCTTTCGACCATGGAACGCGCTTTACGATCTTCTTACCATCGGATACCATGATTGCGACAAAGCAGCACCTCATGTAATCAAGGAGAATAAATTGTCCGCACAAGTATGGCTTGGTTTGCGAAATACACCACCGGCGAATATGCCTTTCGACTGTGTTCCGGAGGTTCGCTCTTCAGGTTCTTCGACGACGGTGCTGGTCGTTGACGATGAGCCTTTGATCGCAGATACAATCACTGCGATTCTGATTGCGCATGGTTTCTTTGCAGAGGCTGCCTACGGTGGAGAAGACGCGATTCGCGCCGCTGAAACTCTGCGCCCGGATATTGTATTGTCCGATGTAATGATGCCGAGGATGTCGGGCATACAGATGGCGATCCAGATCAAGGCGGCTCTTCCCGATACGCGAATTGTTCTTTTGTCGGGTCAAGCATCGACCGCGGAAATGATGCGCCTCGCGGCCGCTGACGGACATGAGTTCGAGCTTCTCGCCAAGCCAATTCATCCCGAGGAATTGATCATGCGACTCAGGGAACCGCAATAGCCGCGGTCTTTCTTCGTGCTCCTGCTTCCTATTTTTATCTAAATCTATCGTGCGTTTCTGCAAGCCGCAAGCCACCCCCGGCTGCGATCTTTTCTGCCGCGTGACTCTCTTGTCGTAAAAATCATTTTGCGCTCATCTTCCTTTAATGCACAGATACGTTAATGACAGTTACCAGCAATATATAGTTCCGAATTCTTTTTAAGCAGGCAGCGATTGCAGTTTGACAGATAACGAGCGGATTTACATGCAAGGAGGAAAAGCATGAAAGCGTTTACGAGAAGAGATTTCGTCAAGATCGGCGCGGCAGGCATGGCAGGTGTCGCAACGGCCGCAAGGGCGCAGATTTTTGGGGGGTTGCCTCTGGCCGGCGCCGGCTCAGAGTTTTTTACTATCGGTGTAATTTCCGATACACAGAATTATGTAGATGGCACCCAGCCGCAACCATTGAATAAAGGCTTCTTTGTAGATCAGACCAGCTACCTTGCCAGAAACAGGCGCGCATTGAATCTAAGATTTGTCACGCATGTTGGCGACGTAGTGGAACATGGCGATGGAAGCACGATTGATTATCCCACCAAATATAACTTGCCCCAGGACATCGAATGGCAGAATGCAGTAGAAGCGCTTGACGTGCTGCATGAAGCCGGAATCCCCTTCGGTTTGACCCCAGGAAATCATGACTACGATAACATGTACTACACCATTGCCGGAGAAGGTTATCCTCCTTTGGTAAGTACAGCCCGCTGGTGGAAAGAACACTTCGGCTCGGAGTCGAAGTATTTTCGCGACAAGCCATGGTACGGCGGCGCCTCGGATGAAG
>CAZASC010000315.1:3123-4203 GCA_964487695.1 uncultured Victivallales bacterium
TATCAGCAGCGGTTCAGTGAGCACTGGAACGGGTGAGTATCCTGCTGCCGGCACTCGCTGCAACTATGGACTATCGAGCTTTCATGTCTTTTCGGGCGGCGACAAGAAGTTTCTTCACATCTCTCTTGAGATGGAGCCGAGCAACGACGCAATTGCATGGGCGCAGAAAGTTATCGATGCCCACAAGGGCTATGCAACGATTGTGACGACGCACTCGTACATCGCGCCGCCGGCATGGGGCGATAACAATGCGCCGCTCGATCCTTCGGACCCGGCCGTGCGCAATGCCGCAACGTACTTGATCGGTTCTCCGAATGGCTATAACGGAGGTCAAAACATCTGGACCGATTTGATCGCGCCGAACAACCAGATCTTCCTGGTTCTCTGCGGACATTCGTGGACTTCTACATCGAACCTCACGACGGTAGTGGAACCATGCGGACCTGGTGTCTCCAAGGGAGAAAATATTCGCATCGATAACAACAACGACGGGAACCCTGTCTACCAGGTTCTGAGCGACTATCAGGGCAACACCAGCCTGGGCAGCGCGGGAGGCGATGGCTGGTACCGTTTCATGCAATTCGATTTGCTGAGCCGGAAGATTCACTTCTATACTCTCAACGCGCATGAAACCCTCAAGACCGGCAAGAAAGTATTGGCCGGTCAGAAGGAAATCTATTCGGATGGTACGAGCGATTTCGATCAGCCGGAAGGATTCTCCGATTTCAGTTTGAACCTGCCCGTTCAGGTTCTCGACGCGCCCCGCGTCAGTGAATTCGAAGCGCCCTTCATTCCGCGATAAAAGCCGGCGAGCGGTTGCCGGGAGCAACAGCTTCCGGCAGCCTTGGCTCGGCACATTGAAGAAGAAAGCGTGCGAGGCTACCCCATCGCTTAGTAACGATTCGCGAACCTACCGAGCGGTTTCGTCGCTGCCATGGTCTGCCATGGATCATGGGTGAGCCGCGTTTCCATCTTTAAAAATCGGCGACGGTGAAGCCGGGTCGATCATGGGGGGGCCACTTGCGGCCGCGCCGGTGCAAGCCGGCGGCGAAAACTGCGCGTGGATATCGAAACTCGCCC
>CAZASC010000316.1:0-4186 GCA_964487695.1 uncultured Victivallales bacterium
AACAATATTATTCTATCTTTTCCGTACTTTCACACGCCCGGAACATTGTGTCAACCGGTTTTGGGACATTCTGTCGCGTTTTCTCGCCGCAAACCAAAATCTTCTTTCTTGTGTTCCTTAATTTTACGGTGATAGTCAGTTTCCGGCTTTCACATGCAACAGATAGCCGCCCCTCTGGAAGCCTCACTTCATATTCCTCGTCATCGTCATCAGTATACACTTCACCTTCAAGCAATCCCGCCCGGACGAGTTTCGGGTGCGGCGCGCGCTTCGCGCGCATCCGCATCCCGAAACCACATCCGGGCAGGAACCCATTGACCGAGCATTAACCGCAAATATGCGGAAGGGCAAATATGCACCTGCTCGACGGTTCTCTCCTTATTTGCCAACGACGCCAGCCGCCATCCGTAACCCTGCATTAGCAGAACGGGAGGCCGCCAAGCGTGCCGCATCGGAGAGCTCAACTTCAGCATGCATCCAACCATATGCTTCCGATTGATTCAGAACCTTGCATAGGTATCCAAGGGCACCACCCCTGGAATCGTAGAGCCGAACGCGAATAGTCCCATTGGGAATTCTCATAAGACTATTCTCGCGATACCCCAGTAGACGCTGATATATGGCCATACACACCATTCTCTCTGGAGCGCCTACGCGACGCAGACCGCCTAACAATAGATGAAAATGGCGATGAGCAGGATCAAGTCCCGATTCGATACGTCGCGCGACAGGTAATCGCCGGTAGTCCAATCCTTGTCTCTTCGCTACTTGACGAACCAACGCCCACGAGATGTTTATCAACTCGCGGTCTGAAGCGTTGCGCTTCGCAAGTGTACAAGATAGGAACCAATCCCAGTCAATTCTGTTCATCGCAAGAATATCACTCATCGCCATAAAACACCTTTACGCTTTACGCCTTACTTCGTTACATGACTGATACGACCCGAAAGAACCTCGCGCTTGAACTGCGCAAAGTCCACGGTCACGGACGATCCCGGCTTCCCGAAATCGTCAACCTTTGCAGTTTCTCCGACGACTAGAATATCGCCGCACGCTATGGACACTTCCAAATGTGCCGGAAATACCCGACCGTCTTTTCCCTTACCTTCCGGAACCGCTCTATACCCTGACACTATTCCGCTAACCTGCATCTTGCTCACCTCCTTTCCAATGTTTGATGTTTCGACACTCCTTCGTTGTGGACACACTGCGGACGCTCATGTTTCCCTCGATTCTTTAATTGAGCGGACAATTGCGAGAACGCCCTGCTTGAGGGCATGAGGCAGACGCTGCCAGCATTCGGCGATTTCAAGAAGATCGGCAGAAATCCCGGCGGAGACAGTCCCTTTTTCAGTCCCACCATGCGCCGCGATCAATAAGGACGGGGCTTTGGTCGCAGGTTCGAATCCTGCCACCGGAGCCATTCGCCTCACTTCTTATTGCTCATGGCCTTCGTCCGCGAGCAATAAGAAGTGAGGCGAATGGCCTCGAGCAAGGGCGCCAACGGCGCCCGCGTCGAGAGACCTGCGGCCGGCAAATCCCCACAGACTCATTTCATCTGCATGCTTTTTGGCGGCGCGGCGAATGTCCCCGAGTCTAAGACCTCGAGCGAAGTCGAGAGGCACGGGTGCCTCAGGCACCCACGTCGAAGGGCGGCATGCATTGACCCTACGCATGGTTTTGGCTACAGTTCTCACCGATGTCAGCATGGTTCTATATCCTTCGTTTGAAATCTGGCTCTCTTTATCCCGGCGCTACAACCGACCTTAAAAGCCGGTGCATGGAACATCTCGCCGGTGACGCATGCGAGACGACCAAACACAATCCACCAACTGCCGTAGTCTATTCCGAAGAACTCCCAACATTTTCGGCTGCTAGACATCGGGAATCTCAGATCAAGCGTTGGAGCGCAAAAAAGAAAGAAGCCTTGATCACTGGAAATGTCGACGCACTGCGAAACCTGGCAAAATCACGCGATTCATAACATGACAGCCCAGCCACACTCCACCATCACCCAACACTCCGATCCCACGTCTAAGATCGCTTTGTTCCGTTCTCTCTTTCGCGGACGGGAAGATGTTTATCCACGCCGTTTTGAGAGTCGAAAGACAGGTAAGTCCGGTTACAGCCCTGCCTGCTCGAACGAATGGGTCAGAGATGTATGCGAAAAACGCAAGGTCAGATGCGCTGAATGTTCAAATCGCCGGTTTCTTCCGGTACCGCCGCGACCGGCGCAAAGACTCTCTCCTGCAGGAAAACGGCTACTTCGTGTTGCGGTTTCTGTCTGAAGATGTCGGCAAGCATCTTGACGATGTTCTCGACGCCATCCTTCGCACACTGGTGCATCGGGCGAAGGTTATTCAGTCATAGGTGGGTATTACCGAATCAATTGGATTTCGGGATTGCCACGCGAACGCGGATAAGCGAAAGTTGGTTGAAGAACGACAGGCTTATTAGCGCAAGGTCCATGCAAAAGAATTTATGCTTAGGACAAAGCTCGATGCGAGCTTGTTCGAGGTATTGAATGAAATGACAGACGAAGAAAGCATATACCGGGTTCAAAACATTGAGACCGCAATATTGACCGTCCGGGGACAGAAGATCATTCTGGATTCCGACTTGGCGCGACTCTACGGAGTGCCGACAAAAGTCCTGAATCAGGCCATCAAGCGTAATCGAAATAGATTTCCTGCCGACTTCATGTTCAGACTTACAGTGCCAGAAGCTACACGCTTGAGGTCACAACCAATTGACATCCAATATGATAAGGCGAACCGGTCACAATTTGTGACCGGTTCATCAAAACATCGTGATCCACATTTCCAACCATATGTCTTCACCGAGCACGGCGCGATTATGGTCGCCACAGTGCTGAATAGTCCGCAGGCCGTGCAAATGAGCGTGTTTGTTGTCCGGGCGTTCATCCGTATGCGGCAGGCTCTGCTTTCCCGCGTTGAAATGGAGAAGCGGCTAGAACAGATCGAGAAGATACTCCTTGTGCATGACGATTCCCTGCGGGATCTGTACGGGAAGATCCGGCCTTTGCTTCTTCCTCCTCCCGATCCGCCGACAAAGCCGATCGGATTTCAGGTGCGAGAAAGCGGCACAAGATATACAGTTGGCAGGAAGAAAAGAAATCGGAGAACACATAATTGATCACAAGATAGAATAAGAACAACTTAATTTCGCGTAGCTTCGGCTGCTGTCCACTACGAAACTTGGAAATTTCGACTTCAAGGACGGCGCTCGACGCATACCCCGCATTTGGGGTGTGCCGAAAGCGTTCCTTGAGGGCATCCAAGTGCCTGTAGTGGGGCGTAAGTAAGTACGCCCCTTTTTTATTTCAGGCACGGATACCCTCTGAGGAAGCCATCCCCTGACAGGGCTGAATCTCGCATAAGAAAGCGAGTAGGCTCATGCCTGCGAATTCTGACCGGAAGACAGAGTCTTTTCAATGGGGACCAACCAATCCGCATCCATTATCGAAGATGCGCACCGAATTGGTATGGGAAGGTAAGTACGACGAATACGGAAATCGGCGCGAAGTTGATATCGCCAGCGCATCTATGCCGCTTCAAAAGATCGAAACGGTAGATGAACCGCGCAGCCGGGCGGCGGCGATTGGCGATCAGGAACTTCTCGCGTTCGACAAGCAGATGGCCGGCGAACGCCGGGACGATTTTCGCAATCGTCTGATATGGGGCGACAATAAACTCGTTATGGCCAGCCTGCTCAAGGATTTCAAGGGCAATGTTGATCTCTTCTATATCGATCCACCATTCTTTACGGGAACAGACCAACGTATTCCAATCAAACTCGGCGATGGCGGAACTTCACTTCTAAAGGATCATTCAGTTCTCGAAGAGGTCGCGTATAGAAATGTTTGGGGACTGGGATCGTCATCATTCTGCCACTGGATGTTTGAGATTCTGACTCTTATCAAGGTGATGTTGAAGGACCAAGGAATGATCTTCATTCGCTTTGATCAGTATTGGTCACACTATGTCAAGGTGTTGGCAGATGAGGTGTTCTCAAAAGACCTGTTTCAGAATGAAATCATCGTGAACCGGATTCACAAGAACGTAACTGATCAAGGTTCCATTTCAATGCCATTGGCGACAGATACATTGCTTCTCTATTTCCGCTCTCCGAGCTCAAGATTTATTGAGATCAAGCGAAGACTAGA
>CAZASC010000317.1:0-4170 GCA_964487695.1 uncultured Victivallales bacterium
GCCGGCCACTTTGCACCAGTAGCCTTTGCCGAGTTCCAGAACGTCCGCACATTCCGCACCGGGCGGAAACGCTGTGTCTCGAAGATGCGCGCTACTGGAAAAAGGATAACCAATCAAATTGAACGCCGGCGCAAGTCTCATCTCATTGGTTGCAGCAAGCACAACTTCGCCGCACAGAATCAACGACTCATTATCGCCACTGTTATTAAGGACATAAAAACCTTCGCCCGGTTCAATGGTCATGCCGGATGGCGTTAGAGACGCGAGGTTTGCGAACCATTTGCCGTCAATCGAGGGATCGCCTGTGCCACCAGCTTTCACAGCCGAAACATATTCGCTTCTTCCCGTGTCCCATTTGAAAACTTTGTCGGCGCGATTTTCGTTCGTGGACCCCGTCAGCTGCCCGGACAGGACCGCGTCGATGGAATCGTCAAACGGCACGAATGGAGTGGAGACTAAAGTTTGGGTGCCAGATGGCACCCCCACTCGAACGAAACCAACAGGGAGGGATGTCAGATGGTCTTGAGAAAATGCTGAGAGAGGAAGCAGCATGGCCATGAGAAACAATATCCGGCGCTTGATCTTGCCCGCGAATCGAAGGTTGTTGCGACTTTGCGATGAAGAACGAGAGAAGCTTGACCGGACAAAAAAAGAATCTCTATTACACCTTGGAGCACCAAAACGTGCGGAACATTTCAACGGCGAGAATCCGAATAAACGGATTATGCCGGCAAACGAAAAACTCCCCGCGCCAAACGGCGCGCCAACCAATTCTTTCACAGTTTGAAGCCCCCACTTCCTTCAACACCATGCTAACTGTTCAACCTCAGCGATGAAACAAGGTTTGGCGAAATACCCGTTTCTTAAATATATGTCAATGTGATTTTTTATTATCGGCAGCATTTTAAGTTGCCCAGCGACTCAATTGATAGACCCATAGATTCCGAAATCAAACGCCCTTCGGCTGCGCGCAATTTCCGGCGCAATAGCCAACTTCTGCGCCGCGGGCAAACAGAACGCCCCCCCGTCAACGCTGCCTTCGCCGCCCTCCGCCGACAAGATAGACACCCTTGAGGCGAACATTGAGTGATACAATCTCAGCATCTCGCCAGGTTGGAGGACAAAACGAAGACATGAAATTAACGACCTGAAAGGGTCGCATTCCGCAGCCCAGGGCAACGCCCTGTGGAAAATGGAAAAGAAGAAGAAATTGAGGCCGGCGTGAGCGAGATGGGGACGCGGTCAATCTTCGCGCCATTTAGCCTCACTGGTTTATCTTGATGGCATATGATTCCGGGGGTTCACCCCATAGGTGTTAAGCTAAGAAAGTGAGTTTTCTACGTCGAAGGGCTTGCCTTCGGCGTTTTTCTGTGCCATATCCTTACATAGGGGTCAGCCCTTGAAATAGCAATTAGTGCTTTAAGGGCGGGTGCGAAACTAACGGGGACGCAATGGGACCTGTCCGTGTCAGGCTAAGAAACTAGAAGTGATTGCTACCGTCAGAGCAGAGGCAGCGCTCTGTTCAGAGTTTAGCTGCGCTTTGATCCTGCAACAACCTTCCTGCAAAGCGCTCTGAATCCATCTGGAGTCAGATAGGATTTGCTGTCGTTAACTAGCCAGGAACAAATCTCGAGATCAAAAGCGTCGGGGTTGCTGTGGTCCACGGTCGGCATAAGGGCAAATTGCTCCTTGTAATGCTCCTCATGCGTTTCCGATGTGTCCCACGTGCCGATCTGCTCCCATGCGAGTAAATCGCCAGTAAAGGGATCATGATCACCGCTCTTGAGTGCCGCATCGTAAATCTTGCCTTTATATGTCGCTATTGTTGTCGTCCGGGCATAAGGCATGCCGCGCTTTTTATCCCGCAAGAACAGCGTCTCAGCCTTGCAATTAATCCACTTGTAGAATACCGAAGGTGCGCATCGCCCATCAAGGAAAGCTGGCAACGGATATTTTGCAAGGCCTGCATAATATCATCAGTTATCGCAATTCCCCCTTCAGAACGGTGAACTTCACCACCATATCAGACCAAAACGACCTCTTTTACGTCCGGCACCGCTTTAATTATTGCCCGTTGAACGTCTTCCTTCACTGTGAGAAGCGACATGGGGCAGCCGTCGCAATTCTCAATATTCACATCTCCGCCGCAAGCACCTTTGAGCCTGAGCTGTACAACACCGTCCTCGATTCCGACCATTTCCACGTCCCTGCCCACAGCATTGAGCGTGATTCTGATCTCCGCCAGTGCTTGCTCGACATGCTCTCTCGTTGCTTTGGTTTCCATGTCGTTATCCATTTCCACCTGCACGCTCACCGATCTCTTATCGTTCACTTCTATTTATTCAGGTTCCTTTTATTTGGCATGTTTCGGCGCCATGCGTCCGAAACGCTTTTCAATGATTTGAACGAAGACGTCATACTTCCGTCGGGCGTCGAGAAACCGCCCGTCAACCTCGCCGAATGCGGAGAACAGACGTCCGACTTGCGTGTCGGAGAGTTGCCGATCCAGCCAGGGATAAAGAATCTCGTCCTCCTTCTTTATGTGCTCAATTAATAACACGCCATACGCTGTCAAATGCTCAGCGGCAGCCGCAGTGTCCCGGCGATTGGCAGCTTCAACAATGGCTGCAACGTGCGCCCTGCCCGCCTCATGTTCCACGCACATCACTTTCAGTATGTCCAGGTTCTCGTCAAACAGCTTGAAGAGAATATCCTCCTCTTTTGCGTGATGGTAGCGATCGGCAAAGTTGCGGATGAAATCAACGGCGGAAAGCACAAGCTGCCGCCCCTCTTCAGTAGCGAGGTCCAGCCCGTCGAGCATCGCCGGAATGAGAGCCAGCATCCGCTTGATCTGCTTGTGCTCATCCACGAGTCTACTAATGGGAGGCGAATAGGACGGCGACTTTTCTTTTTGAGCCGTCTCCACCTTCCTGAGCCGCACCACGATATGCCGTCCAGGATAGATGATTCCGGCAATCCTGGTCATCATCTTTTGCTCGTCCCCGGGTGAGAGATGATGCATCGCAAGGATATATCCTTGATCAGGCAGGTTCCGACTGCGCAAGTCACACATGCCACCCCGTCTTCGTTAAGAATATCCCCGACTTAAGGATGTTTATTTATCATCTTTTTGATGCGCGCGTTCAGTATTTCGTCCATCTTTGTTCTCCATGATCCGGCCAATATCGCATCGGTTACTTTGCTAGCGACTCAATTGACAGCCCCATAAGTTCCGAAATTAAATGCCCTTCAGCTGCGCTTAATTTGCGGCGCAATATGCACTGTTTGCGCCGCGGGCAGATCGTTTTGCGGATTCCACAGTCACTAAATCGAATCGCGCCCTGAAGCGCGATCACAACATCGCCAACAGATATATGCTGCGGCTTTCTCGCCAACTCGAACCCGCCACCGATTCCTTTCCTAGAACGAATTGCTCCGCATCGCACCAAGCGCTGAAGAATTCTTCTCAGAAACGATCGCGGGATCTGCAGCTCCTTCGCGAGTTCTGCTGTGGACGTTGTCCCGCCTTTTCGTTTTGCCAAAGACACCAGCGCTGTAATTCCGTAATCGCTCTCTCGGGTTATCAATCTCATTGCAATTTCATCGTTACTGTTTGCCGCAGGCAAGCCTGGCTCCGGCGCCTGTCATGTAGCAAGACACGTCGGCACAACCATTTCCATTGCCAGGCAGCCCGGTTTCTTCCGCGTTGACGAGTTGATCGGCATCGAACAGCACCTGGAAATTAATTGTTTCATCCTTTCCCGGATGGTGATGATGACCAATTATGTCACACACTTCCCGGATGAAATCCTCGGTGTAGTCCAGCTCTTTCAAAATACGGCGCGCCACCGGCGGACCTTCGCTCTCCTGATGGACCGGGTCGGCCGACCCGTATTTCTCCTCGGCGTTCTTGATCCCAATATCGTGGAGAAACGCGGCGGCAATGACAACATTTGGATCAGCTCCGGCTTCCCCGGCCAGGATCATTTCTGCGTATTCCGCTGTTCTTTTTGCGTGCCCGATGCGGCGCGCATCCGTGCCGAAGTATTTTTCCATCGCCATGGACAAGGCTTGCTTCCGTAACTGCCGCTTCAGCAAAACATATTGTGTAAGCTTCTCTTCGCCGATGCATTCCTTTGCGTGTTTGCACCAGTCAATACATGACTGCAT
>CAZASC010000318.1:0-4167 GCA_964487695.1 uncultured Victivallales bacterium
CCGTGATATTGGGACGGCGTGATTGGCGAGGCGTACTACTCGAGCAACATGCCGCAGTTATCGTGACGATATGAGCGACAACAAGAACAAGTTTTGGCGCATTGGAGCGCGTGCAAATATCGTTCGCCTCTTGTTGGGGCTGAGTATTGCATGTGCATTTCTGATGCGGACTGACCTGTGCGAAGCGGCGTGCAACTCACCGGCGGGACAGACATATACGCTAACCGTCGATTCGCTCACTTTATACAATTCCGCTGGCAATGAAGTCAGTGCTGTAGCCTTCGACTCAACTGACACATTCAAGGCCACTGCAAAATTCAGTGATACTTTATCGCCATATGCTTCGGTGGGTCAGTCGCAGGCGGACACGGTCACATTATCGTATTCTTTTAGTGGTCAGGCTAGTGGCTCAGACACTACTCCATCAAGTGACGGATCGCACAGCGAGGATTCAACATCTACGACGCTCACTACGCCAGGCGCGCAGTCGATCACATTTACTGTCTCCGGTCCTTTATCCGATTGTTCCGCAACAAAGACAATTTCCATAGACGTGTTAAAAGTGGCGTTTGATAATCCTACAGTGACCACGCCATCGACTGGGAACGGGAACACGTACGACGATGCGCCGAACAACCTTACCGATGACAGTTATGACAAGAGCCAACTTTCTTGGACAATGACATGCGCAGACGGGAGCGACGTCACTCCTGGCGTGGATCCGAGCATTGATCCAGACACTGGCGAGATCACATTTGGAGATGGCGGTGGCTCGTATACGGTCACGGCAACATCAACTGCGTCTGGCATTGGTGATGCTGATCAGCCATATGATTCCTACACGCTGAACGTGATAGAACTGGTGTTTGATAATCCTACAGTTTACACGGCATGGACGGAAGATGGATCATATAACGATGCGCCAGAGAATTTTACTTATGATAGTTATGATACGGATAACGTGAAATGGTCAATAACTCCCACCGATGATGGCACGAGCATTGATCCAGACACTGGCGAGATCACATTTGGAGATGGCGGTGGCTCGTATACGGTCACGGCAACATCAACTGCGTCTGGCATTGATGATGCTGATCAGCCGTATGCTTCCTTTGCACTGGACGTGATTCAGGTGGTGTCCATTCAGCCTGATCCCATGTCGAATCTCGAAGAGTGGGGCACTGACGATTCTGATGATGAGCGAGTATTTCTGGTTCCACTTGGCTGGAGAATGGAAATTCCGACTGCTCCGGTCACGGTGCGTGCAAAGATTGTGCCTGATCTTTCAGAGAGCCAGCTCCCTGCCAATTTCACTTTACAGGGTGGCATAGGATCAGCGAAGCTGAACAGAACCGTAAACCGGTCATTTGGGAATGGTGCCTCTATGACAGAGTTCACTTTCAATTGTGGCGGGGAAGATTCCGGTTTGAAGACAACCATCTACGTTTACGAGGCCGACATTTCCCTTTATTCATATGCAGATTTGCCGAATGCCGACCACGGGCACAGTTGGGTAGAATTAACGCTGGATGAGGACACGACTGATGCAATTATTGCTCCTAATCTTCAAGTGTATTTATCGACGATGGGTTTTCATCCCGTTGACAATGCAGACAAAGGACAAATACTGAACGGTATTAGTGTTCCAGGCTATATCGCGCTTGGCACCGCTGAAGATGAGCAAGACTATTTGACGCCAGCTTGGCAAAAGTACCACATTCTGATCGATCCTCTATATATTGCGTTGCCTGAGATCGATTCAGCGTACAAAAATCCGCCGGACTGGAACCTATACACGTACAATTGCGTGAACTTTGCAATCCAAGTTGGGGAAGCTATGGATGTTTCCACGATGGATGATTCAGGGTTGTGTACCCCTTGGGAATTCATGGATTGGTTGAACTCTAACCCTAGCAATGACTAACGAAAGAAGGTGTACCTTTGAAACTAAGTTCTAAAACACTCTTAGTAGTTCTGTCCGGATGGATGTGTGGAATACTGAGCTTTCTTTTTGCAATAACCGTTGTCGAACAGAAAGCGTTAGCTGTACCTGTTTTGCCCACTGAAGTAGGCTACAAGTCAATCACTTCCATTCCCCAGAATGAAGTGTCGTTGCCAATTGCTGGTTCCATAAGTAATGCGGTGCGATTGGTGGATCGAATCCTAAAATCGCAACATTACAACACTTTTACTGGAGTGGAGCAAGAAGTAAGGCTGGAATCAGTGGATAAGGAACACTCAACGGTATGGCGAGTATTCCCATATAAGACGAATGCCGTAGTCGGTCATGTCGAAGCCTTTGTTTACAAGGATGCGGCCTTAACCAACAAGGATCCAGCGCTAAGTTTTCAAATGAGTTTCTATCCAAAATCCGGTGCTTTGCGTGATTTCTACTATGAGGATAAACATGAGATGTTGTTTGTTCGCACTAATGGCGTAGTTAAACTTGCTAGACATCTTGGTTATGAGAAATGGCTTATAATGAAATGGAACGCTAGCGGTAGTCTGGTTTCGAGCAATGTTCATGATTACGCTGTTCACGGGCGGATCATTTTTGGGGCGTCCCAAACAAACGCACCCACCTTTCATTTTGGTCCGAGATCTGCAGTTGATGCGGCAACGAACTCTTGGCGGCAAGAGATGGAATAGGATCATCCT
This sequence comes from uncultured Victivallales bacterium, assembly GCA_964487695.1. Lineage (GTDB taxonomy): Bacteria > Verrucomicrobiota > Kiritimatiellia > UBA8416 > CAZASC01 > CAZASC01. The sequence continues at coordinate 2,659 of CAZASC010000318.1, forward strand.
CTGTCCATCAACCTGATGCAGAAAGAATAGTGAGATGCGCTAAAGTCGCAGCACCATTGCCAAGAAACAAAACAGGTGAACTGTGTAAGTAGTCGTGCTATGTTTCGCAGCATGAAACTTAGAGTCAGACTTATTCTTCTTGCCTGTATTGCGCTGTGCATAACGGTGGTCATTCTCGTTGCCAAACGCCACAATGCGACCCAACCTGCGAACTCGGCGTTGCATAAGGCTTCCGAGCCGATAGATGCCACAAAGCACTCTGTCTCAGCGCCAACAAAGAAGTCTGAAATGATTCGATCCGATGGTTCTCCCAAAGAAACGCGAAAAGACCAGATGCTAAAAGCCTTGTCGAAAGTCAACCTCTCATCCGAAGTCAGGGCAATAGTCGGGCTGGACCCAAAGGCTACAGACATCAACACTCGCCGGAAGGAATTGCAGAAACTTACGAAACATTTGGCCGAAGATGACGTGAAAGCCTTGGTCATGTTCTTGGACAGCATTTCAAAGGACGAGAAAGACATTACTCCTGATGCGTTCAATGCATTCAAGAACGATGTGCTCGACATACTCTTGCGTCAGGACAAGATTCCTGATGGACTCGGCGGGCAGCTTGTCAAGATGTTCAAAGATAAGGAGCACGACGATGTCTGGAGAGACTACTGCATTCAGTACATGGCGGGTTACTACGAGTCAAAATGGCCGGCGGGAGGCGGGAAGACAGAAGACGCTGAGCGCAAGAACATAGAGTCCGCGTATTGGGCGGCAGTGGGAGAGAAGAATAAGACATTTCCCGGAACAGCACTGCTGGCGCTTGAGAGACTCTCGAGAGACAACAGCGAGTTTGATCGGGGCAAAGTGGGAGAGAAGGCGCTGGAATTGGCGATGGATGATCAAAGCACTGAAGCGAACCGGATTACCAGCCTTCGCCTGTGCGGAATGATAAACAAGCCTGAGATACTTCCGACGGCTAGAGTATTGGCTCAAACCGGTTCGACCGGTCCGATCAGAATGGCTGCTGTTGCCACCGTAGGCGATGTTGGAGATCAAACCGACATTGAACTGCTACAGTCATTGGCCGGAGGTTCGGATAAACAGGCCAAGGTCGTTGCCGAAAGCGCCTTGAATCGGCTCAATCAACGACTTGCTGGACAAGAGTCGAAATGAAGGCATTCTTGCGCGGCATCTTTTCGCAATTATCTCCAGTTGGTTTAGGCATGTTTCTTCTTTCTTTATTATGTGCAACGAATCTTCATGCCGCTGGTCCGCGGATCTCTTGCTCCGAACCGGAATATAACTTCGGGAATGCGCCGAACACCGGCTCTATTACAAATGTCTTTTTGATTCGCAACATCGGAGATGGACCGCTTCAGATAGGAGAAGTCAGGGGGTGTTGCGGGGCATCAGGAACAGTGGCCGATAAACTACTGGCTCCAGGTAGCGGGACAACGTGCCGAGTCAGTTTTAATTTGATCGGACGCAAAGGACTTCAAAGAAAAGCCTTCTACATAG
>CAZASC010000319.1:0-4167 GCA_964487695.1 uncultured Victivallales bacterium
CGTATCGAGCAGAGTTCCTTCCATCACCAACGTGTTTTCCGACGTCGGTTCCAGATACAGCTCCGGCGCCGTTTGATCCGCGTTCAGGACCGAACTGCTGGAATAACCGATGCCGCCCCCAATAAAGATATTGCCCGTGTTCGGGCCGGTGAATATCTCGATGCCATTGCCGGCGTTTCCGTAAAAGTAATTACCGATGAACATGTTGTTATTGGAGGTTGAATACACATCCATGCCATCGCCGTTGTTGCCATAAATGTAATTGCCGATGAGCGTATTGTTATTGGCGCTGGTATCCATTTGGATTCCACCGTTATTACTGCTGTTATGAAGGACATTATTGCTGAGAACATTGTTCGACGAGGAGACCACCTCCAGGGCCCCGGGATTCGAATAGATCTGGTTCGAGAGGATGGCGTTGTTGTAGGAGTTGTCAATCTCCAGCGCGTCGTTGGTCGCGCTGTTATTGTAAATCTGGTTGGACGAAAACACGTTGTCGGTCGTATTTAATATTTCAACAATGGGTTGTGACCCGGAGTTTCCATAGATCAGATTGGATGAAATCGTATCGTCAGTGCTCTGAATATTTATAGCGAAGGAATTGTTGTTATAGATGGTATTCGAGCTGATGACGTTCTGATTGCCCGGTGAAATGCCGGTAGCGTTACCAAAGACGTAATTTCCAATGTACTGGCTTCCTGAACCACCATCAATAGCGGCCCAGGCGTTGCCATAGACCATATTGCCGGCGACGAGCGCACCGCCGAAGACGCCAATATTCGGATTCGCATAAACAAGGTTCGAATTCATCGGGATATTGTTTCCGGCCGTGATCCCCGCATACCCGCTGTTCAGGATGGTCGAACTGGAAATCGACCCCGAATTTCCTCCGTAAGCGATCGCTCCTTCACCGCCGGGCCAGTCTCCCAGATAATTAAATTCACCATAACTCAATGACATGGTCGCCGCATTCAGCCACGCGGAGTTGCCGTTAGCGATCGCGACCACCGTCCCCGAGGAACGGATCAGGACGTTGCGCGTCAGATTGCCCACGAGGATCATGTTCGAACTGTAGTGCGTCAACGTCGGGGACGTAATGTTGAAGCTGTTGCCGGAGGGCTGGGACGTGATCGTGACCGTTTCCGTATCGATCGTGATCTGATCCCCATTGTTCCATCCGGCAGCATTGACCACGGTAATGTTGGTGGTGGTCGGGGTAATGTTGCCGCCGCCCGCATAGGTGGTGTAGGGCGTCTTGACGGCGCCGTACACGGAGAGTAGGCCGCCGCCGTGCAGCCTATATTGTCCCGCAGAGGATCCGGAGGACAGGATCAGGGTCGCCGTGACGGTGGAGGGAATGGGACTGCCGGCCGTCCCCATGTCAATCGTGCCGCCGCTATTCACAACCAAGTTCCCACCCGCCATCGTCAGCGCGCTGGAACTCGCCCGGCTGAAGAACAGGTCGCCGTTCACCGTGGTCGTGCTGGCTGTGGCGGTGGTGATGTCGACCGTAACGGTTGATCCGGTGATGATGGTGACCGCGTCGGCGTTGGATGGAACTCCGCCGGGGCCCGTACATCCCGTCGCCCAGGTGGCGGCGGCCGACCAGTTTAGATTTCCCGCATTGTTCGAACAGCTGCCGGCGTGTGCAGGCAGGACAACAATCATGTGCGCGGCCACGATCAATCCGGTGGCCCGGAGAATGGATGGAAATGAAACTCGGGGAACCGCCTCCATAGACTCTTTTATAGAGGACATCGGCTAAAAGACAAGATAATTCTTGTTAAGGAATTTGCATGCGATTCGTATTGATTTTTATATCGATTTGTTAAAGCGGTGATGAAGTTTTGACTTTGTGTGACATTTCTGTGATCTGGCAAGATGAAGATGGTGCTGGGGGAAGGATTCGAACCTTCGAAGGGCATAGCCCGACAGATTTACAGTCTGTTGTATCGGGTTGCTCTGTAATTTCAGCACCAGTTCGTTTGATTGTAATTTCGATTCGTTTTGTGCATTGTCTAAATTCCGCCTTGGCTCCTGCGAAGCCGACTGTGACTTAAATGTGACTAACGGAGCCTGGATCTGGGCGACTTTCTCCAGGACTTTTTCTCCGAGCTGGTCGACCGCCTCTTCGAGTTCCGCCGGTCTGACATGAGCGTACCGCATCGTCATGCGGATGGATTTGTGACCCAGCAGCTCTTTGATGACCGCGATATCCCGCCCCAAGAACCGCTGCTGCGTGGCGAAGGTGTGACGCAAGTCATGAAACCGAAAATCCGAAATCCCCGCTGCCTTGATGGCGGCTGAAAAGTCCGCGCGTACCCAACCAAACTGGAGCAACGGCTTTCCCTCATAGACAAACACATAAGGATTGTCCGCATCCGATGTAATTTCACTCAGGATGCTGGCGAGCGCTTTGCTCATTCGAATGCTGATCGCATTACCAGTCTTGGATTGGCGGAAGTTGATAGTTCGGTTTTCAAAGTCAATGTCCTGCCAACGAAGGCCCAGAATGTCGGACTTCCGCAAACCGGTCAGCAACGCCGTCAACACAACGGGCCGAAGTCGCTCGGAACATTCCTGCAAGAGCGTTTGAATCTGCCCCATTTCCAGATAACGGGTGCGCATGGATTCCTGAAAAAGCTTTATGCCCTTGACCGGGTTCGCTTTCAGCTTGCCCCAGTCGATGTGCCGGTTGAAAAAACACTTGAGACAGGCGATGTAGCGATTCACCCGCGCCTTGGACGCGCCCTTGCTTAAGAGGTGATTTTGGAATTGCTCGATATGCAGGCGGCTGACATCTTGAAGGAAAACTTGGGGGCCGAGGAATTTCGAAAACCTTTTCAGCATTCTTTCATCGTCTTCCCAGGAAGCCTTGCGCGGTTTTGAGTAGAGGGTCAGGAATTCCTCGGCGGCCGCAGGGATCGGCGTCTTCACTTCTTGGGATTTTCCGAACCACTTGCCTTCTTTGATCGCCACTTGAACCTTGGCAAGAACCAAACCGGCTGCTTTTCGGTCGCTATACTCGGTTGATTCTCGGATGCGTTGACCGTTCACGGTGTAGCTCATCCACCACACGCCACCGCGTATATAAAGTCCGTCACGCTTGCTCATGTTGTCGTTCATGTTATTCTTTCCTTTCTGGCGCGTCAAATTCCGGATGCAGAATTGGTTTGACTGTCTGGCGTTTCATCCAGCCATCGAGCGCTTCAACATCGAAGCGGAGCCTTGCTCGGCCTGAGCAACTCCCGGCATTGCTGGGGCGTAGAGGGATGAACGGTATAGCTCGCTGATCCACCAGCCGGTAAAGGGACCAAATGGACAATCCCAAATAGGCGGCTGCGCCCTTAACATCAACATATCGTGCTTTTATGTCACCGAAGGCTTGGTTCATGATGGTTTTGGCGCTGTGGTTGGTCCGTAGAATTTTCCACCCCTAAAATCGAAATGGAACCTCTAACAGATGCGCTATATTGCTCCGTTGGTGGGACATTGCGGATACTGGCGACGACGCGTTGCCTGCGCTTGCGGTCGGTCTCCAAAACACGCTGCTTAGCGCCGATGAGCACTGACTCTCGCAAGTCAAAACGGGGCCCGGTCTGGACTACCAAGTGTGGATGAGTGCCAACTACGATCCGATATGGTTGGACACGCCAAGCAAGTCCATGACTCCAAAGCAGGCGGCATACCTCACTGCAGTAAGGCATCAGTGGATTTTCTGGCCAGTCCTCAAGCAAACCGCAGGAAGGGCAACGGACCGGATTCATGTTGTCGTTCCCTCTCTAAGAGCCGAAGTCGTCTGATCCGCTTGGAGAGGACAGAGACTGGACCGGAAAGCGGATATGGCGTCGTCCGATTTGACCCACCGCTGTTTCGATCGAGCGATGATCGCGATCACCCAGATATCCACCCGCTTGACCTCATCGCGAACCTGTTCAATCAAAGCCAGATCGAGTGGAGAGGCCTTGGCCTGCCTTGTGTGGATGGCCTTCACATATTGATTGAGATTGCGTCCCAGCGCTCCCAGTTGATAGATGAGATTTTCCAGGGCTTGCCATTCGTGGTCCAGCAAATCCGGACCTTGTCCAATCAGTTCACGGATGATCTTTCTGAGCAGCTTGGAACGCGTTGTCTGGAGCCTCTCCACCACGTTTTGGAAGGCGCGGT
>CAZASC010000320.1:0-4165 GCA_964487695.1 uncultured Victivallales bacterium
CCTCCTTGCCAATGCTCACGTCGCCAGTTGCGGCTGGTTAGGAATTCACGAAGCAGACCTGCAAGCCTTTGGCTTTTGGGGTGAGGCGTCGAATAATGAATTGATCAGGCCAGCTCGCCTCTTACCGCCGCACGTTTCTCATGGGCAAGATGAAAGTCACGAAGTTTTGAAAATTCATTGACGCCGATTTTCCCGACGCTCTGAAGGCGAGGGTTACTGTTTTGTAATAGCTTTTCAAATGGAGCTAATCTCGCGGCATACATTGAGGACATTGAACCAGACCAACTGTAACCGCTTCCTTGAGTGGCACTAAAAATATCTTGTTCTGAAAAACCTCTTTCCATAGCTGCGATGGCCATCTTCTGCCATCCCTCATCAAAATCATGCACAACATTTTCAGCGTGCAGCCCACTTCCAAAGTCCATGCGCAATGGATCGAGCCTGACTCCTTCAAGTTCCTCGCGCGCGAGCAGGTGGAGAAATAATTTCATGTCGCGGCCTACGAGCGAACGAGCCAATTCTGCCACGGCAGATGTTTTAGGCAGCCTGTCTATCAATTCGTGCTTTTGCTCTTTTTTGAGCGCGTGGATAGCCGCTGGCAGTGCGCGATCATACCTAACTCCAAACCAGAATGGCCGCGTGTCATCACGAATTCCTTCCAGCCGCCAAGCTATCCATTCGTAAGCGATGTCAGGATATTTGGGGAACACTCGCTCAAGGATGTGTTCCTGATGCTCATCAACATGCCTGACGATGACTCGCTTCCAATCTTGAAACAGGTCATCTGGAATTTTCGCTTCATCTCTAATACCCCAGAGGCTTGCTGCCACCACACCTGCCACATTGGTTTCTTCGTGATTGAGCAGCGACCTCAAATTCTGGTTTTGCACTTCTTTTCGCAATACGCAACCGTTTATGATGCCAGTATAGTTTTTGAATAGTGGACTCGCCTTTTGCCAAATCGGCGTGTCGGCAACGCAACGCTTTAGGACAATATCAACTCCGAGCATTTGCAAGGATGGCCTTTCCAAAGCCAACGAAATCCAAGATTCGGCTTCCGATGGATTACTCGCAGCAATTTTTTCCAAGAAGAATTCAACCAGAATCGCCGGAGCACCTCGATCAAACAGTGCCTTTGTCCAGACTGACGGCTTATCTGTTGTTTCTGCGATACGCCAACAAACCTGCCTGCCCCATGTTGGATAGGAAATGTTCGCTGCTCGCGCTTGTTCCTCTATGGTTGTCAAAAGATCCGCAACCTGTGTTGGGTCTTTGTCGCTCAATTGAGAGCCAAGTATGTCTGCGGCTGCTTGACGACGCTTTTCTTCGTTTTCCCAATCTGAATAATCTCGTGGCGGATAGAGAATTTCAGCAATTGGATCAATATGCACTTTTGCGAGCAATCCAATTTTGTCCGCATAATGATACAGATGATGGTGCATCGTCCAATTTCCAGCAAATGCATCCAATAACTCCGCCATCATTTGTCTCGCGTGCCCGCGACTTTCAACCTCGTATTCTTTGGGCGTATTCCTCCCGTGAAAATCAGGGTGAATCCACTCATGGAAGATATTTGCAATGCCGCTTTGCTGGGATGGATCAGCTTCGCGCAAAACGGGTAGAATTTTCGGCCAGAGTGCAGCGATTCGAGATAATTGACTTTGTGCAACGACACCAAAGTGAAGCGTCATCGTCATCGGTTCGCCCGGCGGCGAAGAGGTGTCCTCATGCTTAATAGACAACACCAATTTGGCAGCGATGAGGGCAATGAAATTGTCTTTGTTGATCGTATGCCATTTGGCCAATGAAGCTGCTAGAAGTTCCCGCCGTTTGGATGCGTCGTCATCATTTGGTTTTGCACTTAATATCCACCGCTTGATTTCAGGCAAGATGTCGTCGTCTCGGATGGACCAGCCTTGTGATGATCTTTCATTGCGAACAACAACCGCCGAATGCAAAAGCATATCGAGCGTTTTTTCCGGGCAGGTATGTAATGTGATCGGCGCGACAGCTTTCAATCTCGTCGGGAAATTATCTAAAATCCATTCAGCCTCATAACGTCCGAAGCGGGCATATCGCTCGAAAGCTGCTTGCTCGTCAGTCAGGCTTAATTGCTGCAAGTGGTGCTGAATCAACTCGTCCGATAAAACTCCACCCATCAGCTTTGCTTCAATCAACACCCGCGTGGTGGCTGCAAAATCAGGCGCTTCAGACAAATACGGACTCAAATCCATCGCTGGCGGTGTCAGGAACACGTCACGAACCAAGGCTTGCCGCAGCCGGAGCGGATGAACTGAAATTCTGTTTTCCGCCGAGACATCCAGCACCCCTGCCGCCGCAAGTTGTTCGACCAACCGCCTCACTTCAAAAGTATTTTTTCCAGTCAAGCGTCCCACCGCTTCAAGAGTCATGCCCGCGCTGCCACCAATTGAAAAGCAGGCCAGTGATTGAGTCGCCTCATGTCCAAGTAACGGTTCAAAGGACAACTTTACATCGCGTGCCAGAGCTGTGCCTAGCACGACATCACGAGTTCCAGACTCCCAGCACAACCGGCAAAGTGTGACGGCAAGCCCAGGTTTGCCCTGTGACTGATGGATAATTTCGGCAACGAGATGTTCTGGAACAAAAATCTTCTGCGACTGAATGACCTCCTTGATTTGCTTTTGCGGCAGACCTTCCAACACATGGCAATTTGCTTTTGTTAACTGAAGCGCACTGATCACCGCATCCTCCTGCCCAGGCCAGCAACTCGCCACTATGCGGTAGTCTGCACCGACCTCCTGCCTCAAATGTTTGAGCTGTTTGAGCAAATCCAAGCGCGAATGAGCATCATCAACAATCAGGAAACGCGGCTGAACACTTCGCACTCCATCGGCCACGCGTCCGCGATCATCATCTACAACAAAACGGCCTCTGGCTTTTTTGGCGGCGGTAAAAAGCAGATGGGTTTTGCCGGAACCGGGCTGGCCAACGAGCACAAGATCGCCTGTGGCATTCGTGATTTTGAGAATGTCATCGTCTCGGCCCAGCGGTGGAATATCGAACAGCGGGCGGCTGGTGAGCGGAAACCCGGAAAGGGGCGGAGGGTCACCGGTAAGCCCCAGCAATTCGTTTAACCAACGTGCATCCCGGTAAAGAAGCTGTGCCATCCCCGCTTGGTCGTAAATTTGAATCAGCGGTCGCCCAAGCTCATTTGCCCGATCCGCCAAAGTTCGCTTCTTGGGATTGGTTAACCTTTGTGATGTTGCTAAAATGCAAGCGTGGCTTTTTCCACCTTTTTTAAGATTTGATTCTATGCTGCCTGACAAATTTCCTAGAACATCTTCGCCAGTTGTGCAAATCAGTTGAATGGAACTCTTGTCTTCGTTGGCAATTAAACCATCCAAGCCAGCATCGTCGCCGCCCTCTCGCGGAGCGAGGGATGGATAAATTTTGGACAGAAGATCGTTCGCACATTGCTCGAAGGCATTTCCATCCTTCAGCTCGCGCAGTCTGCGGCGGATTTGCCGATATAGCGGATCACGAAACATTTACTTCGTATTCCATCTTACACATGCGGCGTGCGAGTCACAAGGAAGCCCGAACCAAATGATTCGACTCATCACGCCTCATCGCGACAAGCCACCAACACTTGCCCACCCACATAGCGCTCAAGATTTTGGAATTTCAGCGTTCCGGCAGCAGGGCAAGCAGTTTGGCTTTCACATGTTCTCCGGCTTGTTGCGGGTCATAATCAATTCCTGCCCGAAGCAGTTGATTCATGTCCGAACAAAATCCACGGTCGGCCAGGTGCCCGTCTAGCAACTCAACAAATTCGGATCGTCCGGCAACGCTGCCTTCCAATTTGAGATAATGCTGAAACGATTCGATAATCCGGGCGGGAACAACCGCTGGTTTGGCCAAGGTCAACGCCCAATACAAATCAAATAAATCGCGGCCCCGCCGACGTTGAAACAATGCCCGCATTTTTGTTCCCAGCATTTCATGAATGTCATAACCGCTGATTTGGGCACTGACCGCTGCATCCCGAAACGGAAATTCAAACGGAATTTTAATCACAGGAAGATGCGGCGTGCGTTCGGTGACATTGGCTTCCACCACAATTTCCAAGTTCGTTCCCGGTTCCATCAGGGACGGAATCGCGTAAGTCATCCGCAGCACCCGC
>CAZASC010000321.1:0-4152 GCA_964487695.1 uncultured Victivallales bacterium
GCCAGCCGTGATCGACAAATTCGCGGTATTGGCAAAGCAGATCGAGTGTGGCCAGACGACGGTGAATCTTCCTGGCCGCGACGAGGCCGAACAACTCATGGACGCGATATTCAAAGGCCCCAGTGGCCGGAAGATCGTCGATGCACTCAGCGAGGAACTCGCTCCCCACGAACGACGTGAGGAATACATTAAGAGCGTGTTCACGCTAATTGTGCAAAATGGGGAAAAAGGCAACGTGTCTTATGCGGCCCGAGTCTTCCCCGGGCGCTCCGGCGACCTTGCCAGAATAATTCACGCCGCAGGCGAGACGGCCACACAGGCCAAGTTCATCTCGCCAGCACACAGCCAGTCTATCGGACAGCCAAAAAGCTTCAAGAAGAACGACGTGGGATGATAGCTGGCGATGTAGGGGAGTTTCTCTCGGCATGAGATAAAGCCGTATTAGCGGATCAATTCAATCTACAGAGCTACAGTCAAGATATGCTTCTATCCGGTATAACGAATTGCTGCCGTCTTTCGTGTGTCATGTTTCAGCAATGGCCTATTCGGTTGTACAAAAAGCGGCCAAGTCAGTTAGTCCGCAGAGCGCGACTGACGTCCGCGAGTCCATCGCGAGTGTGGATGTGCAGGACGCGATCCACAACATGAACGGTCCTTCAAAGCCGTCGATCAGTGCGCCTTGTGAGTTTCTCTCGCTTCTGTAACGTAATGGTTGTATAAAGGTGCGTTACATAAATTTCCGAGCAGGTGAGATGATGCTCCATCCCAAAGGAATGCATCCAGGCGCTGTATGGCGCAAATCAGATCTTCAAGTTCATACTCCGCGAGACCCCCAATGGACAGGTACTAAGTTCAAGGGTGGTAGCGAACAGAACGAATCTCTACGAGAAGCCTGGGCAGACGAATTCGTACAAGCATGCATAGACCGCGATCTCGATATGGTAGCTATAACTGACCACCATGATTTGTGCGCAATGCCATACATCTTGCGCGCGATAGCACGGTTGCCGCTTGATGTGCCCAAACCTTGGGTCTTTCCAGGTGTGGAGGTGACCTGTAACGATTCGGCACAGTGCCTTGTTATTTTTGACGTTCATAGCGATTCGAGTCTATGGGACAGGCTTTACGGCGGGCATCTGCTTGCCATCATGAAGCCTTCGCAGGATGCAGAAGTCGCGCCGCAGGCGATTCCCTGCGGAAGAGATATTGATGACTTTATGAGCAACTTGGCGAGCGATCCACATCTTTCTATCCGAACAGTGGTTCTTCCGAATTGCGGTGATGAAGGATCACACAAAACCATCATACGAACTGGCTTCGCACCTCGATTTCGTGATCTCGCCTTTGATGGCGCATATACAGACAAAGGCTTTGAAAATCTGAAGGAAATCACAATCAAGCGGATTCATGGCCAGATTCTGGAATGGGGCACTCGACGTCGCGGAATTATCCCGACGGGGGACAATCGTACAAATACATATGAACAATTGGGCAGTCGTCCATGCTTCATCAAAATCGGTGAGCCAACAGCCGAGGGCTTGCGCCAGGTACTCTTAGCAGATGAAGCCCGCCTCAGTTATGCTGCCCCTGATACACCCAATCAGCGCGTGCTCGAACTTCACGTTACCTCGACACTGTGTGGGGACGATTTTAGGCTGGCTTTGAATGACGGGTACACGGCTCTGATTGGCGGCCGCGGATCAGGAAAATCAGCCGTCCTTGAGTATTTGAGATTTGGAATCGGTCGAAGTACCAGCGACACAACAAGCAACGATGACCAATCCAATCAGCGAGAGAAGAATCTGATTGCTGATACCTTGGGCAATGGATCGGTACGGGTTGTGCTTGAAAGAGATGGCGTCCAGGAAACATGGATACGAAACGGTGCGGACAGTTCACTAATCACCGTTCATATTGGAGCCGAGGAGCCGGAGCAGATCACCATTGAGGCCGCTCAACAGAGATTTAGAGCGAGGGCCTTCTCACAGAAGCAGTTGTCGACACTCGTTGGCAGTGGGGCCTTGGCAAGTGAGCAGCTTACAGGGATTGCTGCTGCTGAAGCCATCGACAAGCGCCAGACCATCGAACAAGACATTGTCCGCTTGAAGCGCGAAATAGCTACAGCGTTCCAGAAGGTAGTGCAGCTATGGACCGCAGAAGCAGATCTTGTGGCATCGACAGGCATCGTTAATGATCTGGAGAGGCGCAAAGACGCCGTGAAGAAAAAGCTTGAGGATTCAGGTCTGAGTGCAGACAAGCAGAAGATTCTTGACGACGCACCCGGATTCAAAATAGCACAGACGATGTTCAAAGAGACCAAGGACCAGATAGATTCTGACGTTCAGAATGTATCCGCACTACTCAATAAATATCCCAGTATCATTGTCGATGATTGGACAAAGGCAATTCATTTTCCCGAAGTCGACGAGTTCTTATCTAAAACTTCTGCGACTCGAACTTCAATTAGTGCGCGAATCAACGAAATCTGTTCCGAGCTATCGGCTTTGGAAGCCTCTCGCGCAACTTATGAAACCGATTTTACAAAAAAACTTGATGTCTTCATACCATCGTACAAAGAAGTGCGCGAGCAGCAGGCGAGCATGAAGAGCCAGATGGAGGAATCAGCAAAGCTCGATAAGGAACTTGAGAGTGCAGAAAAGCAAGATCGAAAAAATAAGGATTCAGTCTCCCAATTTAGGAATGCGGTTATTGAGCTAACTTCAAGTAGATATGCGCTGTTTGCAAAGACCTCCGAAATGAAGGAGGTTCTTGAAGAAGCGGCTGCGCGTGTTGCTACTATGTCGGACGGCTCGCTGAAAGCAACAGTGCATTTAGAGGCTGTTCCAAAACAGTATGTCGAAGCAATGAGCCGTCTCTGCGAGAACCAGCGTGTACGCGATGTCGGTAGCAAGTGCGAGGATCGCGTGAAGGCGCTTTTGCAAGATGAAAATGGCTGGCACAATGCAGTTGCGTCGCTGATGAATATCTACCAAACTCGGGTGAAGGCAAAGAGAACTTTCGGAACACCTTCAGGATCGCCACAAACCCTTGCTGAACTGGAGAAGGCTCTATTTTCTCTTACGTCTCAACAAGCGCAAGGCATCTACGGATCTCTAGATGATCCTAAAATCCTCGCACTTCTAACCTCCGCTCCAGAAGCATTCATCTCTTTCGAGTATAAAGATGGAAAGAAATTCATCACGTTTGACAAGGCTTCACCAGGGCAGCAGGCTGCGGCTCTCTTGCACCTCTTGCTGAGACAAGAAGCGGGAACCTTGATCATTGATCAGCCCGAGGATGACCTAGACAATAAGATCATCATGAGCATTGTCAAACTGGTAACCACTGCAAAGCGGAAGCGACAGTTGATTTTCTCTACACATAATGCAAATTTCGTTGTAAATGGAGATGCCGACAAGGTTATCGCCCTTATGCCAGCAACTGAAGATGAATCTGCGACTGAGTCAGAAAACTCCGCTCGTATCGCGGTCGAAGTTGATGGTGCAATTGAAACGCCAGCCGTCCGAGTCTTGATCACTGATACGGTCGAAGGGGGAAAGGAAGCTTTCGAGTTGCGAAGCAGAAAATATCTCTTTTCTGCGCTGTAGTTACTCATCTGTTACGCACTTTGCCAGATTTGCCAACGACCCTGCCTGCGACATTCGTATGTTCCTATACCGCCGTTCCCCTTCGGCAAGGTATTGTATTTGTAAATATTATTAACAACTCGTATATTCTCGTAGTTGGAGGATTAATGAACACGACCGACATCATTATTGAAATTGACGCAGAGATCTTGCGCCTGACGGAAGCAAGGGCGCTCTTAGCAGGTATTGGAACTACCAGCATTCCGACGTTGGGCCAGCCATCCAAAGTGAAATTCGCTGAAAAAGCTGCAAGCTACCCCTCGGCAAAGTTGGCGACCAAGCCCGCGAAGAAACGAGTCCTTAGTGCAGAGGTACGTGCGAAGATGGCGGCAGCGCAGAAGGCGCGCTGGGCAAAAGCGAGGAAGGCCACGAAATAAGGAACTCAGTATTCTGTTATGCAGGGCGGATTCAAGGTCCAAGTGTAACGACGCATCCTCAAGAATAGTCTGGGGATGCCGAAAGAAAGCCGTGGAAAAGATGGAGAACAAAGTGCGTTTCCCACTTT
>CAZASC010000322.1:0-4139 GCA_964487695.1 uncultured Victivallales bacterium
TTCTCCTCATTGGCATCATTCAGAGGGCACTGTTTGACGGCTTTCGCAATCGTGGCGGAGGTGGGTTTATTGTGCTGTTCGTGTTATTGGGCACGATTGCCGACATTGGCGAATCGTTCAGCAGCCTGCTGATCAACATCATCAGGATGGTTCCGATTCTGATTATGGTGCAATATGTCTTTCTGCACAGATCACAACCGAAAGACAAACCTGGACTGCCTGCGGTAATGTAACGGTAACGCAGGTTATCTCATTCCTATCCAGACTTGAAGAGTCTTCTAAATGGATGCACAGCAAGCGCAAGACTCCAGTTCTAACTACGTCTATTCTCGGAAGAAGACGAATCGATGAATGTGAATGGTGTATCAGCCGGCTCGCAGAAGAGGTTTATCTCGCTGGATGGCTTGCGGGGGGTTGCTGCGCTGATTGTTGTGTGTCATCATTTTTGTTGTGCGTTTCTTCCCAAGTTAGTCCCTGACCTGGCGAATCCCCCCTATTGGCTGGCCGACACGCCGCTCGGCATCCTAATCAACGGCCCTTTTTCTGTGTCGGTCTTTTTTGTCTTAAGCGGTTTCGTTGTGGCCAGGGCAGCCGTCAAGAGCCGCGACCCGTTGTATCTCAATATTCCGTTTCGCTATTTGCGTCTTGCCCTGCCTGTCACCGTCAGCGTGATCTTTGCCTGGGGGCTGCTTACCATGATGCCGGATGCGGCAACGCGATTGAATGACGTTCTCCCGAATGTGTGGCTCAGCGACACCTTCCAGCATCAGATTCCCGGATTCTTCGCAGCACTCTATAATGGATTTTTTGGCGCATTTGGGATTAATTTGTTTCATTTGAACCCTGCTGGTAACGGATTCAACAATGCACTCTGGACAATGAGAGTTGAGGCTGAGGGCTCCATTGCGATCTATATGTTCTACGGGGTGAAAAAAGGATGGCTGCACTGGACAGTTCTCGTTCTGATTGGATTGCAGACGATCCGTCGGCCCATCTTTCTTGCTTTCATATTCGGCGCAATCATGATGGAGCAATGGTATGCGGGGAAACTGAGATATGGCTACGCGCTCGTTGCGCTGCTTGCGGGGATACTCATGGGCTTTCCCAGCAGTGGATTTGCGGCCAGATTTGGAATGGGACGCTTGCCGCACCTGATCATGCCGGGAGTGAGAGACGGATTGATAGCTCCGATAGCGGCGGCTCTTATCCTCTATGCGGTCTTGAACTCCGCGTTGCTGGACAGGATGCTATCCAGCACAGTCCCCAATTTTCTTGGCTGCGTATCCTTTCCGCTTTATCTTGTCCACGTCCCTCTTCTCTATACAGTATTTGCAGTTCTGTATCTTCGAATCAGACCGGCATCACATCTTTCTTTGATAGCGCTGTTCCTATGCTTTATTGCGATTAGTTTGCTTTTGGCATGGGCTGGAGAAGCAGGAGTCGACAGGCCGGTTCTTGACTGGATCAGCTGGAGCAAGAAAAAGTTCCGTTCAAACCGCGATTCGGCACCAATCCATTGAGCCCCGGAAGCCGTCTGCGTGCCAAATCAATCAAAACCTACTCGTAACACTTTTTCCGTTATGATAAATCTGCAATTGTTGCCAGACTTGTCGAGGTTTTTTCAATGATTAAGGTCGTATTTTTTTCCTCTAGTACAGAGGACTACCTTGCAGACTCCGTGTTGCATGGCTTCCGCTCGTTACTGGGAGCGAACGTCGTTGATTATCCCAAGGCTGACAGACTTTACAGCACATGCTCTCAATCAATTAAAAAGCACATACGAGGGGGAGGATTTAGCCTATATGGACTGCTCGATGATATCGTTGTCGACCGGCATTATATGCGCTCGAGAATCCTCGACCATGAATTTGACCTTGTCGTTATTGGCAATATCTACAGCGACTTTGGTGCATTTATTGAACTGGCTCCGATGCTCGAGCCGAAAAAGGTGGCGATCCTTGATGGAGCGGATACTGAGTCGATGTATCCTTATTCCGGAAATTGGTGGAGGCATCCAGCATACTGGTTCCTGCCGCGCGCAAATAGGTTCCTGTATTTCAAGCGCGAGCTGACTCCTCGCACACTACATTATCGGTCACACCGCCTACTGCCTGAATCGCTATGTGGCAGACTGGCACTGCCACCCAGATTACGGCCAATCGCCTTTTCTATTCCCGCTGAAAAGATTGTCACAGAGCTTCCTGCCAAGCGGAAACTCATCGCAACCCACGTCGTTGATGCCGAGGTGGCAAAGCACCTACAGGGCGCGAGCACGGTGGGGGTATTTTCGTCCGAAGCGGAATACTATTACGACCTACAATCATCGCGTTTTGCCATCACGACAAAGCGCGCGGGCTGGGACTGTCTTCGCCACTACGAGATCGCTGCGAATGGGTGCGTTCCCTGTTTTCGGCAATTAGACAAGAAACCAACAAGCTGCGCACCGCATGGACTCACGCAAGATAACTGCATTATCTACGAAAACAATGAGGACCTGATACAGCAGATTCACTCCATTGATGACGCGCGGTATGAAAGGCTTCAGTTATCGGCGCTTACATGGGTCAGAGCAAATACAACCGTTGTGCGCGCTAGTGAGCTTCTGAATGCGTTACATCTGAAACTTTGTCAGTAGTTTCTGCGCAGCTATTGTAAATTGGATCACTATTTCTGTATCGATACCGCGCAAGCAATAGTTGTCCCATGATGAGACGGTGGCACAGCAGACGTTGCAGTGCCCAACAGCGCAATCATAAGAACTTATGTAGGGGGAGCAGATTAAAATGAGTGCCAGCCGATCAGCCCTTTTTCGCCAACTCACAGTCTGCCGTTCTGTGTGTGTCGCTCTTTGTATTGCTGTTCATAAACTCTTTGACGCATACTGCGGATCTACATATGCACAGTCCGGGGAAGACCTACTTATACTTTCCAATATGCATGGTTGTTCATCCAACTACTATGTCGATGTAGGTTGTAATCACCCCATCAAATATTCCAACACGTATCTCCTGTATCAGATGGGCTGGCGAGGTTTATGTTTGGATGCAAATGAATATCTTGTTAGACAATTCCGTCGTGTTCGACCCAAAGATCGCGTGGATTGGGTCTGCGTGGGAGGGAAAGCGGGTGAGATCACTTTTTCCATCTCTAGAGATCCGGCGCTATCGCACGTCGTTGGAAATACACTCGTTAACTCAAGGGCCAGTGATGAGGATCGTCGCATTGTGATCGCGGTAAAGACGCTTCAGCAGCTATTCGAGGAGAATAACGTTCCCGCCCAGTTTGGTCTGCTCTCGATCGACTTAGAAGGACATGATTTTATTGCTCTTAAGTCCTTCGACATCCGCCGCTGGCGTCCGTATCTGATCGTTATCGAAATTCACGGGCTGGACTTGGAAATATGCGCCGAGAATGAGATTGTCGCCTATCTGCGGAATGCCGGCTATAAGATTGTTTGTTTCGATGCGAATAATGCAATATTTCAGAACATGGACGCTGCCAATAACTGTTAAATAATCCGCACGGAACCTGAAGTATCGCAGTCAGTTCGGCATGAGATAATCAGCATACTATGACGTAGAATTAAGCGCAGATAGCAGCGTTTAAGACCTACTTCCAAGATCGATGGTATACGTTGAAAGATAATATTATTTGCGAGGCATTTGCAGGGTTCCCCATTCATCGTGTCCTTGTCTCACGAATGTTGTCTCATCCGATCGCAGTCCTCGCCAACGTTGCTGCTGCGGTGAGGATGGGTGAGAGTTCGCGGTCCGCGCAAACTACTCGCCCTCCCCCAGCCCCAAAATCTCGCCTGCTGATTTGATGACCAGGCGATTTCCGTAACGGCAGTGGCCTCAGATGCCTGGTAGCACGTTTCGCCTGGTATATCCTTCTCCATGCTGCCCGTCCGATCGTGATTCCTGTTTATGTACCTGAAAGAGCAAAAGACGTGGAATCCCCCCTTCAGACAGCACACAAATCGCCCTCAACGGCCGCCGGTCGTGTTTTGCGGGGTTTTGGTTCAAACGCGTTGAGCCAGGCGATCTCGGTCGCCAGCTCACTTCTTCTTGTACCACTGTTTTTGCATGCCTGGGGCGCGCCACTCTACGGCCGATGGCTTGTCCTTACATCGCTGGCAA
>CAZASC010000323.1:0-4129 GCA_964487695.1 uncultured Victivallales bacterium
ATATGTATTTGTGCCAGAAAGCGTGAGGGTGCCACCGCCCTGCAAGCTGAAAGATCCGGTCTGGCTTATCGTTCCACTATATGTGGTCGAAGCGCCGCCCGATACGGTGAGAGTTCCGCCGCCGAGAAGAATCTGGCCGCCGCCGGACAGGGATGCGATCGTGTCGTTATTGCCGCCAAGATTGAGAATGCCCGATACGATGACGACGCTACCGCTCCCAATAAGATTGTTTCCGCTAATCTGGACAGTCCCGCTAATCGTCAGGTTGTTAAAAGCTGACACATAGGAGCCGCTCAACAACGTATTACCGTTGAATATGACAGTGCCACCATTGTTGACGAAAGAGTAGTAGTTGACCCAGTTCCCGGAAACATAAAGATTGGAGGCAGGCGCCGTAAGGGTTCCCCATATTTCCACACCGCCAAGATAGGTAGTATTGCTTCCACTCATAACAGACGTGCCGTTGAAGACGACGGTGCCATTATTGTTGCTGAATACGCCATTGTTGATGAAATTCCCTGCCATCTCCACAATCCCCGTCGGCGCGATCAGCGTGCCTTGGATTGTGATATTATTAAAAGCTGTTGTCGCCGTTCCGCCGACAGCTGAAACACCGCCGAAGATCATGGTGCCGCCATTGTGACTGAAAATACCATTGTTGACCCAGGCACCCGACACGATGACAGGAATTGATGCGTGCCCAGCCAGTGTGCCGCTGATCGTCACATTGTTGAAAGACGAAGTGCTCGACCCAGAGATGGTTGTGTTGCCGGGGAATATCACGGTCCCACCATGTGGATTGAATGAACCGTTATTCACCCATGCGCCGGAAACAGAGATCGAATTCACGTTTCCAGTGACGCTCCCGGAGATTGTCACATTATTAAAACTGGTTGTACTGGCGCCGCTGAGCGAGGAAATCCCCGAGAAACTAACGGTTCCATTATTGGCATTGAAAGAGCCATTGTCATTCCAGTTTCCAGCTACATACAAGGTTCCCGTCGGAGCGGTCACAGAATTCGATATCACGATATTGGCGAATGGATTGGCTATGGAATCAGCCATGATGGTGCTGCCGGAGAAAAACACCGTCCCGCTGTTGTTTGAGAAAACGCCTCCGTTGTGGGTGAAGTTCAATTGCAAAAATAGACTGCTGGATGGCGCCGTGAATGCGCCCCCGGATAAACTGAAGGAACCAGAGCTGTTCATCGCCCCGCTACCTCCGAAAAAACTTCCGGATGTCTGCAAAAACCCTGCGGTCCGGAGATTTACCGTATTGGTTCCCTGGTTGAGCGTCACACTGTTCTGCGTATCCATGACGATGCCTTTCACGTCAATGGCCTGATTGATCGTGCATTGCGCATTCACACCGGAATTAGTATTAAAGATCGCCAGATTATTGGAACTGGGAATCGAAACGCCTCCACTTCCTCCTGACGTCAGTGACCAGTGATTCGTATCGGACCAGTTGCCGTTACCGCCCACCCAGTAGCGGCTTGAAGCAAATATCCAGTTCGTGTTGTTGTTTCCGCTGTCTGTTCCCCCGACAACAGTCACAGTATTGGAGAGTGCACTTGAATCCCTGACATCCACATAAGTGACGGTCTGCGCGCCGTTCGGAAACGTAATGAACCACTTGTTAGTCCCCGACGTGGATCGGAGCAGCACCTGATTTCCGCTGTTGCCTGAAACCGTAAAGACACCCAAAACCGTCTGATTGATTCCCGCGGCGAAGTTGATCTGTTGCCCTGGAGTGGCGCAGGTTAGATTGTAAAATTGGTTCGATCCCGTAATAGAGGCCATGGACGGAGTATTGAAGATCACCGTGCCGCTATTATTGGAGAATATCCCGCTGTTGCTCCAGTTGCCGCTCACGTACAACGATCCGCCGGAAGGGGCGGTCAAACTACTGCCTGCGGCAATCGTAATATTGCTGAATGTTGTAGCGCTGCTCCCGCTGATCGCCGACGCCCCATTGAACACCACGGTGCCGTTATTGTTTGAAAATGTGCCGTTATTCACAAAATTGCCGGCCACATTAACGGTCGCTGGAGCCGTCAGCGTTCCAGCGATTGTGACATTCTTGAAATTCGCGGTAGTTGTTCCGCTGATCGTCGTGTTACCGTTGAACACTACGGTGCCCCCATTATTGCTGAACGCGCCATTCTGTATCCAATTCCCTGCCACTTGCATAAGGTTCGAATGCGCCGTCATCGAGCCGGTAATCGTCACGTTATTGAATGCCGTCGTAGAGAAACCGCCGACCATGGTGTTGCCGCCGAAAATGATCGAGCCGCCTGCCATGTTCAACGTTCCGTCGTTGACGAAGTTGTTAAGGATTGTCAATGTGTTGGAGCCCAGATTGAACGTGGTCCCGCCGGGCATGTCCAACGCAATATTGTTGCTCATACTCACGCTGTTGCCGGAACAAAAGTACGGTACGTGCACATCATTTGTGTAGGCGGCGGCCAAATCCGCAGGAGTCAACTGAGTGCCATAATCATTGCGAAGAATGAGAGTATTGACAGCAAGGTTGAGATTCGTGATGTCGCCACTCGTCGCAGTTGTGATCAATGCTCCGTTATTGGTCCAGGTATTGTCGTCATAGAAAACCAGCAGCCGGTTCCCTGCACCCACAGAGGTGGTGAACGAAAAAACATTAGTCGTATAGTTGGTGAACGAAGCCACATACTGTCCTTCCACCGCAAGGGATACGCGATGAAGACCGTCATAGACACCGGACAGTGTCACACCAGTAACACGGTAGAAATTGAATTCATAAAGATCCCAGTCCTCACCAAAATTCGCGGCGTTAATGTGAAACGACACGCGAGCCTGCGTCACGGTGCTCTCGGGAAAACTGGCTTGCACCCATTGTTCATTGGAGAACGAATTGGAGTAGACTGTGGTCCAAACGCCATTGAGATCAACATCAACATCCGCCATATCAATCTCCGCGTCGGCCCGCGCGTAAAATTGGATCGCCTGGCAATTCATCGAATCGTGAGTCATAATAAGAGGAGGGCTCCATAGCGGATCGTTAATGACATGAGAATGGCTCGCACAGGTTGCCAAATTGCCGTCAAAAACATCAATCTGGTTTGTCCATGCACTGCCTGGATCATTGTAACCTGTGGGTGAAATCCATCCTGTGGCCGGTACGCCGGTCGTGAACGTGCTGTCCGGTCCGCTTCCTATGCCGGCACTGTTCTGTAGCTGCGGTCTGAAATGGTATGTGGTATTGTTGGAAAGGCCTGAGATCATCACGCTAAATGCATTACTCGTGACCTCGCTGCCGGTCCAGGGCGTGTTTGTTGTGTAAGATGAAGTGAGCCCGTATTGAAAACACCACTGACAGGGCACACCTCCATCACTGGTCACCAACCCTTGTAGAATGGCAGTCGTTTCTTCCACAGACGCGGCAGGTTGACTTACACAGGTCGGCTGAAGTACCAGGGCAGGTGCTTCATAGAGTTCAACCTCATACAGCCAGAAAA
Organism: uncultured Victivallales bacterium; assembly: GCA_964487695.1. Taxonomy (GTDB): domain Bacteria; phylum Verrucomicrobiota; class Kiritimatiellia; order UBA8416; family CAZASC01; genus CAZASC01. The sequence goes on from CAZASC010000323.1 coordinate 3,498, forward strand.
TCCAGTCGGTCCCGATATAATGGTACGTGAATCTGGTCGCGATGATGGATGTAGCAGGAAAATCAACTTCACTCCAAGCATCGTTGGCCACAGCTCCCACATATACGTTCGACCAGGTACTGTCCGAAGCCAACTGCACATCCAGACTGACTTCATCCACGCGGCCAAAGCCAAAATCGGTGAACACTTTGATTCCACTGCACGTCGTTGAAGATGCCAAAGTGAGAACAAGCGGGTCGGCCCATCCGCCTGCCGGACTATTTTGTGCATATGTGGTGGTATCTCCATCGTAGGCATTGGCCGGAGCCGTCCACTGGCCACCGGGATCGGAGTATCCTGTGGGGGATATCCATCCAACTGCCAGTGCCGACATCTGCATCGCCACCGTCAGTAACCATACAATGAACAGTTTAAAGACTGTCTGCATGGTTCGCATTATCTTCAGGTCGTACATGAAAATCAATTACCCATTGAGAACTATCTGTTTGGCGGCAATTGAGTCGCGCCGAGCTCCTCACATCAGTCTGCATCGCCCTTGTGGGATATATTGCCGACTGTGTTGGTCATTCCGCTCGCCTCATGTCATCGCCCGATTTCACGCTCTATCATCAGACCGTCCGTCAAGTTGGGAG
>CAZASC010000324.1:0-4086 GCA_964487695.1 uncultured Victivallales bacterium
TTTGAACACGAGATAGCGAAGAGAGCAGAGGAAAAGATGAATCCACAGATAAACGCGGATGGACGCAGATAAAAAGAAGACATGAAGTGCACGACCCTGAAAGGGTCGCATTCCACAGCCCAGGGCAACGCCCTGAGGAAAAATGGAAGCCGATGAGAGCGATGGAGGGACGAAGGTCGAGGCTTCGCGCCATTTGGTCTCTTGTTGATTTCGTTTGGACTGAACATTGTCCCGGGGTTTCACCCCGGGCTCACGAATTGCACCCTTTCAGGGTGCGTGGCGAATCTGCTGTCAAAAACATCCGGCGTATAGGCGAGAATTAACGCTTTTCTCCGGGGCTTGACCGTTTTTGAACCTTTGGGTAATTTCCTTTCCAGTTGGCGGAGTTTTATTTCCGATTGTCAAACCAGTTCAACCAGGTTCAGAAAGGGGAGTTCAATGAGACGTATTGTGTTCATTCGAGGTTTTGTGTTCATTGCGGCGGTTTTATGTTTCAGCGGTTGCGCCCAGGTTCAAGTCAAACGCGTGGCTGCCAACGACACTACGACGGAGGGTGTCCGATTCTATGCGCCGCAACCATATCTTCTGGTGACGATACTCGGTGCCCCGGCAACGGAGAGCGTATCGAAGTCGGCCGAGCCGCAACTTCAAACGCAGATAATATGGCTGCCAAAAATGAACGAGCAATATGCGGTTCAGGTCAAACCGGGTTGGGGAACGGCAGACGGAAGCGTCAAGCTGGAGAACGGATGGATGTTATCCGAGCTGGGCGCTGCAATTGACTCCAAGAGTCCCGAAACGATTGCGGCGATTGCCGGGGCGATCAAAGATACGTCAGGCCTTCTCAAAGTGTCGGCGCCGGGCGGTGGCAGCGTGAACGTCCTGGGCGCAGGTCTTTACCGCATCCAATTCGATCCGGAGACCGGCTACATATCGAAGTTCGTGCCTGTGAATCTGCCGTGATTGCGGGCTCATGAATTACGCCAACGAGAAACTTCTGGCAAATCGGGCCACCGAACTTGGCAATACTGCCAGCGCCGATACCCTGCCGGAACTGGCCGATCTGACACGATCAGCATCCCCGCTTGTTCGCCGGCTGGCGGCGTCGGCCATAGGGAAACTCGCTGGCATTGTGGACTCCGCGACGTCGGTTGACTTGCTACGCCCGCTGTTGGTCGACCGGCATCCTCAAGTCCGACAGTACACGGCCAAGGCACTTGGCGCGTTCGGGACTGCCGCAGAACATGCGCTTGCCGATCTGCGGGATATTTACAGGAACCCGGTCGAGAAGGACTATGTAAAGCGGAGCGTGCTGGCGGCTGGCAAAACCATTAGCGAAGCCGTACGTATTGCCGCGAAACAAGCGACCCATATCTGTCGGCGGTGTGGAGTCGCAGTGAGCGCGGACGAATACGCAAGATCGCAAAAGGCATTCCAGCGCACCTTCTGCGACAAGTGCTTCGACGAGGTCTACCTGGAACGCCGCAATTTCGACACCAAGGTTGAACTGAATAAGACAATCGAGACAAAATCCGGCACGCTTGTACAATCAGACGGTGAGCGTCTTATTGTGGAATGGCTCGCCGCCAATGACATCGCTTTTCGCTATGATGAACGCATTCGCATCGTCGAAGGCTATGCCATCCGTCCCGATTTCTATCTTCCGGAGTTCGATATATACATCGAATACTGGGGCATGGAAACGGCCGACTACAAGATCGGCATGCTCAAAAAGTAGAAGCTCTATCAGCAAGAGGGCAAGCAGGTGATCTCATTGTATCCTGCGGACAAGCCGAGCATGCCTCAGGCGCTTCGGGCGAAGCTTGGACTCCACGGACTGTCGGCCGGCGTTGGCAAGCGGTAATCCTGGCGACGCGGTGTAGCGTCAGAGACGCGAAATAAGTTATTGCGAACTGGTGGCGGTACTGAGAGCGTCATCGGCGCAGGTCTTTACCGAATCTAATTCTTAAGGGGAATTAGCGATGACTGATGATTTTATAGAGGACCTGGCAAAATATCCCCTGCCCGCTTTTCTTGAGGGGCGATGCACGCCTTCGGATTTCTACAAGTGGATGAATTGTAAGGCTGATACGCTGTTCCGTAGAGACAAGAAACGCGACATGCCGTACGCGAAGACTGCAAGCAAATCGATATATAAAGCGAAGATATATGCGGCGGTCGTCGCAAGCGGCAATCTGGATCCGTTCACAGGCGATTCGCTTGCATGGGAACTTATAGGCAGCTGGGACGACACAAAAGCTTCTTCCGACGAGTACAAAAGAAAGTATGCGCTTTTGCCTACGATAGACCACGCCGATGTCGACGTTCTTGAATTCGAGATATGTTCCTGGCTGGTGAATGAATGCAAATGCGATCTGACGCCGGAGGAATTCAGAACGCTATGCCTGAAGGTTGTCGATTGGGCGGGGAGCTTCACCCGGAAGAGCGTGGCCAATGAACCGCTCAAACAGCATCCGATAAAGTATCCTTTGCCAGCCTTTCTGGATGGACGTTGCACACCGCCGCAGTTCTACAAATGGCTCACATGCAAGGGCATGACCATGCTAAGGCGGGACAAGAAGCGCGGCATGCCTTACGCCAAAAACGCAACCATCTCGACATATAAAGCTGAGATCTACAACGCAGTTATCAAAAGCGGTGATTGCGATCCCTTCACCGGCGATTTACTCGCCTGGGAGCAGATCGGCACGTGGGACACATCGGAAACGCATGACGCGCATTACAAGGAGCAATTTGCCCTAATGCCGACCGTGGACCACGTCAACCCCGAGGCCTTCGATTTCGAGATCTGTTCCTGGCTGGTCAACGACAGCAAATCCTATCTGACTCCGGATGAATTTAGGGCGCTTTGCCGGAAGGTTGTTGATCGGGAAGGGAAGAATTTGCGACACCGGCCTCGCGGAGGCCAGCTACAGTTGGCACGTGCGAACAAAAGCGTCAATGTCTTGTGCGAAGCTCACTGTAGCTGCGCTCCGTGAGCGCGGTCGAAACAAGTATCGACAATATGGTTGTCCACCTTCTGACACCGGTCTCGCGAAGGCCGGCTACCGGCGCGTTGCTTAGATGTCTTGCGCGAAAGGGAGCCAAACAGATGAATCGTTTCCAGGCGACTCACGCTCCGTATTTGGCCTTCGGTTCCGCCACCTGGAGCATCTCCGGTTTCTCGACCGGCACGCCGATCTCATAGAGAAACTCCGGAGCCATATCCGCACCATTATCCCAGACCACTGTATCCAGATCGGTATTCAACCTGGCTGTTTGAAACCGTTCGATCTTCCTAAGCGGCTCGAAAACTTCGCCAACCAAATGAGCCTTCAAATCAACCAACCGTTCGCTGCCGTCGTTAAACGTAATCCTGAGACAATATCCCGACTCATATTTTACCGCAGTGACGTAAATCATTTTGGCGGCTCCTATCCTAGTGGATCAATGGGTTTTAATGGCCGATGAACCGAGGCCAGCGACCAATCGGCCATCAATTCTTCCCTGTGTTGAAAGGCCCATTCCAGCACCAAGGCAGTCACTCGCTGGGGCAATTCCCCTTCCAGCAAACGCAGATCGGCTATCGTGAAGGAAGCCCTGTGTTCTCCATATTTAGCGTGGAAATGAGGCGCTCCATGTTCCATCCAATAAATGCCGATGACAATCCCGTAAAATCTACTTATTTCAGGCATATGCGCTCCCCACTTCCGAAAGACCCGCAAGCGACAATGCAAGCGGAGTCAATATGTATTCTTTCCAAGGAAAATGCAACCGCGTTGTAGTCCCGGTGAACACACCGGGCGTGTTCCCAGCGTTCATCGGCCATGGTTAATCGGTGCCAATCGGCGATTGCTCCATTTATTTGTTATCGCACCGATCCCAGACATATTCTAGCAAGCAGCATTCGGGTCTTCCCCTTAAATGCTTCGAGTCCCATTCTTTGCCCGGCCTCGCGGAGGCCGGCTACAGGTGGGCCTCGTCCTGCTACAACAGAATAAAAATGGTTACGACGTCGGTCGACTTGCTATGCCTGCTGTTGGGCGATGGACATCCCCCACTCCGACACTATTATCCGACACAGTT
>CAZASC010000325.1:0-4083 GCA_964487695.1 uncultured Victivallales bacterium
CACGGCCGACATTGCTGCTCGGCAGTTGAGCGTCGAGGAGATTCTGCTGCTCGATTTGGCCGACAACCGCGAGCGCGAGGATTTGCACTGCATCGACGAAACGATCCAGATCGCCCGCTTCGTCGATACCAAATTGAAACTCCACTTGGCATACCCAGACGAATCTGATCCGCTCGGCCGGGTTCGGGCTGTGTTGGCGTTGGCCAAGCACGCGCCGCCGGATTTCCGGCACAACGTTGTGCCGGAAAATCCCCCCACGAAGTCAAAACGTGGACGGCCTCAGAAAACGATCAGCGACGACGAACGACAACGGTACAGAGATGTTGAGGCCGCCCTCGACGAAGTGCTGCTTGCGGGCATGACCCCGGCCTCTTGGTTCGAGCACTATCTGGTTCCTGTTATCGCATTGGCAGAGAACGACCGTTGCCGTGCGGTGGAAAACGCGCTCACCGCGACCGAGGTCGAGCAACTGCCGCGCCGCCTGAAAAAGCTCTACGAAACGCACGAAGCGCAGAGGCTCTCGGCCAAGCGATGGATCACGCGCTCGAAAAAGCTCGGCTGGATCATTGCGAGAGAGGTGCCGAAACCTGCGAAGCAATCGAAGCGGTCTGACGAACCTGCGCCCAAGGATATGGGCACGAAGCCGGGCGAGGCGGCGAACAGTAAGAAGGCGTCCGGCGGCACCGACGACGGCTCGGGCGTTCTGACGCCAGTCGCGACCACGCCGCCGGTGATCGGCATCGCGCCGCCGGATTCGTCGGCTCCGGAATCCCTGCGTCGCTTTGCCCATGACATCGCGGCTGCGCTTCAAGGCGTAGGGGTTGCCAACGTGGACCTGGATGGATTCTTCGCGGTGGTTCAGGAGGAATATGGAGCAGACGTGGCCGCGACCGCCTCGATGCGCAGCGTTGCGGAAACCGCCGAGGATGGAAACAACAAGGCGATCTATCACAACGACTGGTGCCCGCGCGTTCTGGTAAACCTCCCCAATTTCCAAAAACCGAAGCTCGCCCGAACCATCGCAGAAAGCCTCGCCGGGCCTGTTGATTTGGTGACAGACGCGCTGGACGAACTCGTCCGACTGGGAAAGGCAACGCGAACGGCGCGCGGCGCGTATAGCTACAGGCGCAACGCGCAGGCGCCGTCCAGCGTGTCCGGCCCGACCGCGAGCGCGACCGCGTCTTCGCCGCGCGAACTGATCGAGCCGGTCGATACGACCAAGCGCCACTACGTCGAGCTGGTCGGCAAGAAAATGTCGAAAGTTCTTTCGTCGCGGCCGGAAGGGTTGACCGTCGCGGAAATGGTTCAAAGACTGGGCGCCGAGCACAACTTAGACGCACGCGAGGCCGACGTGGCTGACGCGTTCCAGTACGACCAGCGGCGGACCCGGAAATCTTTCGTGATGTGCGCGGATCGCATCGTGCTGCACCGGGCGTCCACTCCCGAAGAAGGGAGCGACACTCGCTAACCATACTCCTGGCTCCATGCGCACGCGCGCGCGGCGGTCGGTCAGCGATGGATTCCGGGTTCCGGCGACGCTCGAACTGTCGCATCACCGTGTTTTTATGTTGATTTTGAAAATGTGAATTTTGTCTGGTCATCAGTCGGCCTCACGACTGTGCCTGCCGACCGCTGCCGACTTCCCACCGCGTTCCGCCTGCCCACGCCCCACGTTTAAATGGTCGCGGCGTGCTGCGCCCCCGCGCTTGAATATCTCATCCAATCGGGTCTATAAGGATCATTCTATTGCGCTTTGCAGGTACTCCAAAATGACAGAGAACGTGCGCATGGCCTTCGATGCCCCGGCCAATGATTTGAGGGCGTGGCAATGACTCAACCCGTCATTGAGCAAGGACAGCTTGTCCGTGTTCGCAACCGTTTTTTCCTGGTTCAGGACGTCAACGAAGCACCGACCGCCGACAAAGGCGATCTGTCTCGCCGGGTCACTCTCGAATGCCTGGACGACGACCGGCTTGGCGATGTGACTTCCGTTGTCTGGGAGCGCGAAATTCGACCCGAGGTCTTCTCGGCCATCGACATCCCGGCGCCGCCGGATGTCGGTGAAAAGTGGGATGCGCCCAATTCGCTCGATGCCTTCCTTCATGCCGTCGAATGGTCGTCGTCATCGGTCGTCGAAGGCCCTGCGCTGCTCGCGCCGTTTTTTGGCGGGATCGAAATCGAGGACTTCCAACTCTGGCCGGTGCAGCGCGCCTCCGAAATGCCCCGAGTTTGTCTCCTGCTTGCTGACGGCGTCGGCGCCGGAAAAACCGTCGAGGCGGGGATGGTCGCCCAGGAGATGATCGCCCGAGGCCGCGTTCGGCGAGTCATGATTATTTGCCCGGCCTCGCTTCAACGCCAATGGCGCGATGAGATGGCGCAGAAATTCAACCTGCCCTTCGAGATCATCGACCGCACGCGAATCCTTGAATTGCGCCGCGAGTATGGCGCCCACGTGAATCCGTGGAACGCCTTTCCGCGCATCATCACCAGCATGGATTTCATCAAGCGCGAGCAGCCGATGAAGCTGTTCCGCGATGCGCTGCGCCAAGCAGGCGGGCCGGAACCGTTGCGCGAATGGGATTTGCTGATCCTCGACGAAGCTCATCATGTTGCGCCGACCGGTCGCGTCAACTACGTCGTTGCTTCGGATCGCACGCAGATGATGGCGCAGATTCTGCCGCACTTTGAGCACCGGTTATTCCTAACCGCGACGCCGCATAACGGCTACACCGAATCGTTCACAGCACTCCTTGAAATGCTCGACCCACTGCGCTTCACGCGGTCAGGCTCCGTCGATCCCGAACAGGTAAAGGCCGTCATGATCCGGCGGCTCAAAGAGGATTTCAAAAACGATCTGGGCCAGCCGCGTTTTCCGAAACGTCACGTCGTCGCCCTGCCGAAGGTCGTGCTGACGCCGGACGAAAAGCGGCTCTTCGATCTGCTCGACGCCTATTCCGCATCTCGCCGCCAGCGCACGGCCAGCAAAGGCGAACAACTCGGCATCGAGTTTGCGCTCACGATATTGAAGAAACGGCTCCTTTCTTCCCCCGCTGCTTTCGCGCATTCACTGGACACGCACAGCAAGAGCCTTGGCGTGCGTGGTTCGGAAGAACTTTCGGAGGAAGCCGTCGCGGCATGGCGGCGCAGGCTGCGCGAGGACTGGGATGACGACGACGAGCGCATCCGTAACGAAGACGCCGCGATGGAGGAAGCGAGCCCCTTCTTCGGCAAACTTTCGCCGAGCGAGGAGAAGCAGCTTTCGGAGATGATCCGCATCGCCGACCGTTTGGCGCACAAGCCCGACAGCAAATTCGACATCCTGCTGGCCTGGATCGAGGAGCACCTGCGCCCACACGGCAAGTGGAACCAGGAGCGGGTTGTCATCTACACCGAGTACCTTCACACGCTTCAATGGCTGCATACGTTGCTGGCAGCACGGGGTTTTGACGATAGCATCATGCGCCTTCAAGGCGGCATGAACAGCGACGAGTGGGAAGACATCAAGGCGGCATTTCAGGCGCCGACCAGTCAGAATCCGGTTCGCATCCTGCTCGCGACCGACGCCGCCGCCGAGGGCGCAAACCTGCAAAACCATTGCCGCTATCTGATTCATTGGGAAATTGTTTGGAATCCGAACAAGCTCGAACAACGCAACGGCCGCATCGACCGAAAGGGTCAGACCCGCGAAACGTACTGCCATCACTTCGAGTTCGAGGGCCGCGAGGATCAGCGTTTCCTCGATGTCATCATCGAGAAGGTGAAGAAACAAAGCCACGACCTGGGAGCCATCGGCGAAGTCATCGCTCGGCAAGTCGAACAAGCCATGATCGGCGCCCGGCGAACCATCGACATCGACGACCATCGGCAGAAGCAGGCCCGAGCCGAGGCGCGGGAGCAGGTGCAAACCACGGAAGACCTCGGCGCGCTTGTGGCCGCGATGGAAAAAACGCGCGACGTGATGCACCTCGATCCTCGCTCGATCCGGCTGGCGTTGGACGAGGCCCTTCGGCTCGAAGGGCAAAAGGGGCTCAAGGCCGTCGAAGAAGGGCACGACCTCGCGGGCCGCGCGTGGCGGCTGCACGA
>CAZASC010000326.1:0-1708 GCA_964487695.1 uncultured Victivallales bacterium
TCTAAAACATTACCAGCCCGGATATCGCACAATCATTCCGGAGCGGCGGATCGGTTTCGCTCGAAAGACATCGGCATTGCGGGACATTATCCTGTGCGTGGACCAAAGCGGCTCGATGGCCCGCTCGATTGTCTATTCGGGAGTGATGGCGGCGGTCATGGCTTCGTTGCGCGCCGTCCGTACCTCCCTGGTTTTCTTCGACACGTCCGTGGTGGACATGACTGAAAAACTCTCCGATCCGGTGGATGTGCTTTTCGGAGCACAATTGGGCGGCGGGACGGACATTCATCGCGCGGTCACCTATTGCCAGAGATTGATAACCCGGCCGGCGGATACAATCTTCGTCCTGATCAGCGACTTGATCGAGGGAGGAAACAAATCCCAGCTATTTCAGCGGGTCGCCTCTATCGCCGCCAGCGGGGCGCGGATGATTACGCTGCTCGCACTCGACGATTCCGGTGCTCCGGCCTTCGACCATCAGGTTGCGGCAACCTTTACATCCCTCGGTGTCCCTTCGTTCGCTTGCACGCCTGACTTGTTCCCTGATCTTATGGCTGCTGCAATTCAGCGCCGCGACCTCAACCACTGGGCGGCAACTCAAGGCATCAAACTGGAGCGAGGCGAACAATCTATGGTTTAGCGATCCGGCTGTTTTCGGAGGAAGGCCGGTATTGTGCAGGGAGGATTACGAGTAATTTCAAAATCGTGGATATTCCTTGATATGCTACATCTTCGATCCTTGGCTTACCACACGAGATGCCACCGGATTCAACGTCAACAAACTATCCTGCTTCAGGGCTGCTTTTTTTCTCCGATGAGGATCATGTTCGTCGGAGGCCAGGCCACGACTTCTCCTGCGTGCTTAGGGTCGAAGTTTAGCAGTTGCAAATGCTCCTGATAGCGGTGTTTAACGATCCACTTATTGGTGTATGTCCGGGAACTTCCCTGAGGATGTTGCGCGTCTTCAATGATTGAAAACCCAGTGTCACGCAATACCTGTTTCCAGTGGGCGAAGCTCCAAAAGCAGAATTCCTCGTTCATCTCGCTCTGCCAATTGTCAGCGTAATCCTTCTTGGTGAGGAATTCCGCGACGTTTCTCAAGGTCGTGATAAATCCGTCTTCGCGGATTTCAAAAAATAGCGGGGAATCTCCACGGTAAGCTGCACGAAAATCCCGGGCGAACAGCAGGAATTTCGCTCGGGTTGAAAGTCCGCTGATCCAGTCCGCTGGCCGGTCTGTGCGAAGTTCAAGATCGTGGTCTGTGAGATCGGTTCCATCGTCTCGCCGGCACTTGAGAAAAATCATAGTGTCGCCGTTTTCTGGACCGACCACGTCACGGATGACGAGACGTCCGCCTGGACGAAGCTGGCGGTATTTCTCTCGCAGGTAGTGGCGGACGGACCTCTCGCCTTCGCCATAGCTCCAAAGCTCGTGGAGGGTGCTATTGCAGATCGTGGTGTCGATGGATGCGGGATCGAAAATGGGGTCGAGGAGGTTGCGATGGAAGAAATGAACGTAGAGGCCGCCGAATTCGCCGGCCCGTTGGCGCTCGGCGAATCGACTGGCGAATTCAGATGAAAGATCGATACCGAAAAGATCGCTGTCGCGGAAAACTTTGCTGACCTCCACCAGCATCGCGCCATCGGCGCAGCCTTCATCGGCTATGCGCCCGGGTCTGATTGCCGCGGCGATGTCGTTGAACTTGATC
>CAZASC010000326.1:1808-4063 GCA_964487695.1 uncultured Victivallales bacterium
TTCTGGTGTTGAGCAGATGACCAGGGTGTTGTTAGGCGCAAGCCTGAGCTGTCCCTCGCTTTGATTTTCGATTTCCTTGAGCGTTACAGTGGCGAAGTTTTCGGTATGTCCGTAGTGGGGAATTCCAAAGATGCGCCGGGACATTGGCGTGGACTTCGCCAGGTCGCAAGCAAACCGATCCACGCCGAGGAGCCGGATGGGATATGGGATCGCGTTGTAGCGGGAGTTCTGCTGGTTCGCGGATGTGATGGCGAAAATGACGTGCGCGCCGGGCCGCAGTTGCAGATTGCCGATGATCCCGGCGATCATCGCCGGTTCACAGGCAAGGAGGCTCTGGAGATAGGCGGCCTGAAACCGGGTATTTACGAGGTGGCGCCCTGGAAAGAGAATATATTGCGTTATTTGGTCCATTTTCCGTCCCCGTTCCATCCCAGCTTGCTGCGGACGATATTGTAGAAATTGATTTCGGGCATGAATGCGAGAAGGGCGGGGATGGGAGATTTATTAATCATGACCCGATCCCCATGATTAACTTTTCCCAAGGTACGACCATCGGCCTGCACTTGGGCATCGCCAGATCTGTTTTGAAGAACGATTTCGATTATTTCATCGGCCTCCGCGACGACTGACCGATTGCTGAGAGCGTGCGGGCAGATCGGAGTGATCGTGATCACGTTACATTTCGGACTGATGATGGGACCACCGGCCGCCAACGAATAGGCCGTCGAACCCGTGGGCGTGGCGACCAGAATGCCATCCGCGCGATAATCGGTCAAAAGTTGCCCGCCCACAGTCGCGGTCGCAGTGATGAGATGGGGATTGTCTGCACGGGTGAGCAATGCTTCGTTGAGTGCCCATCCCCGGACCGTTCTGCCACGATTTCGATGGATGGTGATGTCGAGCGTGTTGCGTTCGCTTACGAGAAATTCACCGTTCAGAACACGATGCAGGTGTTTTTTCAGGACTCCGGCCTCCAGCGCGGTGATAAAGCCGAGGAATCCGAAATTGATTCCGAGGAGGGGGATACTCATTCCTCGCAAGAATTCCGCTGCCTGCAGCATGGTTCCGTCGCCGCCGAGGACGATTGCCAAATCCGGCTTGTCGGCCTCAAGATGTTTTCGACGACTGGCTTTGTCGGCTTCCGGCAATTTCCGGTTTCCACTTTCATAAACAGTGCATTTCCCTTTTTCCTTTTCTACCATCGTGGTGATGGTTTCAACGAAATCGAGCGGTGTGTTTTTTCCGCTGTTTATGTGAAGCAAGACGTGTTTCAATTTCATGGCTGGAGTTTCTGGACTTCGGATTTAAGTGAGACAGATACAGAATTGAAGATGTAGAAGGACCTCGCGGATTGGAATTGCCCCCATGCTCGACCCAAAGCGATCCCTTTCATTATTTATCCTTTTTTACCATTTCATTAAAGAACGGCGTCATTTTTGTTGACGCCAAACATGCTTAGTGTCATTTTTACACCATGAGCGACGTAAATCACAAGAAATATTCTGTTCTTCTCACTGATCTTTACCAGCTAACAATGGCTTACGGCTATTGGAAGAACGATATCCACGAACAGGAAGCCGTTTTTCACCTTTTCTTCCGGAAAAGCCCATTTCAGGGCGGTTTTAGCGTGGCTTGCGGTTTGGCGGACGCCATCGATTGCATCCGCCATTTCCATTTTTAAGAGGAGGAGATTGCATATCTCGCCAGTCTGACAGGCAATGATGGGAAACCGTTGTTTGAAAAAGGCTTTTTGGATTATCTTCAGAACCTCCGCTTCACATGCGACATCGATGCGATCCCGGAGGGGACGGTGGTTTTTCCACATGAACCGTTGATGCGGGTGCGGGGGCCGATTCTTCAAGGGCAACTTCTCGAAACCGTCCTGCTCAACATCGTCAACTTTCAAACGCTGATCGCCACCAAGGCGGCCAGGGTCTGCCATGCGGCGCGGGGTGCGGCCGTCCTGGAGTTTGGCCTGCGCCGCGCACAGGGAATCGACGGCGCCATGGCGGCGAGCCGCGCTGCGCATATCGGCGGCTGTGCAGCCACGTCAAACGTCCTGGCTGGGATGCGTTATGGAATTCCTGTCAAAGGCACGCATGCGCATAGTTGGGTGATGTCATTTGATACGGAGGAGGAGGCATTTAAAGCGTATGCCACCGCGATGCCCAACAACTGCGTCTTTCTGGTGGATACCTATGACACGCTGGAGGGGGTACAAGCTGCCGTCCGGGTCGGCAAGCGGCTCCGGGAAA
>CAZASC010000327.1:0-4062 GCA_964487695.1 uncultured Victivallales bacterium
ATTCAAATGCGAGTTTTACAATGTCATCATCATCGGGAATTGCATTCGACAAATTATTCTGGTGCGGCTCGTCGAAGGCAATGCTGCCGGTTTCAGGCATGATGGAGAAATAACACGGTCTCATGCATGAGCAACTCTGGCAATCATCCGAGAGGAAACAAGAGTTTTGCAGCGACGGTTCTGGAAATCCTTTGCCTTCCAACGAGGCCAACACAACAGCGTTGGAAAGAACCACCCTTGTGAACCGACGCGGCACGAGCATTTTGTAAGTCCAAAAACTTTTCGGCAATGGATTCGTCGGCGACTGCCAGACGATGAGCGCATTGGTGAACAGATGCGAGTTAAGTTCCTGCCAAGTGGGCAGGACGGCTGAAGAAGAAAGAGCCGATGCCAGCATCAATGCAAAAACTGCGAAGGCTTTCATTGCTTTATTGCGTTCGTCGAAAGAATCGGGCATTGAAAATAAAAAGTCGCCGTATTTGTGCCTTCAAGATCAGCGACTACTTCCAAATCTGCATAAGGATACATATAATCCAACGACTCCGTTCCCAGTTTATCAAAATAGTAGGGAGTCATTTTTACAACGGCCAGTTTTTTGATATTATCCAAGCCAGTTAAATCTTCCCACGGAAACGAAAGAACATGGCCGTCTTTTATTTCATCAATTATCTGCTTTGGTGTAAGTGTCAGGTGTGCTTCAGATGGCAGCAGATTTCTCCAACTGAAAAAAAAGTGTTCAACCTTGGCATACCTCCCAAAATCAACCATAAAACAAGAACCTCTTGACTCAATGCCGTCAATCCGCCGGGCAAACGAGATGCCGCGACTTACCACGTTCGTTGTCAACATTTGTCCGTCTCGTGACAGTTTGCCTTGAATCGTATCATAGTTGGTTTTTTCGTGGCACAGCAGCGAACGGTCTACTCCTAACCGAAACAAAATATCCAAAGCCAATTTTTCGGCTTCTTCCTTGCTAGGAACACCGTTAATTGGATCTCTTGCACTGCCTGTTCCATCATAGTATTCAACCCAGCCCATCGTCGGGGCGATATTTAGAAATCGCGTCCAGTTTTGCTTCTTATCCCGAAAGCAAATTAGATTTTTATCAGGAACAGGCGGGTCAGACGGCTTGACTAAATTTCTCCACTCAAATCCCCCTATCGTCATGAGGTTGGTGACGACTGCCATTGGAAATTCTTGCGGAATGACTTTATAGACCCACAGACCGTTTGGCAGGTCATTCGTCGCTTTCCAAATGATTTCAACATTTGTGGGCGGCTGATAAGATTGGCCTTCCAACCCCTCCAGCCGAAATGAATCGGCTGGAGAGGAGAAACTTCCACATAGAACGGTCAGGACAAATATAAAAATTCTCGCCATTAAGGTGTGTAGATGGGAGTTTGTTGATATTGAAGAGTTTCATCATCGGGATCGCTGTAAGATGTCAGCGTATCACCGAAACAGCTAGACCATCCGCTAACCGCATAACTGACAGCAGTTGGAGCGTGGTCAAGCGCATGTGCATAACTCCCCGCATTGTTGAATGAATTAATGATCGTCTCATTATTTCGAGTCAAGTTGTTGCCATATTGAACACCAAACTGCTCACAGGCATAAGAAGTAGTGCTAGGCCCAAGCAGCAAATGCAAACTGTCATTGACCGGGATTTTGAAGTTGTTGTTCATGCTGTTGTAATTAGCAGAGCGAAGAATGTTACAGGCAAGTATCGTCATCCAGCGCAGCCCATTTGTTCCATCGCTGCCAAAATCCATGTCCGATAACCGGACATAATTATTTGCTCCGAGCCAGACGTAAGTGTATTTCACATTGTCATCTTCCGCCGTTGTGGCATACGAACCATGAGTCATTAAGAGGCCGAAGTTGCAAGTGTTGAAAATAGAATTCCCTCCGAGCGAAGATTTTTTAATGTCAGTTGCACTCCACTGGTCATCAACTTTGACGAATGCCGGCTGCCACGCGGCTTTTTTCATCCCCGCCGCAAAGTCGCTGGCAATCTTTGGAAAAGTCCAAACACGTTTGTCTTGTGTCGTTCCGGTTGCAGATTGACCGTCAAGAGCAACAAGCGTCGGCAATGGATAGGGTAATTCTATATTTTTTCCCGTTCTTCTCATAAATGGTGGACGGGTTTTCAGGAAGATAAAAATGAAACGCCTGTGTCTTTTCCCCTTTGTTAAAAAAAATAATGACGCGATTCTCCCCCTTTTCTTGCTCTCCCAAGAATTGAGGATTGAAATATATTTCAACTTGATCTGGATTCAATCCAGTGCTTGCTACAAAAAGCAGAATATCTTCGCCAAAACAAATAAACCGCTCTCGAAATGGTTTGGGGACTGGTGTTTCAGCAATTTTCACGAAGAATATATCACCGCTAATTACCAACCGCGCAAGTCCAATTTTTATGCTTCCGGCTTCTGATTCTTAAACTTTTTTTCGCGTTCCATTTCTTCATTAAGTTCGGCTATTTTCTGCGCCCTATATTCTTCAAATGGCAAATGGCTAAAGTTAAAAATCCAATCAGAAAGTTCTTGGGCTGGGTCAACAAGCGACGGCATCAGACGCTTTATTTCGTCAGGATGAACCCTGTTGCCCTGTAAAGGATTTCCGTAATGGCGCGACCGCCAGCCATCATAAAAGCCTTCATCAACAAATGGACGAAATGACTCCATAACGCCCTTGTTCCAGCCTTTCGTCTGACCCGCTGAATAACCGAACACCCAAGCAATTACGGCCACAATCGCAATTCCAAAAAGTTCAAAAAGATTCATAATTTTGTCGCTTCTTCAATCAGCTTTTCGATTGTCCATGTTTCGTTTGTGAGTTTCAAGCCAACAGCGGGTGTGCAACCAAGCGTTGAATGGGATTTGCAAAAATTATACGCCGCCGCGAATAGCGCAATCGCGTAACGATGATTGCACAACTTCCGCGAATAGCCCAAACCCAAACGAGCGAATCTTTTGTTGAAGTGCCTCACGGTAAGGTTGGAGCGTTCTACAAACGACGTGTTGATTTTGTCGGCTTGCGGGACGCCAGCTTGGATTCTGATTTTAACGCCAGTGCATTGTGCCGGAGCATAGCGGCGTGCCGCCTCTGCTTTGACGTTGTAAGGCACGGCGTATAATTTCTGCATAGTGGCGAAATGCAAACGCCCCAGCAGATGTTTCCGCACGATTTGCTGGTATGACCGCGCGCAATTCGACGGGCGAGAGCCAGGAAAGCGCTCCGCCGGTGGTCGTCGTGGTGCCATAGAAGGCAGGGTCGGCGCGCTGCGCTCCTTGCGGAGTGCCACCATGGACATCGCAGCGCAATGTCCCTACCAAAAATTAAAACCCGCGTGGTGAAAGCCGCGCGGGTCTTTGAATTTGGAATGAGGAGTTGACGGCGGAGAACGAATCAGGCCGACCGTGTTCCGTCAGGTTTCATCGTGTGGCGGATGTCCTGGGCTTCGCAGAGATATACGACTTCCTCGGCGATGTTCTTGGCGTGGTCGGCGATGCGTTCGAGGCTTTTGGCGGCGACGATCCATTGCAGGCAGCGCCCGATGGTGTCGGGGTTTTCCATCATGTGCTGGGCGAGGAGTGCATGAACCTGCTTGTTGAGCGCGTCCACTTCCTTGTCGCGCGGGATGATGGCGCGGGCGGCGGCGGAATCGCGCTGCACAAAGGAGTCGAGCGCGTCCTTGACCATGGCGAGGGCGAGGGTGGCCATGCGCGGGAGGTCGAGGTTGATCTTCACGGGCGGTTCCTGGGCCAGGTCGCGGGAGCGCTTGGCAATCTTGGTGGCCTCGTCGCCGATGCGCTCGAGGTTCTGGGAAATTTTCATGGCCACGGTCACGAGGCGCAGGTTGCTGGCCAGCGGCGCCTTGGTCAAAAGGAGGATGGCCATCTCGTCAATCTCGATCTCGAACTTGTCGATGAGGTCGTCGTCCGCCCTGACGCGCACGGCAAGGTCGCGGTTGCGCTGCATGAGGGATTGCACGGCCTGGTTGACGGCGGTTTCGGCATGGCTGGCCATCGTCAGCAATTTCTGGCGCAACTCGTCCAA
>CAZASC010000328.1:0-4061 GCA_964487695.1 uncultured Victivallales bacterium
TGCAAGGCGCGTTCAGCTTCCTGAATCTGGCAAAAGCTGACACACGGTCGGATGAATCATCCTTGCAGGAATCCCTGGAGTATGTCAAGAAGGCGTTGAAAAGAATCGACAATATCTCCGAGCGCATGCTCCGGCTTGGCAGGAAAGATGCTATCGCGCCAGTAGAGACTGAACTCTCGCATTTACTGGAAGAGACCTTGTCTTTTGTAAAAAGCAGGGCAAATAAGATTGGGGTTTTATTGACCACTGAAGTTGAATCTGGTCTGAAAACTGCCGTTCTGGACAGCACGCGGATTTCAGAAGTCTTGCTGAACCTGTTGAACAATGCCATTGATGCGACTCCCTCCGGCGGAACAGTGTGCGTACAAGCTCTTCGCGCCAACGATGGGAACAATAAGTTGGAATTGCGCGTTAGCGACACTGGATGCGGAATGAGCGCAGAAGTGCAAAAGAAGGCTTTCCAGCCGTTCTTTACAACCAAGGCCGTCGGGCAAGGTACAGGGTTGGGGCTGGTTTTGGTGAAGAAAATTGCTGAAGAACACGGGGGGAGTGTCGTTATCAAGAGTGTTGAGGGCAAAGGGACCACCGTCTCATTATTTTTACCTGCTTCATAATAAAAATACGGCGACGGACTACGTATTAAGCCTGGCTAAACGCACACAATTACATTTTCTCTAAAATTGGCCGTCACGGCAACGCTCAAGCGCATTGAGCGTCACCTTATCGCCACGAATCTCCCAATCCCGCCGGATCGTGTCAATAATAAAGCCGTCAATTCGTTTCCAGATATATGACGAAAACCTCACCGGCCTGAATCGGCCTTGTGCGTCTCGATATTCCAAGCGATAGGAATTGATCTTTTGATATACAATCGGGATGGTCTCGGAAAGCAAATCCTCGCCATAGCGGCGCAGCAGGGCCGGAGACAATTTGCGGCGCAGGCGAAAGATGACAAAACCAACATGGCGCAGAACCAATTCCTCGGCGCACTTTCGTGATCCTTTCTTAGCTCCGTGCAGCAGGCTCCTTTCTGCTGAAAGTGCGAGCGGCTTGTAAGCCTTGAGAGTTTCTTCGTAGGCCTCAAACATTATCGTTTTATGAAAGCATAACAGACTCTGCTACCAGGGCGAAACAGCTTTTACACGAACGCAAACGTATCGCTTGCACCAACTCGCTCACTAAAATAGACTGCCTCCGACACAAAGGGCGGCGCTTGCCGCCAGTTTTGCGGCTGAGGGCTCCGTAGCCGACATATGAAGTTGATGGCATAGAAGACATAATTATTTGCGTTCTGCTGACTTTTTTTGTGACGCCCGGTGGGGTTGGCGGTTGAAAACCGCAGTTAGCCTGGTGGTTTAACCAAAACCGGCGGTTGCCTTATGCCGCGGGTGATAGGTATTTTGCCCTTAATAAGGAGCATTAAATGAATACATTTGCGAAAAAGATTTGGTTGTTTGCGGTTCTCTGCGGCGCCTTCAGCGTCTCCGCGGCGCAATATGTAGTGGATCAAAAAAATGCCGCGGCAAAGGATGAAAATCCCGGGAACGCGGAGAAACCCTTTCTTACTATCAACAAGGCTGCCGCCGTGGCTCGCGCCGGCGATACGGTTTTCGTCAAGCCTGGCATTTACCGCGAATTTGTGGGTTTGTACCACAGCGGAACGCCGGAGGCGCCGATTCGAATACAGGCCGATCCACCAGGCTCCGTTGTTGTCAGCGGCGCGGATATCGTTGCCAATTGGGAAGGAGCGGCCGATTCCGGCTCCATTTATTTCACGCCCTGGAAAAACGTTTTTGCGATCAACGTGGTTGATGGCAAGCTGATCGAATCTCATCCTGACGACACTCCGCTGTGGGGACGCGCCGAGCAGGCGTTTGCCGACGGCAAGCACCTGCGGCCGTGCTTAAGCCTGGATGAACTGCGCAAAGCGTGGGACGAGCATTCCGCCGCGATGAAAAAGGAAAAGGAATCCGGACTGCTCAGGACTCCATTGCCAAATCTCGGGGCGCCGTTTGCCGGTATGTTTTTCGCCGACACCGTAAAGGACAAGCGTTTGTACCTTTGGCTGGCCGACGGCTCCGACCCGCGCAAACATCAAATCGAGTTGTCCACACGAGACCTCGTGATGGGTTCTAATCCGTGGGCCTTTAAAGATGGCACGCAGAACGTTCAGGTCAGCGGCTTCATCTTCCAGCGTGCCGCGACATTTCCTCAACGCCCGGGAGTCTGGCTGCTCGGCAAAAACAATCTGCTTGAGAATTGCATCATCGAAGAGATGGCCGGCAACGGCGCCGGGGTTAATGGAACGATGCGCCGCTGCATTCTGCGCCGCAACGGTCATTGCGGCGGCGGCGCCTATGATGACGGGTTCGTCAACGAAGAATGCCTGTGGGAAGAGAACGCCTGGAAGCCCATTGATCGTGGCTGGGATTCCGCGGGATTGAAACTTTGCGCTGTCGATGGCGGACTGATCCAAAAGTGCGTCTTTCGCCACAACGGCGGAGCGGGTCTGTGGTTCGACATTCATGCGCGCAACATTCTGGTCACCGACAGCGTGTTCTGGGAGAACGAATGTTCTGGACTGATGATCGAGATTTCGCGGAACATCCGGGTGATTCATAACCTCGCCGTTCGAAATGCCGTCAACATGGTTGGAAAAGTGGATGGCGATGCCTTCTCCGGGGGTATTTTTCTCGCGGAAAGCGAAAATTGCATTGTCGCCTGGAACACCTGTGTCGGGAACACGTCCGGCATTGCTTTTCGCGAACAGGGCCCGCGGCTTGAAAAGACGACCGACTACGGAGACATCCAGTACCATCTGATGGGCGATGTGGTGGTGAGCAATGTCTGCGCCGACAACGCCTCGTATCCCATTGCACTGTGGTCAGACAACAGTTTCTTCGGTTGGCATCCATCCGAAAAGGAGAAGTTCAAGAGTGAGGATGCCTGGCAGCGGTGGATCCTGACGACGCCCGCTTGCGCTTGGGATCCGGCGCAGTGCGGCCTGGTGATAGATAGAAATCTTTATTTCAATGCCGCCAAGCAGCCCGAATTTCTTTATGGCGTGACCTGGCGGCCGAAGCACCAGGTTTTCTCGGAGTTGCCCGCTCTGACGAAGGTTTCTGGATTCGAAGCGCGCAGCCGAATTGGCGATCCGAAATTCGAAGACGCCGCAAAAAACAATTTTCGTATAAAGCGCGAAGGCGCCGCATGGGAGATGCAAGCGGGCTGGCTGACCGCTCCGCCGGATCTGGATGCGTGGACAAAGGATTTTCTGCCGAAATTCCGCTGAATAACTTCGGAACGACCACCCAGATCTATAGATGACAGAGGGTGCGGTCGCGCTGCCTTGCGTTTGTATAAGCTTGTCCTCCGAAGCATTCCTCATTTAAAATTTTGCAGAGGCCCTATGCCGCCGAGCTCATCTGGCTTCCAGCCCATCATAGCCAGCTTTTCCTTGATATAATATTTGTAATTGTCGTACGGCACATCCTCCGGGATGCGGTGGTCGCCGTGAGGAATGTAGCCGCCGTCCGCAAAAACTTTTTCGACGCGTTTCAGTTCCGCGATAATTTCCCGGCGGCCTTTTGCCAACTCATACTTCGCCAGTCCGCCGCGGAGCAGAATGCGTTTTCCGTATTCTTTTCTCATCCAAACCGGATCGCTGCCGGGATGGACTTCCAGCGGGAACATGCAGTTCAACCCGGCGTCCAGCCACAACGGCACGAGTTTGCGGATGTCGCCGTCGCAGTCCGTCCAGATTACGTCGCAACCATGCTGGCGCAAAAGCGCGATTACGCGTTTCAGGCGCGGGATGACGATTTCCGAGAACATTTGCGGGCTGAGGATGGGCCCGTTGCGGAAACAGATGTCTTCCCAGCCGGCGGCGAAGTCGGGTTGCACTTCCCTAAGCGCGATTTCAAGCTGGCTGCAAACGAGCTGCGTGATGGTTTCCACGATCTCTTCGATCAGCTCCCGGTCGTCATAAACCATCAGCGCAATTTGTTCAAAACCTATCCAATCCCGCGGCGTGCCAAAAAAGCTGCCGAACCAAATTCCCA
>CAZASC010000329.1:0-4043 GCA_964487695.1 uncultured Victivallales bacterium
TGATGAACAGGATAATCATGTCAAGGTCCTGCTGGACGCGGAGCATGACACTGTCTTTGCTGCCGCCCTGGAATGGATAACACGGGCCTTACAGGATTGGGGGATAGGGGCGAAAACACGCCGTGGTTACGGAAAATTCAATGTTAAATAAATTATCGTAATGATCATCTTATCCAGCTTTCGTCATCGATTCTTTCCTTTCATACTCACCCGATAAGCAATATGAGGATGCATTATGTCGGACTGTAATTCTCCCACGGCTGGGTTGGAATTACAACTCACTCTCGGCGCACTGAAACTGGTTGAAATCGTTTCTTCGCGTTTGTCTGGCGAAGCGGCGCACACTCCCGGCGTGTTTCAGTGGTTGGTGACCGTGTTGGATCGACACCTGGCTATGGCGGAATCGCTCGCGCAAAACCTTGTCGGCGCTGAGCTCAAACCATATTTGCTGCACAAGATAGCCGTAGCAGATATTGGCGAACTGCTCCCGGTGGACCTTCTGGTTTCCCTGGCGGCAGAACACGCCCGCTCGCAACAGCGCGAGAAGGCCAATGAACGCGATATTGCCGCCATCGTGTTGGAGAAAGCCGGTTATACGCTGGCTGCCGATGGTTCCGCTGGGGGTCCCGCGCCCAACGCCCAATTGGCTGATGACACGTCTCCTGATAAGTCAGGGAGAGGCAAGGGTGTGCCGGTGAGCACCACGGTCACCTCCGCTTGATCGCAGCGTCCGACACCGGTACTTGAAAAATATGGAATTGATCTGACACGCTGTGCGCGAGAAGGAAAGCTCCCCAGAACTGTGGCGCGCGATGAGGAATTGGCATCAGTCATCGAAACATTGTGTCGGCGCACCAAACGCAATCCGATGTTGATTGGGCCGGCTGGCGTGGGGAAAACCGCAGTCGTCGAAGGACTGGCACAACGTATTATGGCGGATCAAGTACCGGCCATGCTATGCGGAGTTCGCGTGATTTCATTATCAACATCGTCACTGACATCGGGCACAGGTATTGTCGGTTCGCTGGAAGAGCGGATGAAATCTCTGCTGGCTGAAGCGAGTCAAGACGGCATCATTCTATTTATAGATGAGATCCATACGGTGGTCGGCGCCGGCAGTGGCGGCCAATCGTTAAATGACCTGGCGAATATGCTTAAACCTGCACTGGCGCGCGGAGACATTGCTTGTGTTGCTGCGACGACTGATGAGGAATATCGGCGCTACATTGAAAAAGACACCGCACTCGAAAGGCGATTTCAACCGATATCAATCCAGAAACCAACGGTCGACAGAGTATATCTCATCCTACAGGCAGTACGCGATGAATTATCCGCATTGCGGCAAGTTGTTGTTGCGGATAATATACTCCGTTGGATTATCGAATTTTCCTCACAATACTTACGCAATCGGCACTTCCTGGATAAAAGCATCGATCTGCTTGAGCAATGTGTCGCCTATTCGTTGCCAATAATAAATGCACGGTGACAAAGGATGACGCGATCATGGTCGGTGAGCGCATCGTGGGAGTTCCATGCGCATTAGAGCACCGTTTGCAGATGCTGGATGAAGCGCTTCAATTGCAAAATGTGCTGTCAATGGAAGACCGACAGACGTTGCTGTCGCATTTGGCATTGATCAAGACAACGATATCTTCTTTGAATATGGTATCGTTGGTAAAGATGTCGATAAAGAAGAATTAAAAGCAGCAGTGCTTGCGGTTGGCTATACGGCTGACAAGTACGACGATGCGCTTGTCTCGCGTTGGGGCGGCAAGCGTTGCGCAGATTATCCGCAAGAATTCATTCGCGAGAGGAGATAAATCACATGGTTCCATTGTCCTGGTTCTGCAAATGCGGGAAGATCAACACCTATAAAGATACCAAATGCAAGAGCTGTGGCTTGCCACGAGCACGAGGAGAAAAGAAGTGAGTTACATGCCGCATGATTTGTTCATGCGGCATGCCTCTGTATCCGGTTTCTCAGGGAGCCAGCTTCCGCTGCTGGAGTCGTTCTGAGTGTTGTGATTTTTCAGCGGATTGTAGTGTTTGTTTTACGGAACGATGACTGTTTATCATTTGTCATAAATAATAGAATAGTCAAGTCTGGCATGAATGAATCCGCGCGAATTTTCCGCGCCGTTATTTGCGATGGTGTATCGACCCTTCTTCCGGTACTGACATTGCATAGATGACAGCCGTACATTTACAAGGTGGTTGTCCACACATTGGACAGCTGTATCCTTTCTTGAGACTATCATTTTTCCAAAAGAACGGGATTTCTTTCACTTTGCGAAATTTGAGTCCAGATAAAATCCCGTGCATATTGACTCGACAACCGTTTTGCCACGCTATGGAGATTATTGTTTGCACTTTTCGCGAGATGAGTTCGGTTACACATTTTTCAGTGAGTTTGAAACCGATACCAAGTCTTTGATGCTCTTGATCGATTGCGATCGTTTTTAAGAGTCCGATTCGTTCCGAATTTTTAATTGATCGTGGAATATCCGATTCCGCAAGGTGAATGTAATCTTTTATTTCATGCTGCTGAATTTGAAGTCCTAAACAAAAACCAACGACCTTTGCGTGCGGTTTATCCAAGGCGACCGCGCAAACGTAATGCTCTGGCGCTGATAATATTCGCTCCAGATCTTCGTCTGTAAGGTAGTCCTTTCCGAGTTGGTCATCTGCGATTTCAGTTATTTGAGGAATATGAACTTTCTGTAAGATATGAAACTCGATATTTCTATGGATGGGGAAAAACTTGTATTCCCCTGATGTGATCTTTCCATTCACAGAATCATATCCTGACCACATCCCCTGCATATGGCGTCTATTGTCAATTTTTAGAATGAAATTCCCAATTCCAGTATCAATGGGGTCTTCGGCATGATAGATGCCATGGAAATAGCCCTCTAAAGACACCTCTCCTTCAATAATCCAGTTACGATTATCATTCGCGACAGCAGTAGAACCAACAATTTGTGTACCATGCTGCTTAAGAGAGGCCGGTGCGGTCGTCACTATTCGTTGCCCATCAACTTCATCTTCAAATTTAGTGAGATAATCACCGGCGATAGGGAACTGACGCTCCAACATGTTATTTTTCACTTTTTTAACTATATAGGAAATTGTGCTAACAACAAAGGCGCCAAGTAAACCTATGACGATATCCTCTAAGGCGATACGTAACATATTGTCCATAGCTTGCGCCTCACTTGAAAGACTGTGAACTAGACTACATTTCGTCGTATGCCAAGCCAGCCGAAAAAGATGCCAAGAATGCCGGCGATGAGTTTGCGCTCACCCAATGAGAAAGTCGTCGCCTGACTAATTTGCCCCGTCAATGGATTGGGCTGGTTGATTTGTCGAACCATGTGCAGTTATGGCATTTCTTTTCTTTAGCACAAATTTGATATACATGCTGAGCAATAGCTGATGGAATCATAGACGATGAAAGAGATCCTCACCGAGAAGGCGACGTCTCTGAAGCAATGCATATGCGTCGACCACTTCAAATGTATGCATTATCTTTCGCATTTGCTCATTATTTTCCTTCCTGTTCTGGATGCATTTGTCCACGTTAGTAATAGCAAATCATGAATACATATAAAATATACACTGTTAATACAGCCCGATTTAATCATTAGTTGCACCCACGGATTTCCTGAGTTGCTCGTTATCAGCAAACCAGCGTGTTAGCGATTCATCAGCAAGCCTATTGTATGTTCGCGCTGAGATTTCGCAGTTGTGGAGACGAATGCTCCAATTTTGCATCTCAGTAAGACGTCTGATCGCTAAATCAGCAAAAGGAATTCGGCAAGACAAAATAGCAGACTAAACATGCCAACGACGAGGAAGCAAGCCGAATTGTCCACATCATCAAATTTCTTTGCTCAATGCGAAGTATTTCTGCCATAAGAGCTAATCCTTCGTGAGGGATTCTTGGAATAGTGCAACTGCGGGTTCACCTCTACTGAACAGCACCGCTCTAGCCCGGATTATTCACGTTGATCCTGATTTGAGAACAGTGTGTTCAAGTGATG
>CAZASC010000330.1:0-2973 GCA_964487695.1 uncultured Victivallales bacterium
AACAATGCTGTGTTTTAGCCGAATGCGAGCGGCGATTCGTTACCGCTCTACTGTACTCGACTAACAGTGGCCTGGGAACGCTCATGTGGCTCCACTGGCTCTTACGGAGTTTCACAGCGAAAGAGGGTGTGGATATGCGGCTTTTGTCGAAGAGTTTAGCGCTGGGAGCGGTTCTGTTGGCGCTCGTGGCGGCCCCGATGGCTGCGCGGGCTACAAGTTGCACGACGCAGGCCGCATTGCAGCCGCAGGATCGCGATGGGTTGACGGCGGCGGGCGGGCGGATGGCCGTGGCGATTGCTCAGCAGGATTTGACGACCTTGAAGGCGGCTTTGCTGCCGTCTGTGGCCGGGGATTGGGACGGGATGAGCGCAGTCGTGCAGGGCTCGGGATCGCTGACGAAAGGCGGGCAGATTGCGCTGCGCAGCGTTTATCTGCTGGACGCCTCCACGTTGACGGCGGCGGCCGATACGCAGTTTTTTTGCTCAAATTCTAGTGGTTCAGTCACGGTGACGGTCACCATGCGGGCGCTGCCGCCGGGACGATATGCCGTGGTGTTTGCGGACGCGACCGGAGCGCCGCTGGCCGGACAGTTGGGACTGATTTTGGCCTGGGACAGCGGCGCGTGGAAGCTGGGCGGGCTGACGGTGCGGCCCGGGGTTTTGGACGAGCATGACGGCGTCTGGTGGTGGAGTCATGCGCGGGAGCTGGCTAAGGCCGGGCAGCCGTGGAGCGCTTGGTTTAGCTATGAGGTAGCGCGGTCGCTGCTGGTTCCGGTGGACTTTTTGTCGTCGCCGAATTTGGAAAAGCTGGGAACGGAGCAGGCCGCGATCAAGAATTCGCCGCAAGACGCCTTTCCGCTGACCTTGCCGGATGGGGCGCGGACGTGGAAGATCGACTCGCTGCGGCTGGACCCGACGCTGCTGCACGCTGACCTGGGGGCGGTGTATGAATCGACGGGGGTGACGGACCCGGCGGCGCAGAAGACGGAGGCGATTGCGGTGTTGACGGCGCTGCTGAAGGCGCAGCCGGGGTTGCGGGAGAATTTTCACGGGGTTTGGGCTTATGCCGCGAAGGGAGATAAGCGGACGCCGGTGATTGAGTTGCCGATGGGACAGATACCTTAGTGGCAGGGAACAGGGATTAGGGAACAGCCCTTCGCAGTGGACAGGGGACAGTGAACAGTGGTCAGTGAAAAGCCCGATTCCTGAAAAGCAGTGGTCAGTGTTTGTTGTGCGACTTGAATCGCAACCGCCGGGTGCAAATGAAGTTGGTTCATCCCATCCTTTCCGCAAAGAACGCGGAAAGGATGGGGCACCCGGCAGCTTTCAGGTCAGACTGATCTAGTCGGGTGCTTCCGGTAAAACCCACGGGATCGCAGCGAGAAAATCGACAGCGCATATTTTCAATTGGTCGGGGAGAGTTCCATTTGGGAAGGTTGTCGTGAAGCGAAATGAGAAAGGCAGGCCTCCAGCTTGGATCTCGCCTCCTTCGACAAGTTCCCCGCAAAACAAAAACCACCCGCCGTATAGGCGATGATCAGATTTTGTGGTGCTGGGGCCAAGTTCGTACGCTTCCCATTCTTTGGAGGAGTCAGCACCTAAACGGTCTAGTAGTTTCTTGAACTCGTCCGGGTAGATGGCCTGCCTTTGCTTGGCAAAGTTTCTGCAGGAGAGGCAATCGCATGAATCAGCTCCGGGCGCGGTTATGGTGCCACGGTAGAGTTGAATTGTGGCCTCGCGGTCGAATCGGATTTTCTGCGTGCCCACAGAAATAGTTGCGTCCATGTACCTCATATTATTGCCAGACCGACTTAATCGTGTATTTCTTCGACTTAGCATTGCAATTGTGAATCCATCGATAGCGTGGAAAATCGCGAAAATCCGTGCCTGAAGGCCCTGTGAAATTCGCCCATATTCAGAGGGCTGAAGCCCTCTGCTCCCTCCGGAAGACTCCAATCCACATCGCTGTGCAAACGGAGTTTTCGGCACGGAAAAATCGAGGCTGATCCCTTATTCCCTGGACCTGGTCCCTGGTCCCTGGTCCCTATTCCCTAGTCCTTAGTCCCTATCCCTGCTTTTACGGTTCCAGCAGGATTTTGCCGGTGGTTTTGCGGGCTTCCAGGTCGGTTTGGGCTTGGCCTGCCTCGGATAACGGATAGACGTGCTCGGTGCGCAGCTTGAGTTCGCCTTTGGCGGCCCAGCCTAAAACGTCTCCGGCGCGCTGCTCGAGTTCGGCGCGGTTGGCTACGTAATGCCAGAGCGTGGGGCGCGTGACGTAGAGCGAACCTTTGCCGCTGAGTTGGATGAGGTCGAAGGGCGGGACGGGGCCACTGGAGGCTCCGAACAAGGCGAGAAGGCCGCGCGGGCGGAGACAATTGAGACTGCCCTCGAAGGTCGTTTTTCCGACCGAGTCGTAGACGACATCGGCACCGCGCCCGCCCGTCAGGCGCTTGACCTCGGCGACGAAATCCTGCTGGGTGTAGAGAATGACCTCGGAGGCGCCGGCTTCGCGAGAGAGTTCGGCTTTTTCGGGCGTGGAGACCGTGGTGAGGACGCGCGCGCCGAGGCGAGTGGCCATCTGGGTCAGCAACAGACCGACGCCGCCGGCTCCGGCATGAACGAGCGCGGTGTCGCCGGGCTTGAGCGGAAATGTCGAGTGAGACAGGTAGTGGGCGGTCATGCCCTGAAGCATGGCGGCGGCGGCTTGCTCGGGGGTGAGGCCGGCGGGAACCTTGACGAGCGCCGAGGCGGGAACGAGCGCGTATTCGGCATAACTGCCTGAGACGCTGACCGAGGCGACGAGATCGCCAGCGGCAAAACCGGTGACGCCGGGGCCTAATTCTTCAATGGTACCGGAGGCTTCGCTGCCGGGAATGAGGGGCAGAGACGCTTTGTGGACGCCTCTGCGAAAATAGATGTCGATGAAGTTAATGCCAACGGCTTCGACGCGGATCAAGACCTGACCGGGTCCGGG
>CAZASC010000330.1:2983-4036 GCA_964487695.1 uncultured Victivallales bacterium
TTGCCCCGGACCCGGTTCGGGGATGGGCAAATCGGCCAGTTTGAGAACCTCTGGGCCGCCGGTTTCGCAAATCTGAATGGCTTTCATCTCAGGGCAAGGATGCACCCTATGGGCCGACTGACGCAAGAGGCGTGGGCGCGGTTGCGGAAAAGTGGGGTGAGA
Source organism: uncultured Victivallales bacterium (assembly GCA_964487695.1). Lineage (GTDB taxonomy): Bacteria > Verrucomicrobiota > Kiritimatiellia > UBA8416 > CAZASC01 > CAZASC01. The sequence goes on from CAZASC010000330.1 coordinate 3,146, forward strand.
AAGCGGCGGACAGTTCACAGAATGGTATGAACCATCCAAATCGGTACTGAGAGGGGACCTGCGTACCGCATCTTTGTCGCCAAAGTCCCCATCGAACTGGTACGTTAATTTAGAAGGGCTTTGTTTTCCCGATGGCTTCAAATCCGTATTTTTCCTTGGCGATCCTGTTTGTCGCAGCGCTTGGTTTTGGACTGGCCCCACTGGGGCTGGCGCGGTTGTGGGCGCTGGTGTTTTCTCCGGGCAAGCCAAATGCCGTAAAGAACTCGATCTACGAGTGCGGACTGGTGTCGCGTGGCGATGCCTGGATGCAGTTCAGCTCGGCGTATTACCTGTACGCGATCATTTTCTTGATTTTTGACGTGGAGGCGGTGTTCCTGCTGCCGTTTGCCGTGGCGTTCACGGGACTGGGCGTGGAGCCTTGTGGAGCTATGCTGGTCTTTGTGCTTTTGCTGGTCGAAGGGCTGGTTTGGGCCTGGGCCAAGGGCGTGCTGACTTGGGAGTAGCAGGGCAGTTTACAGTGGACAGTGAACAGTAAGCAGCCGGCCACTGATAGTTGAACACTGACCACTGGAGCGGAGCGATACGATGGCTGTTGATGAGGGGTTGAAGATCGAACTGGGCAAGCAGGGCGTCTTCGTAACGACCATCGAAGAGTTGTATAACTGGGGACGACGCAACTCGGTGTGGCCGATGCAGTTTGGGCTGGCCTGCTGCGCAATCGAAATGATCGCGACGACGATGGCGCGGTACGATCTGGCACGATTTGGGGCTGAGGTCTTTAGGCCGTCGCCGCGCCAAGCCGATCTGATGATCGTGTCGGGCACGGTAACGAAGAAGATGGCGCCGCAGGTTGTGCGGCTGTATAACCAGATGGCCGAGCCGAAGTATGTG
>CAZASC010000331.1:0-3998 GCA_964487695.1 uncultured Victivallales bacterium
TCCGCGAGATTCTCGACCAGCCCGATCTGATTCTAACGCGTGAATCGAATGCGTCGAACGTCGATGACTGGGACTCGCTGGCTCACATCAATCTCGTTACATCAATTGAAAAGCATTACAAGATTAAGTTTGCTCTCGGCGAGTTACAGGAACTGAAGAACGTCGGTGACATGATCGATCTCATTGAAGTGAAGCTAGCCGCAAAATGATGGAATATAGATGGAGCGACCTTCATATCGGACTCATGCACGGATTCGATGCCTCCTTCTCTGCGCAGGACGTAAGCACATTCGCCGCGCTTTCGGGTGACACAAATCCGCTCCACGTCGACGCAACATATGCCTTGAAGGCTGGGTTTCCGGGACCAGTTGTTTTCGGAATGTTGACCTCCGGCCTATACTCGCGCCTGGTTGGAGTTTATCTCCCAGGAAAGTTCGCTCTGCTGCAGGGCATGGATATCAACTTCATCTCACCATGTTATGCCGGCGATCTCCTTCATGTGGCTGGTGAGGTAGTCTTTCTCAGCGATGCGTTTCGTAGACTCGAGATCAAGGCGACGATTCGCAAGGACGATGGACAACTGGTTTCCAAAGCGATTATCAGGGTAGGATTTCATGGGAACTAAGCCGATTCTCATAACTGGGGCTTCGTCAGACATTGGCTGCGCCATCGTGAGGCGTATCCTGGACCGCCCGGATGGACCAATCGTGCTCGCACATTCATTTGCGTCAGGGAACCGGCTCGGTCCGCTCCAGACCGAGTACGGCAACAGGCTGCAACTGTTGCAGGCGGACTTCTCGAAGCGCTCTTCTGTAGAAGCGATGGCCGAGCGGATCGCGACCGACTACGGGACTCCAGCGGAAATCGTACATCTACCGGCCTTACGCTTGATTTATGAGCGATTCACCAAATTCGACTGGGGCCGCTTCGAAACAGATCTCGCCATCCAGGTGGAGTCGGCGGTGGTCTTGCTGCAGCGGTTTCTGCCTCAGATGGCCAAGCTGCCTCGCGCCAGGGTTCTTTTTGTGTTGTCCAGCGTGGTCCACGGAGTGCCGCCGAAGTTTATGTCCATGTACACGATGATCAAGTACACGCAATTTGGATTGATGCGCGCTTTGGCCGCTGAATACGCTTCCACGTCCGTCAGAATCAACGCCATTTCCCCAGGAATGGTGGCGACGCGGTTTTTGCAAGATATCGCCGATGTAGCCGTACAAATGAACGCTTCGGCCAACCCACAGGGCCGAAATGCCACACCGGATGACCTCCTCGGCGGCATAGAATTCCTCTTGTCTCCGGCGTCGGACTATATTCACGGAATCGACGTTCCCATCGCCGCGGGAAGCGTGTGCTGAGGAGCAGTTTCGAAGATGAGCCGCAAATAACACACCGCGCAGGACTCGCTTGGGACAAGGACTGAATCTGGCCTTTGTTGCTTAGGCTTGCATTCCGAAGTGCGCATGGGAGAACCTCGTCATGGTTGCGCTCATATGCCATGGGTTCTCCCCAGTGGATGATTTAAACTGTCAGGAAACTATACCGTATTGGCGCTGAGGGCTCTCACTGATGCTATTCAACTCGTTTCCTTTTCTGTTTTTGTTTTTGCCGTTCGCTGTAATAGTCTATGCCGTTGTACGCCAATACCTCGGCCAGCGCTTCGCTCAGGCTTTTCTTTTGGTATCGTCGCTTTTCTTTTATGCCTACGCCAAGCCAAGCTATATCCTCATCCTGGCGGCGTCCATTCTGTTTAACTGGGCGATCGGTCTGTGGATCGGTACCGCGAAGACAAACAAATCCGAAGACGAGCCGCGGCGCAAGATATACCTCTGGATAGGAATCGCCGCCAACCTCGCGCTTTTATGCAGTTTCAAGTACGCCAATTTCTTTCTGCAGCATCCCGCATTTATTAACACTCATGGGTTCTCCCTTCCGAACTGGGATTTTCCTCTTGGAATAAGCTTCTTCACACTCACTCAGGTCATGTACCTCGTCGATACGTACGAGGGCCTTAATGCACCGAACTCCCTGTTCGATCATGCCACTTTTGTATCTCTTTTCTCCTATGTTGAATCGGGCCCGCTCGTGCGTTCCCGCGCCATCGTCCCTCAATTCAAACAGTATTCAATACCGCTCGAACGCTTGGAGCTAGCCTGCAGAGGTGTGTATCTCTTTGCTTTCGGCCTTGTAAAGAAGGTGATCCTAGCCGACTCATTTGCTCGAATCGCCAATGCTGGCTTTGGTTCGACGCAGAGCTTTTCAACGCTTGAAGCCTGGCTTTTCTCCCTCTCCTATACTTTCCAGATTTACTACGATTTCAGTGGCTACTCGGATATGGCGGTCGGCTGTGCCTGGATGCTCGGCATCGATATTCCCCAGAATTTCAATGCCCCCTACATTTCGAAATCGATCAGCGAGTTCTGGAAACGCTGGCATATATCGCTTTCGAATTTCATCACGGATTATCTTTACACTCCGATTTTGCGGTCCCTGGGCAAAGCGACCATCACGACATCTGTGATCGCTGTCCTCATTGCCATGACCATTGCCGGCTTATGGCATGGCCCCGCGTGGACCTTTGTCATCTTCGGCACACTTCACGGCTGCGCCCTCGCAATCAATCAAGTGTGGAGGAGGCGCAAAATGAGGTTGCCGGGATGGCTAGGCTGGCTTTTCACCTTTGTCTTCGTCGACGTCAGCTTTGTCTTCTTTCGTTCGCCCAATATTCCTTTGGCACTGCACATGCTCCACTCGATGCTGCCGCACGGGGATCTTTTTGGTACAGCAGCCCTTGCGGACGTAATTCCGATGAATGCGCACCTGCTGCTGAAGCCTGTCGCCGTCGGTGTGGTGCTTGCCTTCTTCTTCAAGACCTCGCAGCAACTGGCCGAGAAATTCCGCCCCACTCACACTACGGCCCTGGCAACAGCGGCCCTTCTGCTGGTTTGCTTGTTTTTTATGAATTCCACAGTGGCTAAGGAGTTTGTCTACTTTGCCTTCTGATAAGCTCGCCATGACGGCACGCCAATGGCTGACGGATACGATCGGCGCAACAGTGTTGCTGCTTGTAGTTATCGTGCTCGCCAACATGTCGATCGACGTATACGGCATCTTCCGTGACGCTAAGGGACGCCATCTTTCGGTTTATGGTGACGAGCGGGTTGCAAAATATCTTCTGAGCGAAAAATACGTCCCCGAGAACTTCAACGCAATCCTGATCGGATCATCCGTGTCTGCCAATTGGAATACGAGGGGAATCTATGGTTTCGAAGTTTACAACGAATCTCTGAACGGGGGCAATATTGTCGAGGAAAAGGCAATTGCAGACCAGGCTTTGGCCAGTTCACAAATAAAGGCTGCCATACTAATCGTGCACCCGTATCTTACGGCCTCGCATGATTTCAATACGGTTCGACTGACACCACGTGAGAATTTAGAAGCACTTGGCTCTCTCAATCTTCTTGACGCCTACAAATCCGAAGCTCGCATCAAACTCCATTTGGGAAGAGAAGAGTTCGACGAATTTGGCACAGATGACTTCGGCGACATTCCCAACAAGATGAACCCGCATTTACAGAACCTGATGGCGCCGGGTAGCGATTTCTATGTCGACGAAATTGCTATGAGCAACTACAAGGCTCTTATGGACGAACTTCATGCAGCCAAGATTCAAATCGTTTTCGTCGTGCCGCCTCTTTCGCAGCCGATTTTTGCCTCGAAGGCCGATGCCTTTGCAAGTTATTCGCGCAAAATCCTAGCGAACAAGTCAGATCGGGATTTAATCATAGATTTCACATCCGATGAGTTCGCCGGTTTCCGCCGCGACCAGGACAACTTCAAAGACGGCGTCCATTTGACGAATCAGGCTGCGCGGGAACTGATTGCGGAGATCAATGCAAGAATAGATCAATGGATTCGGAACGGACAACTGCTAAACCACAGTTAATTCGTCGATCCTGAAAAAGAAAGTAACTACATTTAGAATCAATAACATATATTGC
>CAZASC010000332.1:0-3996 GCA_964487695.1 uncultured Victivallales bacterium
GGGGCCAATGCGATTGGAGCCAGCACCAACTTCACCATCGGCGTGGCCGCCAATCCCGGCGTGCCCGACATCGAGCAGGAGCTGCGCCGCTTCAAATACAAAGTGGACGCCGGCGGCGAGTACGCCATTACCCAGCCGGTCTTCGACCTGCGCCTGCTGGAAAACTTTCTCGACCGCATCCAGGGCTATCGGATTCCCGTTATCGCCGGCATCTGGCCGCTCACCAGCCTGCGCAACGCGGAGTTCATGAAGAACGATCTGCGCGTCTCCATGCCCGAGGAGATTCTGTTGCGCATGGCCCACTCCGGTACGCCCGACGCTGCCCGCCGCGAAGGCATTCGCATCGCCCAGGAGATGCTGGAGGCTGTGCGGCCATTCGTTCAGGGCGTGCAGGTGAGCGCACCCTTCGGCCGGTACACTGCCGCCGCAGAGGTTATCGCGTCTGTGCTCCCCAAGCAACCTCAGGAATTAGTGCAATAAAGCTTCAGGCGGGCAAACCAAATTGCCCGCCTGATGTTTTTTGGGCTCTAGTTTTGAGTTGAGCTTTTATAGCGCCCGGCTGGCGCGCTTCAGCGCCCTGTATTCCGCCGTAAACCAACCCAGAGAGAGCAGCGTAATCAGCACGATTATGCCAAGCGAGATTGCGCAATAAACGCACCAGACCCCAATGCGTATTCTTCGATGGATGCAAGGTGAAGCGCAAAACCCAGCCCGACCAGCGCCGTCAGAAAAGCCAAGAACCGCTGCCGCATGAGCGCGAGGCCTGCCAGCGCTAAATAGCCCACGATTCCTATTGCGGCGACAGGTATATGCGCGATCTCGGCAAACGGGCTGTGGTTGACGACGCCACAATCCCACTTTTCGTTGATGGAACAGGGCTCGGTTCCGGTGGAATAATGCACGCGCAACGCCAGGATGGAAACCACAGCGCCGGCCAGAGCCAGCAACGCTATTGCATATCGAACAGTCTTCACTCAATTCTCCCTATTGACATTACGCAGACTATGTCTTCCGGATCTTCTTCGTCTTCCTTCCGATTTTACCGGCAAGGGTCAGCGCGCATCGGTTAGACTTGTTTTCGAAAGCTATAGCAGCAACGGAGACCGCCATGCCGTCGTTTGAAGACTCGCTCAAGAAGCTGGAAACCATCGTCGATCAACTGGAGAAGGGCGATCTCGCCCTGGAAGATTCGCTCAAGCTCTTCGAAGAGGGCGTAGGCTTGTCGGCCGCGTGCAAGACCGAATTGGACGCTGCTGAAGGCAAGGTCCAGCTGCTGGTCAAGCAGCGCGACGGCTCGCTCAAGCCAGAGCCGTTCCTTACCGAAAAACCGTTCTAGGAAAAGGGGTCAATCCCTAGTCCCTGTTCCCTATTCCCTGCCTTTTTGCGCCTCTGCCAACAGCCCGCGTGCGATCACGCGGACGCCAAAATCAAAGCCGCGCTCGAAAAACTCACTGGCATAAGGCATTGCCTCCAGCAGGTTGGGAAATTCGCTGGGCGGGAAGAGCCGCAACATGGCTTCAGTCTGCTCTGGCGTGGGCTGGCTGGCGCTTTCAGGGTCGAGCCTCATCCCCACTGAGCCGCGCACCGCGGCGGCAATGATTTGCATGCCCGCGAATGCCTGGGCCGGGGGCAAGCCGGCATCGCGCAGAATCCCAATCAGCAACTCGACCGGCCGCATGGCGACAGGCGTAGCCGGACCGCGCGCGAGCACAATGGGCAGCGCGTTGACGTGCTCGAGCATCGCGTCCCGGTAAGCGCGTGCCGCAGCCAGGATGCGCTGCTCGGGAGCGTCTTCCGGGTGATCGACGGAAAGGTCGATCCCAGCCATCACAGCCTCAACAATGGCATCAAGCAACGCCTGCTTGTTGGGAACGTGATAATAGACCGCCATGGGGTCAACCCCCAGCTCGGCTCCCAGACGGCGCATGGAAAGAGCTTTGAGCCCTTCGCGATCCACCAGAAGGAGCGCTGTTCTGACAATCTGCTCGCGTTTGAGCGGCGCTCCCTTCGCTTGTCGGCGTTTGCCCCGGGCGGCTAGATTCGTTTTCTTATTTGCTGGCACGAGGCGAGCTCCTCAGGACCTGCTCAGAACAGTAAAATTATACAGCGTAGAACTGACAAGTAGCTATAAAAAAAGAAGATACGCCTTCCTCTAAATAATGCAGAAAATAAATTAGGATGGGGCTTGACAGGTTAACTCTACGATGTAGAATCATTTTCAGCGAGAGATTTCTACATTGTAGAATTCTTGCCGGGAATGAAAGGATCTGCCATGCGAATCACTATTCTCAATGGAGACCCCAGCCCCACTTCGGGCTTCCAGAACTATCTCCACGCGGTCTCCCACCGGCTCATGGACTCAGGCCATGCGGTTACCGTGCTCGATCTTGCAGAGCTTGATTTGAAGGGGTGCTCGGGATGTTTCGGCTGCTGGGTGAAGACGCCGGGCAAGTGCGTCAAGCGCGACGACAGCGAGCGGGTTTGCCGGGCAGCTTTGGACGCCGACCTGGTGCTGCTGGCCTCGCCGCTCGTCATGGGTTTTACCACCGCCCTGCTTAAACGCGCCGCCGACCAAATGATCCAGATCATTCATCCTTACTTCGTTGTCGAGGGCGGCGAGGCGCACCATCGCGCGCGCTATGCTCGTTATCCAAAATTCGGGCTTTTGCTGGGTGCGGGCGGTGACAGCGACGCCGAAGACGTAGAGATTACAGCGGCAATGTGGAAGCGAATGGCGCGCAACATGAAGTCCAGCATGGTGTTCACCGCGGTCAGCAGCCGCGTTCCAGAGGAGGTAGCCGATGAAATCGCTCTTGTTGCTTAACGGATCGCCGCGCGGTGAGCGGTCAAATTCGATGAAGATGTTGTCGCGTGTAGGAGAGGGATGGGTGCGTGGCGGCGGAAAACAGCCGGAGATTCTCCATCTGGCACGCCGTCCCGGCTTCGACCGCGCCGTCGAGGCTTTTGCCGATGCCGATGCCGTTCTGCTGGGAATGCCGCTTTATACCGATGCCATGCCCGCAATTGTGAAGGAGTATATCGAGGCCTTGGCTCCGCGCGTAGCTGCCGCACAATCCGGAGGCACGAACCCGACGCTCGCCTTCCTTGTGCAGTCCGGCTTCCCGGAGGCTCGGCATTCGCGCCCTCTGGAACACTATCTGGAAAAGCTGGCGCGCCGCCTGGGTTCGCCTTATGCTGGCACGATTGTGCGCGGCGGGGGCGAGGCGCTGCAAATGATGCCAGATGAGGCAAACAAAAAACTATGGGCGCGACTGCGAACACTGGGCGAGCAGCTCGCCTGCGACGGCCGTTTCGGCGAGGCTGAACTGAAAGATGTGGCAGGGACTGAGCGATTTTCCGCTTTTGTTGCGGCACTGCTCGCTGTGGCTGTCAAGCTGCCCATTCTGCAGTCCGGCTGGAACGGCCAACTGAAAAAGAATGGCGCGTGGGAGAGGCGGTTTGCGGCGCCCTACGGGCCAGCCTTTCAGCGCTAGTAGCTTGCGGCATTTAGCCGGTGGCTCAATAAGGAATTTGAAGGGGAATTATTGACTGCTGGCGGATAGCTTTTCGCCGGCCACACACCAAACATCTTCAGGGCAACCAGGATTCCGTCAAGCGGAATCCGTAGGATGGATCGCAATGGCAAAGATACAAGATTTCAACGGCAAATGGGCGTTGGTCACCGGGGCTAGTTCGGGAATTGGCGCAGCCCTGGCGCGGGAGTTGGCAAAGAATGGAGCCAAACTCATTCTCACGGCACGCCGCCGGGATCGGCTGGAGGTCCTGGCCGGTGAACTCGCGGCCAAGGGCACAGAGGTTCGCATCGTCACAGTGGACTTGAACGACCCCGCCTCGCCCGAGCAGCTTTATCGCGCCACAGAAGGCGCTGGCCTCGCTGTTGATATTCTCATCAACAACGCCGGCCTGGGCCTGTCAGGCATATTCTGCCAGAGCCCCATCGAGCAGGAGCTGAGCCAGGTCCGCGTCAACTGCGAG
>CAZASC010000333.1:0-3994 GCA_964487695.1 uncultured Victivallales bacterium
CGCCACCGAAGGCGACCACGAGATCGCCAAGCTTGCCGACGACGTGATCTATTTGCCGGCGACCGTGGAGCCGTTGTATCCGATTTTGGCCAGTGTCCCGCTGCAACTATTTGCGTATCACATGGCCGTATTGCGCGGCTGCGACGTTGACAAACCCCGCAACCTCGCCAAAAGCGTCACGGTGGAGTAGGGGTCGCGTCTTTTCGCTCAATCAGGTTCTTAGCGCAAAAGGGCTTTCCCATTTTTCAAAATACGTGACTTTGTAAGCTTCAAAGCCAACCTCTCTTGTATGTCTTCTGGGCTTGCTGAGAGGACAACAAGGTGAGTGCGTTGCAGAGGTCCTTATCCAATCATGCAACTGGGACAGAGATAAGCCAGTCTGCCAAAGCTATTTGCGGGTGGCGCAACTCTTATTCCTGAAAACGCTGTTGGTTTCGCGCATTTCGTGCATTCGATTTCCAGTGACGGCAGACGAACATGCATCGCCAGCCCGGCGGGCAGAACCGCATTCACTCCGGAGCGCTGACGCAGTCCTTTGACCAGGGAAATTCGCAGGTCCGTAAAACCGGCCCAAAATTCTCCGATAAGCGCGAGTTTTGGCTTGCACTCTTTCAAGAGCCGTGCCGTGCCGCGATAGCGCAAGATGCGCCTCTTTGAACTTCGTAGCATCCTGCAACTCTTCGATGCTTGGCTGGCTGATGTGTGCGATCAGGATGTGACATTTTTCCAGATGCTCGTGGAGATCTTTGAAATAGGCGGTATCTCCGGTGTAACCGATTCTCAGCGCTGTATTGCCCTTCTTGTCGAGCAGTTCCACCACCATGCCCATGGCGTGAGGCACGTCTCCCTTTGTTTCATGCTGGACCTTGAATGGAATCATCCGGAAAGGGAGTTTTTCAAATGCGGAGAAAAAGTATTCCATATTAACGATGGTGAGGGCTTATTCTGTGACAATAAGGATCTAGATGGATTGGTGGGCATAAAGACGGGCCCGGTTATTTCCTCATAAGAGGCGTAGTATCATTACTGGTCTTGATTATGACCATCGGAGCACCAATCGGGATGTGTTCATACACGCAAAGAAGTCGAATCAATATCCGAGCTTGTATGGAAAAACCACAGGTTAAGGCCCATCCATGTTTTGCGACTTGGTCATATCCACTTACGAAATAAGCATCATTCGTTACGAGGGGCATCAATCGCGTCACATTCCCAATGGAAGTGTAAAACTGAAAAAGGTCGGTGGAGGCGATGGTATTGGCGCCGTCACTAATCGAGGGGCGGCCGCCACCGAAAACACCCTCAACCCAAAACAATTCAGGAAGCTCTTGATTATGTGTTGTATCGAGATTGAGCAAAGGGAATTTCTCCAATTCAGGACGTAGTTCCTGATACATTTGGCGCGATGGAATAGAAAATTCCTTTTCTTCTTCCATTGTAGAACCTGCACTTACAAATCCACCGGAAACCCCGCCTGACACATTGGCTCTCTTTACGACTCGGATTGGAACAGCGACGCCTTTGGCGGATTCGTAAAGCTCGACGATGAACGAAGTGTCTTTGTAAATCACGTAATTCGTTGCCATAGTCGAAACAATATCCTCAGAGGTTGCCCCATGACAATGGCAAAATTGCCACCATTTTGAGGCCAACGGTATGCCGCGGACTGAGGCTGATACGCCTTCGATTCGCCGTTGCCGGCCTCCACTTGCGCCTTCGAGGTGGCCAAGAGTTGTCAAGGGCGCCGACTCCACGTTCTGGCACAGTCCAGAGAGCGCGTTTGCGCTCATATAATCAATGTGCCGCCTAGCCAATGCTGTTTACATATTGCAGCAATAAGGACTCCGCTCGCAGCCATGAGGGAGGCCGCTACATGATCGTCTGGAATATGGTCTGATTCGCATGGGCTGTTCCTGGACCACATGCCCTGTTCCCCCCTCCAGCAGAACAACCGGTCCAGAATATCTCTACATAAACCCGTTGACCAATCCCCGCCAACGCGATATAAGCCTAATTCTGTATGGTGCAGCTTGGAAGCATATAAACGATATTAACCGAAGGCATTAGTATGACAGATAAGAGAATTGAAAAAATCCAGCACGCGGTTGGCCAGTAGAGAAAATGTTGACATCCCGAGATCATGTCGCACACCAAGCCATATAATATCGATTCCACGCCCACATGGGTAATACTCCCCCAGACATAGCTACGCCGATGACAGGGGGTGGACAAAATACGCCTCCTTCACCAGAAGAGATAAAGAAGATTGTTTTCGAAGAAGATGATTTTGGTCATGAAATGCGGGTTGCAAACGTTCTGGAAAATGTCGAATACCCTCCACTCTCCTATGAGCAGCCATTCGTGAACCCATCGCACCATGGTGGCACCTATAGAGATAATGTGACTGGTAAGACAAGACAGTTCGATTTTAGATGTGAAATCACTCGGAGATCACCGCAGCGTATTTTTTTGGCGGTGGAATGCAAGAATCTTAACTACAAGCTGCCTCTTGTAGTTTCTGGGAGGCCGAGGACTCTTGCGGAGGCTTACCATGTCTTTATCAAACCAGGGAAAGGCGGCACGTCGCAAATAAGAGCGGTTGAGGGAAAGTATTCATTGTACAGACCAGATGAATTCGTGGGCAAAAGTCTATTGCGTCTCAAAATGCAAAATAAAAATCTTGTGGCAGACAACGATTCGGAAATCTATGACCGATGGGCGCAGGCATTGGCATCGTCGCATGATCTTGCTTTTGCTGCTGCTTATGACACAACCATCCCTGAAAAAGATACATTTGTAATGCCGTTAGTTGTTGTGCCCAACAATTCATTGTGGATCGCTACATACAATCACGATGGCAGTTTTTCAGGGCAGCCAAGGCAAGTTGACGAATGCCAATTCTATGTCGATCACAAAATAGGTATTGGCCTTCCATTCGTTCTAACCCATATTCATTTTGTGACACTGGGGGGGTTGTCGCTAATATTGAGTTCTTTTGTCGAAACTAATGGTCGCCGCTGGGAGACCATTTTTAGCACGGCGTCAAAAGTGTACAGCAGGGGCGAATCCATGCTTTTGCGCAGTCAGCCCTGACAGACCCGCATTCTGTCTGAAAGTCACGGGCGACCCGATCCGCCATCATGCATCTTGGCCGTCTGCTCGCCCTCATCCGTCCATCCCGGAGTCGCCTTGCTGCCTATTTCAACTTGGTACGACACGGATGGTGGCGGGGTTTCCAAGGTTTGAATTTACCGGCCACGTCTTCGCGCCGCGCCGCGCGTAATTCGGCGATGACGCCAGGACTCTGCGCCGTGAGCCAGTCCTGAAGCTCGTCGAGAGTTTCGACGGACGAGAGAACGGCGGCGGGAATCTCAACGGTTTCCCTTTTCATGCTGGCAGTTTATCGCGGTTGGCCGGGAATGGAAAGGCGTCAAAAGCGTCATGCTTTTGCACCATTCGGCCCCGACAGGCCCGGATTCTTCTCTTTGACATATCGCAGTCAGCCCATTGCTTGATATAACATAAAGTATCACTTGCGATTTAGCCTGATGTATTATAATGTATCAATCGTGAACAATGATATAACAAAAAGCATCAAAGCGCTGCGTCTGAAGGGTCTCCCAAGCGAGATACGCCGAACTCTGAAAGAGGCGAGAGTGAAGCGCGGCTGGAGCCAGCGAGATTTGGTCAGCCGCGTCGGTCTGACCCAGAGGCACGTCTCCGGCATCGAGTCCGGGAAGATCGTGCCGCGCTACGACACCCTTCTCGAACTGGTCCGCATTCTCGACCACGATCTTCTCATGGTCCCGCGCGCCCTCGTCCCCGTGGTGCAGTCCCTGATTCGCGACCATCTCAAAGACCAGCCCGGCGAGGGCGAAGAGCGCTCTCTCTATGCCGACGAGGCTGGCGAGAACACAACCGAGGGGCCGCACGATGAAGTTTGACCCGAAAAAGCTCAACGCGCTTTTCGTCCACCTGCACGGGCGCCAAATCG
>CAZASC010000334.1:0-3983 GCA_964487695.1 uncultured Victivallales bacterium
CGCTCTGTGGACGCTCAAGATTGAGGTTGCCTTCTATCTGTTTGTTCCTGTCATGCACTATCTGTGCAGTCGGCTTGGCGTCAAGCGAGTTATTGCGACGACCTTCTTCCTTTCCTGTGTTTGGAAATTTGGCTTCGCTTTTCTTGGTTCGATCAATCATGCCTCGGCTATTTATTCGATCGATAGCTCGCGCAATTTCTATTCGCAACTTGGTAGTCAATTCCCTGGACAGCTTGTATATTTCTGCTCTGGAATATTGCTTTTCTTATACCTTGACAAGTTAAAGCTTCATTTCCAAAGTATCTTCTTCGTCACGGCGGTGCTATTCATTGTTGGCTACTACTTCAAGACGGAAAATCTCGATGTGCTCTGGATTCCAGGCGTCGTTTTCGTCTTCGGTTTCTGGCGCTATCTTGGAAACTTCGCAAAATATGGCGACTTCTCTTACGGAGTGTATATCGTGCATTTTCCGATTGTGCAGACACTGATCGCCTGCGGACTCCTGAAAGTGAATCCAGTTTTATTTTTTGCTACCAGCGTGTTGGCTATCGCCATCGGAAGCTTCTTGATGTGGCATTTGATCGAAAGCAGATTTTTATCCACACAATCTCATTACCGGCAGATAATTGCAAGTTCGTCTTCCTAAGTGGGGCGACCCCAGTCACTGCGTTACCCTTTGAACTCTGCGCATGAAGGTCAGGTCATTTATCCTAACAATGGCCGCCATCTTCATCTACGCCATTCATTATGGGTTTCGTTTTATGCATTTTCTATTTCGTTGTGTACTATCTCTCGCCGCCCACGGTTTTCGGGCCGCTCGCTGCTTCCCATGTCGAATTGATTCTTGCGGCATTAGTCCTGCTCATTTCTCTGCCTAAAATAATTCGGTCTTTCATAATAAAGACACCGCAGTCGCTGGCCCTGATGGGCTTGGCTTTTGCCACTTTTTTGTCAATCCTAATGACAGGATGGGCGGGAGGTGCAATGCATGCGACCCTCAATTTCATCCCAAATGCTTTTGCATACCTTTTGGTATGTTTACATTGCGACTCCAAAAAGAAATTGCAAACTCTGATTGCAATGCTATGCGTGGTTTGCATGTTTGTAATTGCGCGAGGAAATATCGATCTCCGTCACGGCGTATCAGACGATACTTATCAATCCGGGGCTGATGACGGGCATTCGAGTGAGTCTGATAACTCTGCAGACTCATATCTCTTGGCCATGAGAAACGACGCAGGCGAATTGTTCTATCGGATCAGAGGGAAAGGCGAGATCAACGACCCAAATGATTTTGGGCAACTGATCGTTTGTGTAATTCCACTGATATTTGTTTTCTGGCGGCCTAAGAAATCGCTTTTAAATATTACAGTCGTGATCTTACCGACCTGCGTTTTGCTCTACGGAATATATCTGACCCATTCGCGCGGTGCACTGTTGGCATTAGTGGCCGTTATCATCGTTGCGGCGCGGCGCCGTATCGGAACGATTGCAGCAGCGCTGGGTGGTGCGGCTGTTTTTGCTGCCGCGATGGCGTTGCACTTCACAGGCGGGCGCGACATTTCCGCCAGCTCAGGATCGGACCGCACATCTCTTTGGAGCGATAGCCTGCAATTGCTGAAGTCTCATCCACTTTTTGGTGTGGGCTTTGGAAACTTACCGGATTATCTTGGCCACACCGCGCATAACTCAGTCGCCGTTTGTGCCGCGGAACTTGGCGTGGTCGGATTATTTTTCTGGTCCATGTTTTTATTCACAACCGCAAGAGATGCGATTGCGACAGCTTCGCCGGAAAAGGTCACTGATGCCAGGCTGGTAGTTCAGGCTTCGTCGTCATTTCCGCGGTTAATAGAGAATTTCGGCACATGCGACAAGGCGCAGATCAACCAATTAGGAAGATTGCTGGTCCTTTCACTTACCGGTTTTCTGGTTTCCGGTTGGTTCCTGTCTCGTTCATTTGTCGTGACGCTTTTCTTGCTTGGAGGCATGGTCGAGGTAGTTTACGATCTAGCGTTAAGGCAGGGAATGATTGGCCCTCGCCTGCCGTTTCGCCGCGTGTTTGTGTACTCCGGATGTTTCGCTTTTCTACTGGTGTTACTGGTTTATATCATGCTGCGAATAACGAATCTGATGCATTGATTATTCAACGCAATTTACCGGTGTTAGGCTCACCACGATCTTACTGATACTAAAATCGCGAGGTCGTCATTCGGGTGGTAGCTTCCGGCTGCCCCGGTCTTTTGCGAAAGAACTTTGCGATGCGTACATGCCTTGCAAGCCCCAGCTTATTCAGTAGCCAGATGCCATAGTAATTCGGATCGAATTCATACCAGCGAATTCCATGACGTGCCGACACCGGAAACGCGTGATGATTGTTATGCCAGCCTTCGCCGCCCGTCAATAACGCCACCCACCAGCTATTGCGAGAGTCATCGTGCGTTGCAAAGCGCCGCCTGCCATGAATGTGGGTTGCGGAATTGACCAGCCATGTCGCATGCAGGCCCAGCGTGACGCGAAAGAATATCCCCCACAGCAGCAAGCCAACACCAGCCTTCCAACCGCTGCAAAGGGTTCCTATCAGTAACAGCGTCATCCCCAGCGCGGTCAGCGGCACCCAATGGAATCTATTCAACCAAACATGAAAGCGGTCCCTGGTCAGGTCCGGTGCATAGTGAGCCAAAACCGCAGCCTCGCGGTCAATCGCCCGGCCGGTAAGAATCCAGCCCATATGCGCCCACCATGTACCCTCTTGCGGAGTGTGCGGATCGCCCTCTCGATCACTGTGCTGATGGTGAATGCGATGTGTCGCCACCCAAACAATCGGCCCGCCTTCGAGCGACAGCGTTCCACATACAGCTAGAAAATATTCGACAATTTTCGGCGTTTGGTATCCACGATGAACGAGAAGCCGGTGATAGCCCATGCCGATGCCCGCATTGATTGCAAATAGATAAACAACCGCCGCGACAATCAAGTTTGTCCAGCTGAAAAAGAACAAAGCGGCGATTGCACCCAGGTGAAAGATGATCATGAAGATGGTCGTAATCCAGATAACACGCGATTCATTCTGGTGACGCCCCATCTGGAAATCAGTCCAGTCCGCGCTACGCGCTTGCGCATAGACTTTGATCGGCTCGCCGTCAATCGCAATCGATGCAGCGGGCTTGTCATTTTCTTGCCGGACGTTGTCAACAATAGATTTCTCAGCCATATAACCTTCTAAACCGTCTAATTGCCCACTTTCTCTATATGTTTCGATGTTTAAACTGCACGTCGCGATTCTATGAATTATTTCCCCGTTTATTCGTTCACCGCCTCCGTCCACTGCTTTCCGCAGCTTTCACATTCCCAGGTATTTAATGGGTCGACGCTCTCAAGCACTGGATCTTCGGCGCCGCAACTCGGGCAGACCGGCGCCTCGAACTCCGGTACTTCACTTTCAAATTGATCGATGATTGCTTGCGGAATTCCTCGTGCCAGAATGTCGCTCGCCTGCTCTAGTTGGTCGGCTGCCACTAATACTCGCGGGCTACCCGATTCGAATGAAACAATCGACCGCGGGCCTTCGATCCAGCTTTCAACTCCGGCTTGCTTTAATACTTCCCGAATTTCCAGCGCTTCCGCCGGCCGTTCGCATTCGCACAGCAGCGTCTTCCATGTATATTCATGCGGCTGATCCTCCTCATTCGCACCTTCTTCATCGAGCGGCGAATCAGCGATCAACTCGTCATCAGAAAAGCGTTCGACACTCTTCGGCGCTTTTACCTCACGCTGCTCTGGCAGCTTGCGGCTTTTCATCTCATCGCGAAGAACCTGTTGCGCCACCTCGGTCAAGTCGCCAATATTGGCAGCCAGTTCATATAACTCCTCATCGCCCATCTCTCTATAGAGCTGAGTCAAACTCTGCCAATCCGCGATGGTATCTCTCGGCATATCTTGTTCCCCGAATCATGTGCCCCAGACCTGACTTCCAAGCGCTGGGG
>CAZASC010000335.1:0-3940 GCA_964487695.1 uncultured Victivallales bacterium
TGGCTGAGGAATAGTTGTAAGCATTTCGCTGCTTCGTCTCCAATTAGCAAGGGCCAGGATGACATGTTCTTATTCGGCTGTTAGTCAGGCGCTCGGCATTCCAGTGTGGTGAGAATATGAATTCAGCGGCCATTTCACGGCCTCCGTGTGGGATCTCAGCCATCGTGGTTTCCTACAACGGCGCTCCATTTATACGCAGGTGCCTTGAGTCCCTTGCGCAATCAAGCGTGAAGCTGGACCTGATCGTGGTGGATAACCATTCCACGGACAATACGCGAGAAATTGTCAGCCGTTTTGATGGCGTTAAACTGATTGAGAACTCGGAAAATGTCGGATTTGGCCGGGCTTGCAATATCGGCATATCATATGCGCTGGCGAACAGCGCTGCGTATGTATTGCTCTTGAACCAGGATGCGATAATCGAGCCAACCATGGTGGAGATGCTGCTCCGATGCATGCAAGCCGAGCCTAAAATAGGCATAGCTTGTCCACTGCAATTTGATTCAGACGGAAAGACCATTGACCATAAGTTTCTCCTTTACTACTTGGCCCCCTTTGCCTCCCGTCTTATTAGCGATGGCCTGCGGGAAATGTTGCAGTGCAGTTATGTGGTGGAGATGTCTCCTGCAGCCGCGTGGCTGATCTCGGCGGCTTGCTTGCGGGAAATAGGCGGTTTTGACCCGCTGTTTTTTATGTACTTTGAAGACGACGATATGAGCCGCCGGGCCAACTACCATGGTTACCACACGGTTATCGTGCCGGCAGCCAGGTTTTCCCACTTGCGCGCATTTCACGGGAAGAGACAGGAATCTCCTTGGCGACGACTCAAAACAAGAACATCCTGGATTCGGTCATTTCTCGTGGCCAGCGCCAAGATGCCTGCAGGCAATCCATTCGAGAATTTGTATCATGCGGTCACTGAGCAGCTTTGCCTCGGACTCGCAAGTTTGGCAGGGCACTTACAATTGATCCCAACAGCAGCATGCGTGCTGGCAACGTGCGGAACGATCATGGAATTACCCCGCATCCTGCGCCACCGCCGAATCGCGCTGACCAAAGGAGCGCATTGGTTCCCGAATGTCGCTGACATTACAGGCAAGAAGGACGTGCTCAA
This sequence comes from uncultured Victivallales bacterium, assembly GCA_964487695.1. GTDB lineage: Bacteria > Verrucomicrobiota > Kiritimatiellia > UBA8416 > CAZASC01 > CAZASC01. The sequence continues at coordinate 1,115 of CAZASC010000335.1, forward strand.
GAAACTTTCTGAATCATGCGCCTCAACGAACTAATTCCTCGCTGGCGACATCGTCATGCAGAGGGCGTGAGCGTTAACAACGCCGAGGAAGCTGTTTTTCTTGCGTTGAAATGGCTTTGCGCGGCGCAGGATGCAGGGAAGGCAGGAGGTTTTGCGCGGGCGTATTCGCTGCGATGGGGCTGGGAGCTGCCGTATCCAGAAACCACCGGTTACATTATCCCGACCTTCCTGAACTTGGCGGAGCGGCATCCGGAACTGGGGTTGGTGGAACGGGCGTGCCAGGCAGGGCGCTGGCTGGCTGAGGTGCAATTCGAGTCGGGGGCGATCTGTTCCAAACAGCACCGGCCCGGCAACGCCAAACCGAGCGTCTTCAATACGGGGATGGTGTTGCACGGCTGGACTTCTCTTTTGGAAACGCAACCGGAGGGGCAAATCGCCAACGCGGCGCGCAAGGCGGTTGATTGGCTAATTGGGGAGCAGGAGAAGGACGGAGCCTGGGTGAAGAATGCGTATCACAATCGGCCCCATACCTATTACACAATGGTGGATTGGGCACTCCTTCGTTATGCGCGTTTGATGCGTGATGACCGGGCACATGGCACAGCGGTCAAGCATCTCGACTGGACATTGCGCCAGCAACGGAAGAATGGGTGGTTTGACCTGTGCGAGTTTGGGGAGGGTGAAGCAGTCACAACACACACCATTTCCTATACCACACAAGGTTTGGTGGAGTCGGGCCGGCTGCTGGATGACAACCGCTATATCGAGAGCGCGATGCGTGGCACTTTAATGTTGCGAAAGTGTTTTGAAACGACGGGAAAACTCCCGGGAACGCTTAACGAACAATGGCAGCCTACCGCCAATTGGGAATGTTGCACGGGCAATGCCCAAACATCACTGGTGTGGCAGGCATTGAGCGCGGTCACTGCCGACGTGTCGTGGACGCAAGCTGCCGAAAAGTTGAACCGTCACATGTTGCAATACCAAAAGCTTGACTGCAAGAACCCGGCAGTGGCGGGCGCAATTCCAGGATCGTGGCCCATCAGTGGCGGATATGATCCCTACAGCTTTCCTAACCATGCGGCGAAGTTCCACGCCGATGCGCTGTCCGCGTAATGTGAAATGCAACATGGCAAATTTAGTAAAGAACTTAATCTTCAGGACGATGCCAGGCTGGCTTCGGCCAAAAACAGTCGTGTTGCGTTATGGTGCGCGTTCTTTCAAGCTGGCCCGCCCCTGGGATTCGTCGGTGGGGGTGGGGCTGGTTTTGAATGGCGTGGCAAATTATGAACCGGAGACAACGAGGCTCTTCACTCAATTGGTTCAAAGATCGCAAAGCCTCGTGGATATCGGGGCAAATATCGGCACATTTACGGCTGTGGCAAAGTGCGTAAATCCAGCCATCAAAGTTTGGGCATTTGAGCCTGAGTCAAAGCTTTACTCACTGTTGACAGATACAATTTGTGCCAATGCCTGGAACGACGTTTTCGCCGAACAAATGGCCTTGTCGGATTCTGATGGCACAACCGATCTTTTTGTCTGGGGTGAATCAGAAGCATCGTTAAACCCGGGATTTCGGCCGGGAGCGGTCAAACATACCTGTCAGACAAGAAGACTCGATGCTTATTGTGCAGAGCGTGCTATTACCTCAATAGATTTGATAAAAATCGATACCGAATCCACCGAGCCGCAAGTGTTCAGTGGAAGCATTGCAATGTTGAAGAAATGCAGGCCCGATATAATATGTGAGGTCCTGGCCGGACGAACCGAAAAGAAACTCGAAGAGCTGCTGAAACCTCTTGGTTATCGTTATTTCCATGTCACTGGTGATGGCTTGGTGCCCACGGAAAGGATTAGCGGAGATCCGGAATACAAGAACTTAAACTATCTTTTTACAGTTAAAGAAGATTCGAATATTGAACAGAATCAGATCGCCTTTGCTCGGTCATGAGGATTCTGTTTCTTGCATTCGAAATGCCTCCCTCCGCGGCGGGCGGCGTGCAGCGACCGACGAAATTCGTCAAGTATTTGCCGGATTTTGGCATCGAACCGGTGGTGGTGACCACGGATCTACAGAGCTTCCGACAGTTCATGCCGGGCTGCCCCATTGACCAATCTCTATTGACGCAATTACGTCCTGACGTGGTGATTGAACGCGTGCCTTGCACTCGTCTTCGGGCGAAGAATCCTGGAAGATTCTCCGAGTGGCGGCGGATATACTTTTCGGTGGTTGAAAGCCTGGCGAAGGAGTGGTGGCCTCGTCTGTCCGTCGTTCTCCCGGATTTAATCGCCAGACACAAACCGGAAGCCATCTATGTCACCGTGCCGCCTTTCTGCATGGCGCCGCTTGGGTGCAGAATCGCCCGTCAATACCGTTTGCCCCTTGTCCTGGATCTTAGGGATGCCTGGTCGCAATGGCGGGTGTCAGCGTACGGCAGTTGGCTCCATTACTGGCTCACCCGGCGATTGGAAGGACAATGCTTGCGCAGTGCCGATGCTTTAGTCTGCACTTCCAACCAGACACATTCCGATTTTTTGCGAGTCCATCCGGATATTCCCGCCGATAAGATCCAGGTCATTACGAATGGGTACGATGATATGATTGATGACTGGACTCTGGATTTTCATCCCTCTGGAAAGCGGTTCGTCATCGGTTATGTCGGAAGTTTCTACTATTCCCCGACCGCACGGGAAACCATGTTGCGTCCGTGGTGGCGCAAGCGTCCGAACCGCATGATCCAATATGCGCCGCGGAAAGAGGACTGGCTTTACCGTTCCCCGTTCTTCTTTTTCCAGGCGGTTGCGCGCCTGTTGCATAAGAAACCC
>CAZASC010000336.1:0-3924 GCA_964487695.1 uncultured Victivallales bacterium
CTAAGAGAACGACCCCGAGGGTTACTGGCCATCCGATTCCAAACTTCCAGGGGTATTCCCTGGCAAAGTCGTTGGGGCTTACAAAAAACGCGACGATTGAGCCAAGAACGCATCCCCATCCATAAATCACGATGCGGCGAGGCCGTCCGTACAACAACGTGAACAGCATCGTAAAGGCGACAAGCGTGACCGAAATACTGCTCCAGGATCGCGCAATTGGATCGAACCCTGTATGCCGAATGAGATCCGTCGCTATCTGAGAAGACAGCCATAACAGACAAAGGACGATGAACTTTCTGGCGAGTGGTGTTGAGACGCGGAGCTTTAAACGGGCAGCAAGATAGATGAAGGAGAGCAGAAACAGGACATCGGATCCAGTCAAACTCCCGATGATCCTGACATTAGCGAACTGCAAAAACGGAATGAGAAAAACAAGGATATCAACGGGGTCGAGCTTGCCTGGCCGATTGCTCTTTGGCTTTTTATCGATGGGTTCGGTTTGGGGTGTTTCAGAATTCATCTTGGCCAGGATTGAGCTGATAGGTACTTAGACTTATGCCGAATTTGCAACCAGCTTCAGGCGGATGCTGCGTCCGATATACAAATTAGGCAGGATCTGAATCCCATTTGTCTCTGAGCACCTGCGCGTCAGATGATCTTTCCAATCAGCGCAAGGCCGAAAACCTCTGCTAGTGCACCGAACTGTCAAGGTTCCGGCCGGTGCTCAATAAACACACGAAGAGGAGGGCCGCAGCCACAAGCACAATTGCTCCCTGGAGGAGATACATCTGGTTGCTCATCCACGGGCCCAGCATCATGTAGTAGTTTTGAAAAGGAAAACGCTGATATTGAAAGTCGTCATAGGCTGGTAAGTTCATTCGCATCCAGACCCTTGTAGAGGCCATTGCCAGTGCGACCGTGAGCCACAAGAAGCGGCCAGGCAAAGCGAGCTTATCAACAAGTAATCCGAGAAACGGTCCGGCGATCACGTAGCTGGGAATGCTCTGGCGCGACTCCGGGTTCGAGCTAGTAAAAACTCCCATCCAGATGACCAGGACGAGCCCGATTCCATATCCACGGATCATCCGAGAGAAAGGCTTGAAGCAAAACACCAGCAATAGAAACATGGGCCCGAAATACATGGGGTGCGAAACCATGAAGACTAAAGGTTTGGCCACCGAGTGACTGACAGTATGATCAATTGTTCCGAGTGTCGAGACGGCGCGCAGCGAATGATTTGCCCAAAGATAGACTGGGGTTTTAACGAGGACCACAAAAGCGGCCGCGATCGCCGCGCCGCCCAAGGTAAGAGATCCCATCCACGTTCTCCAGTTGATCCCCTTGAGCAACACTGCGGAACCCGAATATACATAAAGTGCGCTGAGAATCAGGCTGAGAGGAATCGCGACACGGATCGGTTCTGGCACCGCCTCCTCGACAGGCCTATGCAGAACATAAAAGTGGAGGACAGCGACAGCGCAAACCATCGCGGTCAATCCCGCGGCCAGCCACTTTGAAGTACCCTCATCCTTCTCTACGATCGGCTCGCGCGGAAACGCCAGCAGGAATATGCCCACATCAAAGAGCGTGGGCCATGTATATGCACCCAGCAACGCCACGAAGAGCAACAGGGATGTCTGCCGTCTCAGATAAAACAGAAGCATGGCGAGCGCCAGCGCGGCAGCCGTAGCGTCTGTCAATACAGGGTTATACCAAGTCATCTTTAACGACGCGAAGTTAACAAATATGGCGACGAACCCAAACCAGTATCCGACATTCTCCAAGCTCAGCTCATCGGCGATCCCGCGATAGAGGATACATGCCAACAGCATCGCTCCAAGGTTCAAGAGACTGAAGCCAAGAATGACATGTTGGTCGTCAAGTGGCTGTTTGAATACGACAAGTGCAAAATGGACCAGAATGGATGGAAGAGTGCGCTGGAAGTAAAATGTGTCGAACGCACGCAAATTCAAACTCTCTGCCATGGCCCCATACGCTCGCCCGTCCCAAGCAAGGCCTCCATTCGTCGGAATTCTCTCTCCCCAGGTCACGGAAATGATCCCCACGGCAGCAATGATCAAAAGCATCAGCGCAAAGGAATAGGCGCGCTGAGGCGAGTGCTGCAGGCGAGACTGCGAAGTCAAAGACATAATGAGAACTTTCCTTCAATTGAACGCCGATTCGGGGCGTGATGCTTCTTCTCGGCAGGATCAGACGGCCAGGATTGCTCTGGCAATCAAGGAATCACGACCACCTAGTGTCATGCACGCGGTCCCTCGATCAAGAGATACGTCTTGGGTCGCATTCGTGCGCATCATTGCAAAGCTCATCACACATATCCACTTAGCTTTCGTCCAAGATTGATGAACGGTATCTCAACAAGTTTGTAAAATATCCAAGAGGCGACTATCACTGCAACGAGGCATAATCCCAAGACGATGAGGAGGGATACCTTGCCATAAAACCAGTGAAGAAAAAGCAACATGATGATGAAATGCAGAAGATAGATGCTATACGACATCTTGCCAAGTGCGTGAATGGGTGCCCATAGCAGAGCGCGACGAAAGCTCGCTGAGTTCAAACTGAATGCGATAATTCCAACCGCACCGAACGCACGAAGCAAATCCACAAAGTTGCGATGGAAGTAAGATTCAAAAACCATAGATGCATAGCAAAATACAAGGACCGTTAGAATAGCAATACACACTCGATTGCGTTTCGAAATGTGATCGAAAATCGTTGAAATCGCGTCCCTATTCTGAGAAAGAAAAATCCCAACTACAAAAAGCGAGGCATAGTGTACAGACTGAAGGTAGTCGATTGCACCATCGGAAGGATGCCAGAGCCTTGGCGCCAACATCGGAAGAAGAAATAGACTGACGGCAAAGATCAACTGCTTGATTTTTCCTAAACTCAAAGCAATTGCACACAAAAATGGGAACAAAAGCGAAATGCGCATCTCCAGAACTAATGACCAGATAGGGGGATTAAGCGTATTGGTCTGGTAATGCCCGATGAATAACACATGTTGAAGAATCAAAGCCCAATCTGGCTGAAAATGCCAGGAAACATCCGCCCCATAGCTCCAACCCGCTGGAAGATGCCAAGAAACATCCCCTGAAAGATTTGCTGCGTCGCTAAGAGCGTGCTGAACCTGAATGGCAAGGACCAGGGCGACAATGTATGGCATGTAAATACGAAAGACTCTACGTATGACAAAAACCGAATATTTTTGCGCTCGTGACTTTGTGGCTGGTATGGAGAGCACGAATCCACTGAGAATGAAAAAGAGAATTACCGCTTCAGGGCCTGCGCAAAGCGGCTGTGTAACATAATCAACGACTCGGCGAAATAGAATCGATGTGCCTGGCAATGCGTTGGCAGACCATGCACCTCTAAGATGGTAGAGTACAACGCTTAATGCCGCGAGTCCGCGAACAGAGTCGAGCTCATCAAATCGCTTTGCCGATTCCGAGATCAAAAGGGAATTTCTTTCAAAATACCGCTTGCAGGTTCTCGCCCTATGAAATCAAGCAAATGATCCAGATAAGCTGTGATGGATAAGTAAGTCAAGATATCTGGAACCGTTTCAGCTTTGCTCCCCGGCTGTCGCCACCATTTGCCGTGGCTTTGACGGCTGTCGCTGTTTGATCTTGCATTTCTCCGGTCATCACCATCCGGCCCGATGAGTTCCAGCGACGCGCCGCTCAGCGTTTAATTGCCCGTTCAATCAAATTCAGAAGATTCGAAACTCCTGCACTCCAATTGAGCGTCTGCTTATACCGTTCGAATCCCGCCAGCGAGAGGCGGCGGTAGCTGTTGGGATCGGCCAACGTTTCTTGAATCACATCCGCATACGCACTGCCCGGTGCGGTCATGGGAAGGCAAAATCCTGTCTGCCCGTCCTTCACATAACTTTCAACG
>CAZASC010000337.1:0-3895 GCA_964487695.1 uncultured Victivallales bacterium
CGCCTGAAATTCTACTGGAAGATCCTTCCCAATGTTCGCAGCGCGCTCTTTGAGTCGGCCGGTCGGCCCGGCTACTGCCAATTGCGGGTGCCAATGACGGAAATCAAATCCACGATCTTCGGTCATTCCGAGTTCACGGCTTTTCAAAAAAAGGCCACCCGGCTTTTCACTGCGTGGAAGACCACGAACACGCCGCGCATCAAGGGATTCAAGAAGGACAGCCATCCCAGGAAACTGATAGAGACGATTGCCGAAGATCTGCTGGCGACTTTCAACGCTGCGCCGCTGCTCGACGGTTACGACCTTTATCAGCATCTGATGGTCTATTGGGCCGAGACAATGCAGGATGATTGCTACCTGATCGCCGCCGAAGGGTGGAAGCAGGGCGCACAGCCGCGTGAGATCGTGCAGGTCAAGAACAAGGAAAACAAGCTCGTTTGGCCGGAGAAGCACGACTTCAAGCGCGGCAAGCGCCGTTTCAAGTCCGATCTTGTTCCGGCATCGATTCTAATTGACCGCTATTTCACCGCTGAGCGTAACAGCATCGCGAAATTGCAGGCCCAACTCACCGATATTGACCAGAAACTTGACGAGAAACGTGAAGAGCAGAGCGGTGAAGAGGGCCTGCTTAATGAGGTGATCGAAGGCGAGGGCGACAAGCAGAAGATCACGGCGAAAGCTGTAAAGGCGCGCCTGAAGGAAATTGGCAAAGACCCAGATTACGACGACGAGCGCGCGGCGCTTCTGGAATATGCCGCATTGCTCGATAAGAAAGACAAGATCAAAGCCCACCTCAAAACCGCCGAGGAAGGCTTGGAAGCGAAGCTCGACGCCAAGTATCCCAAGCTGACAGAGGACGAAGTAAAGACACTGGTTGTCGATGACAAATGGCTCACTCACATTGCTGGCTGCCTACGGAGCGAACTCGACCGCGTCTCTCAGAACCTTACCGGACGCGTCCGGCAGCTTGCAGAGCGTTACCAGACACCGTTGCGAGAGTTGGATGATGAATTCATGACGCTCAGCAAGCGCGTTGATAGCCATCTTCGGAAAATGGGGGCGGCATGGAATTAAAGGCTGGGTACAAGAGGACCGCAGTTGGTTTGATCCCGCAAGAGTGGGATGTGAAATCCTTTGATGACCTATTTGATTTTCGTAACGGCGTGAACGCCGAGAAGCAAGCGTACGGCCAAGGCGTTCCCTTTATCAACGTCTTGGAACCTATTACCTATTCGCATATTTACGGACCTGAGATCTCTGGCCGCATTATGTTATCGGAGTCACTTCTGAATTCCTACGCAGTTCGGCACGGCGATGTTCTTTTCAATCGAACATCCGAGACCCAGGAAGAAGTCGGCTTAGCGTCAGCCTATCTAGGTTCTGAACAAGTGGTATTCGGTGGATTTGTCATTTGCGGACGCCCCAAGAATGACAGCCTCGATCCTCTTTATTCCGGTTATGCTCTACGCGCTCCGTCAGTCCGTTCTCAGATTATTCCGATGGGGCAGGGCGCAATCCGCGCTAATATAAGCCAGCATAATTTGAAACTTGTTCTTGCGTTGGTTCCAGCACCCGCCGAACAAGGCGCTATCGCCACAGCTTTGAGGGATGTGGATGAATTGCTGAAAGGGATAGAGCGGCTGATTGCCAAGAAGCACGACCTTAAACAGGCCGCTATGCAGCAACTCCTCACCGGCCAAACCCGCCTGCCTGGCTTCATCGGCGAGTGGGAAACAAAAAAGCTAGGCGAGATGTTGACTATCTGCCACGGGAAGAGTCAGCGCGGCATCGAAACCGAGGATGGAATTTATCCAATACTCGCCACAGGTGGACAAATCGGGAGCACTAACAGCTATATCTGCGACAAGCCTTCTGTTCTCATTGGTCGAAAGGGAACAATCGATCAACCTCAATACATGGATACGCCATTTTGGACGGTAGACACGCTCTTCTATTCGAACGTCAAGAACGGGAACAGCGCAAAATTTCTCTTCTACCTCTTCTGGCGCTTTGATTGGAAGCGATACAACGAAGCGTCGGGTGTGCCCAGTTTGAATGCAAAAACCATTGAGGGCATCGAGGCAAAATGTCCCGAACCACATGAACAAGAGGCAATCGCCACCGTTTTGACGGACATGGATGCTGAACTGGCCGCGCTAGATCAGCGCCTCACTAAAACCCGAAATCTCAAGCAAGCCATGATGCAAGAACTTCTGACTGGCAAGACACGGCTGGTCACTTCGGAGGCAATCCATGCCTGAGCAGCCGCGTTCTGAACGGCGCACGCAAAACCGCGTCGTCAAGTTGTTTACAGACAAGGCGCGTCCAGATTCTCTCGGCTATCGATCCCTGGGCGACTGGCATAAGCGGGCCAACAACCGCTGCATCGAAACAGAACTGCTCACGGCGAGCCTGAAAGATCGCGGCTACTCCGACGCGCACATCTCTGCAGCGCTCCAGAAGTTGCTGGCCGCCGCCGATACTACCGGCATCAGCCTTTACCAGGCCAACCTGCGCACCTATCAATTGCTGCGTTATGGCGTTCCGGTCCAGATTGCCGCAGGGCAGCCGCACGAAACCGTGCATCTGATCGATTGGGAGCATCCAGAGAAGAATGACTTCGCGCTTGCCGAAGAGGTCACGTTGCGCGGCGGCTATGAGCGCCGTCCCGATCTGGTTCTATATATTAACGGCATCGCCATCGGCGTGATCGAGTTGAAGCGCAGTTCCGTGGAAGTGGGTGACGGCGTACGCCAGCTCATCACAAACCAAGAGAAGCTCTTCAATAAGGACTTCTTCGCGACGGTGCAGTTTGTCTTTGCCGGCAGCGATTCTCAGGGATTGCGCTACGGTACGGTGACAACGCAAGAAGAGTTCTTTGTCGAGTGGAAGCCTGCCGACACCAGCAATCTGACGCCCGGCGCATTGCTCGACTGGCCTCTGGCCGAGATGTGTGACAAGACGCGCCTGCTCGATCTGATACGGAACTGCATCATCTTCGATAACGGCAGAAAGAAAGTTCCCCGCCCGCATCAATATGCCGGATTGAAAGCAGCGCAAGAACGCATTCGCAAACGCGAGGGCGGCGTCATCTGGCACACACAGGGCAGCGGCAAAAGCATCCTGATGGTTTTGCTGGCCAAGTGGATCATGGAGAACGATCCAGAAGCCCGCATTCTGGTGGTGACGGATCGCGATGAACTGGACAAGCAGATTGAAGGGGTGATGAAGAACGCCGGGGTGATCGGCGAGAATTCGACCTCGCCTCGCATCACTACGCGGGCGGAATTCGTCGCCAAGATCGGGGCGACCACGCCTCGGCTGCTCTGCGCTTTGATCCATAAGTTCGATCCGTCGGATATGAAGGGCGAGCCGCCGCCGGTTCATGGCCGGTTCTACGTTTTCGTTGACGAATGTCACCGCACTCAAGGCGGCGACATGAATGAGCAGATGAAGCGTTGGCTGGCACATGCAATCTTCATCGGGTTCACCGGCACGCCACTACTTCGCAAAGACAAGCAAATGACGCGGGACGTGTTTGGCACCTACATCCACACCTACAAGTTCCATGAAGCGGTCGCAGACAAGGTTATCCTCGACCTGAAATACGAGGCTCGCGATGTTCCGCAGCGGATTACATCGAAGGCGGCTATTGACGCATGGTTTGAGCAGAAAACCAAGGGGTTGAATAATTTTCAGCGCGCCGTTATCCGAAAGCGCTGGGCGAGCATGGAGGAGTTGATGAGCGCGGGCGAACGGAAGCAGCGCATTATCGCCAGCATCATCGAGGATTTCAGTCTGAAGCCGCGTCTAAATAATGACCGCGGAACGGCCATTCTTGTGGCGGCCAGCATCTACGATGCCTGCCATTATTTCCGGTTCTTCCAGAACACCT
>CAZASC010000338.1:0-3891 GCA_964487695.1 uncultured Victivallales bacterium
TTGTTGGCTGACCTATTTGTCTTCTGGTTCCTTGGGAAGATTCTTCAAGTTACGCACGTATCTCTGCAAATCAAACGCTTTCTGGTTCCGGAGCGTGTCCCACACTTCGACACAGACGGCTTGGGCAATGTATATCTTCGCGTCATCCTTGGAAACGCCGTCCGCCATCAGGCGGTTGAGCGTCTCTCGTGTCTGCGGAGGTTCATTGTCGCGCAATTGGTTCTCAACGACATCGAGAAATGCCGCCTTGAGCCGCGGATTGCTTTCCTCAACTTCAATCGCTCTTACCATATGATTATCCTCCTTTTAGCCAACGTCCGTGTGCATGGTGGCGAGCCTTGCGAGGCTACCCATCAGCGGGTTGTTCGAGATCTTCTCATCTTGATTTTGACTGCCGACACAATGACTGATCCGATGAACAACACAAACAGACCCGCGTGCAGACCGCCGACAACATACAGCCCGAGCATGGGTTTGACCAGATTCAGTCCGACTCCGATTCCCCATGCAACCAACGGGAACAACGGGATGATGGGGAGTATTGTCGTACCACCCGAATCTCCTCTTGCTTTCTTCTCCATCAGCACGGCTGGCACCCAAGCCATCCACGTGATGAAGCAGATTCCGAATATGATCAATCCATTCATTTTCTATCTCGAACGTCAGTGCTGTGGATTGGCGAGCTTGTGAGCCGTATCCTCCTGCACTTGGTTCGGAGCTTGTTTGATGTCTAAACGCAGAATTTCGCCGCCAAGATACCAGATCTTGACGGGTAATCCTTCTCTAATCGGGCCGCCATGCGACGCGGTATTGTTGAAACCGGCTGTACAGACGTTATCCGCATATTCAAATCGTACGCCCCGCACAACGAAAGACTCCATCGCGTGACCTGTATACGGCATGGCCTTGAAATCCATTACCAGACCTTCGACAACCTTCGCCCGATTGTTCTGCATCGCAGTAACAGCTCTCCGATAGTCTGCGAACGTTGTGATAAAATTGAACGATGTCCAAAGAATGGCGAACACAAGAAGGATACGAGGAAACCACTTCTGCATATCTGGCGGCGGTGTTGGTCGAACAAAGCCCATTTTGAAAAGCCTGGGCAGTGCAAGACCCATGCCGACAAAAATCAAACCAAACGCCGGAAACCACCAACTCTTGAAGCCAGCGTTTGCAACGTTGAAAATCATAGTATATCCATCTGGATTCATTTGCCCTCCGAATGTTCCGGCGAACTGGCGGCGCGTTTAGCGACGTACGGTTCCGCCGGTGGTTGGACCTTCCCATCTTTCAATTTCACAATGAGATATGTTCGCCTGCCGCAGAACAACCAGAGCGTTGCCAGAGACAACACACCTCAGATCCTGCGCGAGGCCGAAGTCGTCCTTTCCCGCTGCGCCAGTGAGTTGCAGCCAATGAAAGGTCGGCAAGTGCAGATGTGGGTTCAGATCGCGGAATTCCTCTGAGGTCGAGACTTCGACCTCAGCAAGGCCGTATCCCGTAAGATTGCCTGACAAGAGATTGGCAAGACGCTCTGAGACGAGGAAACAGGGGGCGCTCTCGACAATGTCATCGCCAAGCCAACCATCAAACTCGTAGTGTAGGTATATTATCCGTGGCGGGTGAACAGTCCTGTCTGCAATAGTGTTCTTGCCCCAGCCACCGGCGACTTCTGGTTCTATGGCAAAGTAATCCATTTTCTCTTGGGTCCAACGACCGCACTCTCGCTGAGGCGCGGCTTTCGCGCCGATAGCGAGAAGTGCTTGGTTCGCCTCAATAATTGTTAAATGCCCGGGAACACAATTGCATAGAATAGAGCCGCTAAACTCATCATTATCCAGCAGAAAATCTTCTCTCGTTTTGCGGAAGCTGGCCGTTCTGATTCCGGGAGCTTCTCCAGATCGGAAAACATGCAAATGGCAATCAAGCATGGCGTTGCTGTAATCCAGAGCACGGGGACGGTTGCGAATAGCCACCGTCCGACATCCCTGTGTTTCCGATTCGCAATAATCGGCGTCCCGATTATTCCTACCAACGAAAGAAGAGTGAGAAATCTGGGCAGTATATCATTCATATCTTTGTGGCGAACGTTCTGAAGCATCGTTTTGGCAAGACGCGCAGCGGATTGACAAATACGATGCCTTCAGTTGTTGGGTCTCTTACCATGGATTTTGAGATCTATAATAGTTTCCCAACTCTTCCTTTTTCAAGACAGTCCAGACAGCCTTGCTCGATACCGGATTTGTTTCCGCCGCGAGCGTGACTCTGACATCGTAGTAGTTGAAGGATTTTCTTCCTTCGTATGGTTTGAATCCTGGCTTTGTGGCTTTGATTGACAAACGGCCATCCGGCAGATGGCCGCCAAAGAGGAAGCTCCCATCCTTGGGCGTCATTTCCTCCATTATGCTGCCGAAGGCCACCTTTGCACCTTCTATTGGATGCCCAGCTTCGTCCGTGATGATGCCAGAGATATGCACTTTGCATTCTCCCATCATCCAGCATCCCGTCATCATCGTTGAGACGATGATCAACAACGCGCAATTTAAGTATCTGGTCTTCATTATTGTGACCCAACGTCCGGATTGTTGCGCGCGGGTTACCGCGTCGCAACGAATCCAATGTTGGGCATTCTCATTTTGGTTGTATCTGAGCGATTCGTTGGAAGACCTCAGAGATGTAGCCGAGAGTTTCATTCAGTTCAGGATAGAAATCACTCGGGTGCGCGCACTCGTTTCTTTTGTTGAGCAGGCCATGAAGGGCTTTCTTCTGGGTCTTGGAGCAGAGGTTTAACTTCTGTGCTGCTTCGACAAGTTGAAACTCGACAACATTCTCCCTGAGATCCTCAACAGTCTTGCATGCCGACCAACTTGGGTAGGCAATGTGCAGTGCAGGGAAGCCCTTGCTGGCTATCTTCACCTCAAGAAAATCCATGAATGCTGCCCATGCCATCACATGCGATGCACGATAGAGTTGCTGTTCCGCACACCGGATGGATTGCCGGAACAAGTCGTCCTGTTGGATGGAAAGTCCCTTGAGTTGTTGATAAGTATTCGTAAGATCAACGACTCGAGAGGGGGATGTCTCGTACTTCGAGAACAATCCGTGAGCATCCCTCTTGAACCTTTCCACACGGTTCTGGATGTCAGATAGTTTCATATCTAGTCCATGAGATGCTTCTTCATCGACTTGAAGAATGCATCGAACGTTTCCTGTGTAGCATTCTCTGGAAGTGCAAGCTCGATGTTGATATTGACCGTTACACCACCCTTTGTCTGTTTCTGCAGAAGGAGTCCAGTTGTCTGCGGTTCACCCAAGAAAGGAGCCGCGGTGGTTGCAGCCGATGTCGGTGCCGCCGGAGTAGGCGTGACGATGCTTGCTTCTGTCTCAAAATCAGCAAGACCCACAAGGGCCTTGAATGTCGCGATTATGAACTTGAGAGTGCTCGCGCCAACGGTAGTGTGAGTGCTGAAGAAGTTGTGAAGGGCTTCGGTGTCCTTGAGATTAGCATCGGGATACATTTTGAATAGTTCTGAGTAGTGCTCTTGAATTCCCTGCGCAAGAACTGCTTTGCTCTGACTCTTGTTTCTGTACTGTTGCCACCGTTCCGTGGGTTGACCAGTCGACGAAGCAAAGCCTAAAGCTTTGGCAATCGTGAGCAGGGGCCGATCGTTTGTGCTCTTGAACCCCAGTGCTTGGAGGTGCGTGCTAGTGAGTTTCGGTGGGACCCCGGCCGACTGAATGACGCATAGAAACTTGCCGATTTGCGCCGGATTTGTTGTGTACACGTAGTTTGCCTTCATGTTCCTCCTTCTTTTCTGCTTATTTACTGATGCCCAACTATGGAGCTCAGGGACTTGGCTCGAGCCTGCTCAGCAGGCGAGTGACAAG
>CAZASC010000339.1:0-3882 GCA_964487695.1 uncultured Victivallales bacterium
CGACAAGATCACCCACATCTCCACCGGCGGCGGAGCCAGCCTGGAGTTTCTCGAAGGCAAAAAACTTCCCGGCGTCGAAGCACTTACCGACAAGTAAGCAAATCCTGAAGACAGAAATCCCCTGATCGAGCGCAATCGCCGCGCACGATCAGGGGATTTCTGTCTTTGAATGGACATCCAGTCAGGCCCTGAGCAACGAACTCGCCGCACCTCCCCGCATCCTGCGACGAACCAAATCCCAAACATCCTTGAGTCCAAATATGTAAAAACACGCTACGACCAGAGATAGGATTCCAGCCATCGCGGCCGCGCCAGCAGGAATGAGCGACCATTGCATCGTGAAGTTGAGAAAGACAACGCAAAATATCAACGAAACCGCCATCGTCAAACCCAACTTCAACACAGGGATCAGATTGATAGAAGGATCGTCGAGAAACAGCTTCTTGTTCTCGTGATAAATAAGTCCCATCTGCGCTATCTCGGAGATCAGCCAGATGAACATAAAACCGAATAGCCCAAATCTTACTGTAAATGGAACACTGACGGCAATCATCAGAATGTTTCCGTAGAAGACCACCATCGACATCCGACGGTGTTCGTTGGTGGAAAACTGGAAGAACTGTTTATGCTCCCTCATGCTCATGGCCCCCGAAATCAATGCCATCAAGCCATACAGAAAGGGATCGAAGAGCAGCGGCTTATGCAGCCAAACCTTGAGCAGAATCGGCGATAGAAGGAAAGCCCCTAAATTAGCTACCGGGATTACCCCATAAACGACCTTTTCCGAATAATGGAAGATGCTCAACATCTTCTTCATGTCGCGGCTGGCAAAGCTGAACGTAATCTCCGGAGCAATAGCATTTGTAATGGATGCCAGAAGTTGCCGGGCGGTCGAAAGAATAGTGCGACTGATACTGAACCGCACGACTACTTCCGGTCCGAGAATCCATTGCAACAGAATCAATGGAACCTGGAAGATCATGAATTGTTGCATGAATATCATGGCAAACATGCCGCTCGGTGCGAGTGTTGACTTCGCAACCTTCCAACTAGCCCCTTGAAGACCCAAAGGGAGATCCCCCATGCGTCGCTTCAAATCGGCAATCGTACATAAAACAATCAACAACGCGGCAACAAACTGCCCAATAGCCATGCCGACAAATGAAACCCTCAACATGGCCAGGGGGACGCTGACCAGCGTCACACCCAAACGTCGATAATTGAACCAATCGAATCCGCGATGCGGCTCTTCGACGACCATGAAAAGACTTGTATAGTACCCGGCAAAGATATTGACCATCACCTGTAGGCCGAGGAACAATGCCGCAAAGCGGGCTTCAGCGGAGGACATCGTGGACAAATGCAGCAACTTCACCAGGGGCAGAAGGCAAACAGCAAACAGGATGCAACCTCCAATAGATATCATGAACAAAAGCAGACACAAGGTGCTTCCTTGTAGCTCCTTGTATCTGCTCAGTTCGCCTCTCTTGCGAAGCATGGTCAGTTCATTGCTGGCATAGGTCGTGATTCCGAAGTTCAATTGCCCAAGGTAGCTCAACGTTCCCGAAAGCACCAGCCACTCGCCATACCTGCTCACTCCGTAGTAGTGCAGAAACGCCGGAGGAAGAAGTAACTGGGTAATCAGCGTGATGCCCATGCCCGCGCTCAAGGCGCCAAACACTCTAAGTATTCGACGGAACATGATCCTCTAATCCAACCGCTGTCAACGACTCCGCCTGTCGGGCGTTGCCTCGACGCAGAATCTCCACTGATTGCAAGATCTTTTCCGATGTCTGCCTGTAGTCGAACTGCTCGGCGAAACACCTCCTGCTGTTAGATCGCAACCTATCTCTATCCTCATCCGACAACTCAGACCAACGATTCAGAGACGCTCTTGTAGCCTCGACCGTATCGCTTCCAACAATGCCAGCCTGATAATTCTCAATCTCTCGCCAGATGTTGATCTTGTCCGAAATGATCGCAGGCAATCCACAAGCCAGTGCTTCCGCAACTACAATCCCAAAGTTTTCCTGGTGAGATGGAAGAACAAAGACCTCGGACGCAAAGAAGGCTCCCCACTTCACCGCTCCGCTCAGCATCCCGGTCCATATAATTCGATCGGCTATATCCAACCTCGACGCAAGCCCTTCGAGCTCTTTCTGCCAGCCGACCTGATCCGGACCGGCAATGACCAGATACCAATCTGAATCCTTTGCTAGCGATCCTGCAAAAGCCTTGATGAGAATATCCGTCGCCTTCTTCGGATGAATTCGGCCAAGACTTACCGCAATGCGCTTGCCCCGCAATCGCGGCCAGCGAGAAAGGAACTCTTCGGCAGCGCGGACCCCATCGCAATCCGGCCCATATGACACATATTGCACGACTGTCTCATGCACCCGATAGCGAGGAAACGACTGCCGCGCCAGTACCATCTCTTCCTCGCACGTAAAGTAGACCGTACTTGCTCTTTCCAGGATTCGCTGCAAGAACAGATGCCAATAGACAGACTTCTTCACGTGCTTCAACGGAAATCTCCGTCTGAAATATGGGTCCAACATCCCATGGGTAAAAACGGCGTAAGGAATTCCAGTGCCTACCAGCGCCCTGTATGCCGCCAAAGTGCTGAATTGCCAAATTGAATTCAGGATAACGACATCGTAGCTCGCAATGTTTTTCTTCAACCATGGCGTCGCGCCGAATGAGTAACCGTACACCCCGAAGCCGGGACCAAGACCGATAGTCCTCGCGGGAAATGAAATAGCTTTCGCCCTGTCAGGCGAGTCCAAGGAAGCGACATCTACTTTATGGCCGCCGGCGTGATAAATGTCGCATAACTGCTTAAGCCCTTCGGCTGGACCTCCGGTGGCGGGCTCGATAGATGGAATCACATGTAATATATTCATGATTTAACTCCATGCATAACACGGCTTTTGACTGGCCTCGCGGGGTTCCCAAAACAGACCATACCCGGAGGAAGATCGTGCAACACCGTGCTACGGGCTCCAACCACTGATCCGTTTCCAATCGTGACGCCTGGGCCGACAAACACATCGTTCGGTATCCACACTTCATCCTCGATATAAATAGGCTTTCGAAGAATACAAAAGGTGAGCTCTTGATAATCGTGGATTCCCGTGCAGAAGTAAACATCGTGCGCTATGGCCACATGGGACCCGACAACAATTTCATCGAGACTATAAAAGACACAATCGTCGCCCACCCACACATAATCTCCTATGGTCACCTTCCAAGGATAGGTCACGCGGGTAGTTGAGCGTATCTGAACCTTCTTCCCTATTCTCGCTCCAAATATCCTGAGAAGGAGATTTCTCCACCGGTAACACACTTGCGGCGACATCCGGAATAACGTGTCCTGCACTATCCACCATATTTGCACAACGATCGCCGAGCGCCCGCGGAAGTCGCTCGGCATTCGAAAGAGACTTAAGTCCTGATACTTCCTGATACTATCCATGATTTAGAATCCACTCTACAGTAGCCTCAACCCCGTCCTTCAGGCTATAGGGGTCGGGACCCGCAACCTCTAAGGTCGAAGACATGTCATAATTCATTCCAGTCAGAAGATTCCCAAGCCTAAACGACGTCAAAGGGGGATTCTTCATTCCCACACCCTTGAGGACGTCGCCCGCGAAGGCTATCGCGCGCAACAACGTCACCGGCGCCTCCCGCACGGGCGGCGCACCGAAGGCCTTCTGAATTTCTTGCGCGAACTCCAGGATCTCCATACTTCGTACATCGGAGACATAAAGCGTGCGTCTATCGATCTTGGAAGCCTCTACCGAGCAGAAACGCCTGATTTGGCTCACTATGTTTCCCACATAACGATAGGATTTCACGATCTTGATAGCCTTAGGATGAAGA
>CAZASC010000340.1:0-3879 GCA_964487695.1 uncultured Victivallales bacterium
AATTCTCCGCTATGGTTGCAGATGGATCGATTACTCTGCCCAAAGTAATAATTGATCATGCTACATCACCGCCCGATGGTATTATACAGCTCTACGGCATGACGAAATGGGCAAATGAGAATAACATTGACATAGAAATCCATGTCCATTTCAATGATTATGTCGGACATGGCGACAAGCATGGGAAATATACAGGTTTTGCTATATATGTTCCGGCGGCCCAATATGATAACAGCACTACGACGCACGCCATCGCTGATGATGTTTTCAAAAGGCTCGCACGATACAATCCGGTCTCTGATCTGCAGGGAGAATCGACTGGCATTGTTGATGATCCCGAACTCATTGCCGTAGGTGCCAACAACACAGCTGATGCCGCCAGCATGCTCATCGAATATAGTTATATCTACGAACCACAACTGGATAATCCGGCTACGCGCGATGTGTTCATCAAAGATCTCGCCTTCCAGACGTATCTGGGTCTGCAAGACTTTTTCGATCCGAATAATGTAATTAGCGTAGCTGGTTCGTTCGATACTTTGCTTTTACCACATACATGGATTGAGACGGGAGCATCGTCGACACAAATTTTTGCTTTACAGACTGCGCTTCTTGATGATGGCGACTATCCGCCGTCTGGCAAGTCCTTGAATAACTGTCCTCGCACGGGCACGTTTGGTGCCTGCACCACAGCGGCGCTACAAACATTCCAACAGAAGTACAATATCAGTGGTGAGAATGGGATCATCGGACCGAAGACAATCCACGTACTGAATGAAAAATTTGGGACATAAATTTTCGGGCCTAAATTTTCAAGCCTTTATTTTTGCTGTTGTTTCTGCTATATTGTTTTGGTATGAATGGGGATGCACATGATACGCAGGGGGATATACATGAGCTCACAGAGCTTGTCCGGCAAGCTGTTGCCCTTGGCGAGGAAAATAATAGCCTTTTGAAGAAGATGCGCAGGGCGGAAAAGTGGAGTACATTTTTCCGTTTCATCTACTGGATCATTATCATTGGCTTGTCGGTGGGGGCGTTTTATTTCATACAGCCGTACGCCGCCGCTCTTGAGTCGCTCTGGCAGAGAAGCGGGCTGTCGGGCAGTATTTCAAATGCCGGCTCGTCGTCAAGCGCGAGCACCACGACGTCGGGGCAAAGTTTCGAGAATACGTTAAAGGATTTATAGGCAGAATTTATAGTTCACATTTTTACAAATTGATTTTTACGCCAAGATAGCTCAGTTGGTAGAGCGCGTCCCTGAAGAGGATGAGGTCCCCAGTTCGATCCTGGGTCTTGGCACCATTCCATCGGTTATTAAAGTTCGAATCTGCTATAATGACTGCATATGCGTTATTATATCGCAACACTTTTTATAATCGTCATTCTTTGTATCACGTGGCTTGTCTATACGTATCCCGATCAAATTCGGATGACATTTTCAATGATTGAGAACATTAGTAGCCAGCTTGCGGCTGTCATTGTCAGTCATAATCCTAAGACTATTGCCGATATCCAGGGGGATTACAACGCGACGGGTCAATCTGTAGCTACTTTTACCACGACTGCCACTTCTACTGCTTCTATTTCGCAGAAAAAAGTCCGTATTCTTCTTGTGCCTGGACATCAGCCAGATTATGGTGGTGCAGAATATATGTCACCGTATGGTGATATCAAAGAACGTGATCTTGTCGTCGAATTGGCAGATGACCTCCAAACATTCTCTTCAAGAGAATGACCACTATCAAGTCATCGTCACCCGTACTACTCAGTCGTGGAATCCGATTTTTGCAGATTATTTCAAGACCGATTGGAGTGACATTGTTGCATGGGAGAAAGCTTATAAACAACAATTTTCCGAAATGATCGCTGACGGTTCGATAACTATGCCGAAGGGGACGATGGAACATGCTACTTCATCGCCGAACGGTATTGTACAGCTCTATGGTATAACGAAATGGGCCAATGAGAACAATATTGACATAGAAATTCACATCCATTTCAATGATTATCCCGAACGCGGTGACAAACCGGGAAAATATTCAGGTTTTGCGATATATGTTCCGGCGGTACAATACGATAACAGCACTACCACGCGGACTATCGCCGACGCTGTCTTCAAACGGCTTGCGCAGGATAATTCCGTTTCCGATCTGAAAGGGGAGTCGGCCGGCATCATTGATGATCCGGAGCTTATCGCTGTCGGCGCCAATAACACAGCCGATGCCGCCAGCATGCTCATTGAGTACAGTTATATCTACGAACCTCAACTGGATAATCCTGTCACGCGCGATGCGTTTATTAAAAATTTAGCTCTCCAAACCTATTTGGGTCTGCAGGATTTTTTCGATCCGCATAATGCAAAATGACGAGACACTAGATTGTCTTCACCTTGAGCTTCGTCTGGCGCTTCTTGTCGAGTTTCGGCAATTTCAAAATAAGTAAGCCGTGCTTGCAGACAGCGTCGGCTTCATCAACGTCAACTTCTTCAGGCAGGGAGATGGTGCGTGAGAATGAACCCCAATAGAGCTCTTGGACGAAATAATCGTCGGTGCGGGCGGTTTTTTCTTCTTCGCGGTGGCCACGGATGACGACCATATCGCGGGCAATAGAAATGTCGAGGTCATTTGGATCAACGCCGGCGGTCATGGCTTTGATGATGATAGAATCAGGAGTCTGGAAAACGTCAACGGTGAGTTCGGCATCCTGACTTTCATTCTCGATCCAGTCGGCGCCACTCTCGAGACTGGAAAGATTGCCGGCCGACCCCGACATATCTGACTTCGAGGATAAGCGGCCGTTCCCACTGCTATTCCCCATACCGACTTTCTTAAATTTCCCGCCACCTGCCGATCGGCTGTCTGCGGCAGAAATCTCATTCTCCTCATCATCCATCTTGACTGTCCCCGTCAGCCTTTCAAAAAATGATCTTTTTTCTTTTGTCGCCATGTTTTTATTTGTGCTATTAATTCTATTAATTTTCTGCCAACTTATTTTTTCTCGCTAATTTTTACGTTGTAATAGTATATCATGCCGTATCTCCAAACCCTTAATCTCCTCGAAAATAATAATAAGGATAACCACAGCGCCCCAGACCCAAGCGAAAACTTTGAGCGTGTCCACAGATGTACTGCTTATTATAGACAAATTGAAAGCTGAGTGCAATGCCGTAGCCATAGCAAGACCGACAATGACGGCGATGACCTTGAGATACCTGGCGCAATAGAAAGAAGCGGCTATCATAAAGCCGACCATAGCCGACGATACGACATGGACGAGGATGGCTCCGATGAAGCGCATGTCGCCGACGACGAGAACCGAGGTTAGATTGCTTTCGGAGACGGTGCCGAGCATGAAAAGGACGTTCTCGAGAGCGGCAAAACCGAGCGCGGCGGTAATCATATAAATCATGGCGTCAATCGGCTCATCCATTTTATTTTTTTTATTGACATTGTTTGCGGGGGTCTTTTGTTCACCCTTCTTGCCCGTACTGAAGGCTCCAAAAATACTGAAGCCGCCACAAGCGACGAAAAAGACTACTCCGAACTTGACGATTTCTTCGATGGCCGCCCAGACGATGTAGCGATGGAAATTGTCTGCGGCGGCGAATAGTGGTGCTGAGAGCCATTGAAAAAGGAGAGCGACGAAGACGCCAGCCATGCCGTACAGGAAACATTTCATCAGAGTCACACGCGGCTCTGGATGCAAATTATTTTCTTTCAGCCAAAACCAAAGCCATAGGAGCGGCGGCACGAGACCGGCGACACAACCGTAAAGGAACTGGGTGGAATTCATGGGCATATAATACCATACATTTTTCCTAAAAAATATAAAAAGAGGTTACCTGCGCGAGCATGTAACCTCCAAGACGGAAATTGC
>CAZASC010000341.1:0-3865 GCA_964487695.1 uncultured Victivallales bacterium
GGCCGACATTGAGGAAACGCTTCATATATTCGAAGCCTGCTGAAATCTCGTGTTTTCCTTTTAACTTCGTAATGCTGATATCGGCGTCGCTGTTTTCGCTGGCATATTGGAACGTGTTGTAGTCCGCGGTGCCCCCGATACCGTCCGATCCGTTGTTGTAGTCGGTGAACAGCACGAAGGGTAGCAACTTGTATACCTCCTGGGCTGCCAGCGAAGAAGGGAAACCGAGGGTAGTGATGTCGAATCCGACTTGGCGCGGATCGCCACCCTGGTTCTCGTAATGACGCGTGAACGAGTAACGTAGCTGGAGAATGTGGTCTGGCTGAGAGTCAGATCGTCGGCAAGAAGTATGTTGCGCCCATTTGTCACGTTTTGCGCATAATTCAGGTCCCACATATTCCCGAATGCATTAAAGGTCGAAGTAAAGAGCCGATCGAAAGAGAAGCGGCCGAAGATGCGCTGCTTCTCGCTTTCGGCCCAGTCCATGCGAACGTCAAATCGCTGCGCCGTGGTTGGATCGAGCCCAGGGAGATATAAGTTGTTCTGGGTTCCGTTCGGATCGGAATCGCAGCTGGGCCCGACATTACACTTGGGAAATTCAGACAAAAACTTCAACGCGATCGGATTCGGGTTAGCGATGATGTTATTCGTGAATGCCTGTCGAGTCCCGTCCGGATTGTCTGGCAGGAGCGGGTTATAGATGGTGAAGTTGTCAGCCGAAAAGTCGCCTGTACGTTCGGCGGTGGTAGGCACTGTGAAGGTATTTGAGCCGTCGAACTGCTGCTGCTGCGTGGCCTCGTAGTCTCCAAAGAAGAAGAGCTTGTTGTGAAGAATGGGGCCGCCGAAAGCGCCGCCTTCCTGATAGCGGTGGAATGAGGGCGGCGTGTTCGCAGTCCCGTTGCCGATTTGGCTTTGCTTGTTGAAATATTCGTTCGCGGCCAGGACATTGGGACGAAAAACGCCAAAGGCGTCGCCGTGGAAGCGATTGCCACCCGATTTTGTCACCAGGCTAATCACGCCGGCGCCGCCGCTTTGATAAGAGGCCGGCGTATTCTGCGTCTCTACGCGCGTCTCCTCGACACCGTCTTCGGGAATATCCAGCGCCGGAATAATGGCCGCAACATTGTTCTCGGCGATACCTAAGGGACTGCCATCGACCATGAAGTAAACCGATCCAACAATAGCTCCGTTGATGGTGTAGGAGGATACGTCAACGCCAGGGCGGCCGCTGGAGATGTTTTCGATGGCAAACGAGCTTGACG
Source organism: uncultured Victivallales bacterium (assembly GCA_964487695.1). Classification (GTDB taxonomy): domain Bacteria; phylum Verrucomicrobiota; class Kiritimatiellia; order UBA8416; family CAZASC01; genus CAZASC01. The sequence goes on from CAZASC010000341.1 coordinate 1,263, forward strand.
AGTTAGGCGCTCCATTGGCGGGAGTAACTCCGGCGCTCAACTGCACAAGATCAAAAACATTGCGAGTAAGCAGTGGAACGCGGTCGATGGTTTCAGAAGAGATGAGCTGGCCTACCGTCGAGTTACTCGTGTCCACCAGGGAAGTTGCTTCGTTTACGGTGACCACTTCATTGACATTGCCCAGCGTCAAAGTTATGTTGACCGTGGAGACCTGGTCCAACGTGACATCGATGTTTTTCTGGACGGCCGTCTCGAATCCTTTTGCACCGACAGTCACCTGATATTTACCTGGAGTAAGAGAGACGAATGTATAGATACCTGCAGCCGTCGATACGGTAGAGAGCTTCGTTCCCGTCGCTTGCTCCGTGGCGCTGACTTTCGCGCCAGGAACAATCGCTCCGCTCGGATCGGTGATGAGACCACTGATCGCCCCTCTTCCCGCCTGCCCGAATGCGGCGATGGCACAGCAGAGGAAAGCGCCGGCAATAACGGATTTCCGCGCAATACGAGTGACTGCAGATCTGAATGTCATGGGTTGCCCCCGATCCGAACATTCTATTCAAACGTTTGAATGTTGGTGAAAAGACTGTAAAATTGATTGATTTTCATGTCAAGGAAAAAATGCTTCGCCATTGCGCAGAAGGCGAGACTTCAAAGCGCCAGTCGAGCCCAACTTCCGATCGCGACCACGATTGCCCTTTACTTGCGGTGCGTTTGTGGCAGAATGGCGCTGGGCCGCAGCAGAAGACGAAGACGTGCCAGGAGGCTGAGAATTGGGTCAACGAAAGTCCGGCCATGTCACGCTGCTCGACGTAGCCCGCGCCTGCGGTTATTCCGTTTCGACGGTTTCGATTGTGCTGAGCGAGGCACCGCTTTCACAAAACGTCGCTGCGTCCACGCGAGAACGGATTCGCAAAATGGCGCTGCAGCTCGGATACCATCCCGATGCCTATGCGCGCTCGCTCCGCCGCAGGCGCAGCCAGACTATCGCGGTTCTTGCCTACGATCTGTCCGATCCTTTCTGCATTCCGATCGTACGGGGAATTCAAGCGGGCCTTCAGCCGGCTAACTATCTGCCGCTTCTGATGGACACGCAGACGCAGCGACGACTTTTCGATACCTATTTGAAAATGATCCTCGAACGGCGCGCGGAAGGGGTCATCGTCATTGCAAGTTGGATCTTTGAAGAGACCGATCTGCTCGCGGACATCGAGAAGAATCACGTCCCCATCGTGATAGTGGGCCGCGATCTGACAGGAAGGAAGATCAGTTCGCTTTTTGTGGACAACGAAGCGGGAGGCGCCCTTGCGATGGGGCACCTGATCGAGCTTGGTCATCGCAAGATAGCGGTCATTCGAGGGCCGGAAGAACTCTTCGACAGCGAACCGCGGTGGGACGGCGCGAGGCGTGCGGCCGAGGAAGCCGGAGTCGAGATCGATCCGCGTTTGGTTTTTCAACTGCCGAACCTCATGGATCCTGCTTCGGGTTTTGAAGGCGGGTTGGGATTTGCCAGGAAGATACTTGCTACCCGGCGCCCGTTTACGGCAGTCCTCGCTTTCGACGACCTGACCGCCCTGGGGGTCGTGCGTGGTCTGACGGAGGCAGGAATGAAGGTGCCGGAGGATTGCTCTGTCGTCGGATTCGACGATGTCCTTCCAGCGATCGTTTCCACGCCCGGCATCACCACGATCCACCAGCCTTTGCGCGAGATGGGGCTATTGGCAGCTCAATGGGCAGTGCAGGGAATCGATGCGCGAGAGTTGGGGAAAAGGAATCCCGTAAGGACCCACAATGCGCTCCCGGAATTGGTGGTGCGAAAGTCTACAGCCAGTCAGGTTTCGGCGAAGAGCCGCCGAAGAAACGAAGAACAGGCTTGACACCGGACGATATTCGAGATATTTCCTTTATTCAAACGATTGAATCATTTTCTATCCGGTCATTCGATATACAACGCTGGTTGAGATCGTGCGATCGATGACTCGGACGATGGGAATGGGATGCAGGTGGTTATGAAAAGAAAGACACTGCTATTGATTCTGTTTGCATGCTCGATGTTTTTGCATGCGGGAACGCTGACGCATTTGCGCGAGGGCTGGCGGTTGCAATCGGGCTGCAAACTCCAGGCGACGGGCGATTCAATTTCGATTGCCGGATTTCCAGTGGATGGCTGGCTAAAGACTTCTGTTCCGAGCACGGTCCTCGCCGCACAGGTTGCCGCGGGAGCAGTGCCCGATCCATACTACGGCGATAATCTTCGGCAAATTGCCGGCACGACTTATCCAATCGGGCAAAATTTCTCAAATTTACCCATGTCTCCCGACAGCCCGTATCACTGCGAATGGTGGTTTCGCAAAGAATTCGATGTGCCTGCCGCTCCCGCAGCAGATGGCCGCATCTGGCTCCACTTCGGCGGCATCAACTATCGCGGCGAGGTCTGGCTCAACGGCAAGAAGATCGCCGATCCAACCACCGTTGCCGGAGCATACCGCGCCTACGATTTTGATGTAACCGATGCAGTAAAGCCGGGCAGCGTAAATGTGCTTGCCGTGGAAACAACCGCACCGACAGAGAAGGACCTGGGCATCAACTGGGTCGATTGGAAT
>CAZASC010000342.1:0-3832 GCA_964487695.1 uncultured Victivallales bacterium
AAACAGTTTCAGTTTGTCAGGAACTACATCGAGGGAAATCCAGTCAGGGCTGGCTTGATTTCCAGTGCGTCACAGTGGCGCTGGTCCACTGCCAATGAAAGATGGCGTCGACATGTTTCCGAGCCATGGCCAATCAGATTCGAGGAGGAGTAGGAAGATCGGCGCGGCGGAGCGCGCCTCCCACATTGCTTTATGTGCATTACGATGACTTGCTGGTTTTTATGGGTTTTAATGTGGGAGGCGCGTTCCATCGCGCCGACAATCCAAGATGACTGATTACAAAATGAACGCCCTTGTTTCAGTAATCATCCCGACTTTCAACAGGCGCACCTTGATATGCGAAACTGTTGATAGCGTTTTGGCTCAGACGCATCGGAATATCGAGGTCATTGTGGCTGATGATGGCTCGACTGACGGTACGGGAGAACTTCTTGAAACCAAGTATTCCGGCGAATCCAGGTTTCGCTGCATCCGACAGGATAATGCCGAACGCGCTGCGGCCAGAAACACAGGCATCAAGGCGGCTCGGGGAGAATACATTGCCTTTCTGGATTCGGACGACCTGTGGCGCCCGAAGAAGCTTGAACGGCAACTTGAATGCTTTGCAAAGAATCCGGCTTTGGTCATGGTGCATTGTGCGTGCTCAACCATTGATGACCATGGACAAACGACTGGACAGCTGTTTTCAACAGAAACGGATTCGATGCCGGAGGGGTTCATCTTTGAACAATTAGTCTGCTGGAATGCGGTCGGCGCAGCCACGCCTGTAGTCCGTCGTGAACTGTTCGATCGCATAGGTCTATTCAATGAGGATCCCCGTGTTTTATGTTTTGAAGATTGGGAGATGTGGACGCGGATTGCAGCGTTGGGCCCGGTCGGTTATGTGCGAGAGGCCCTGGCTTCGTACCGCGTTCACACTGGGAATACATATCATCCACCGGACAGAATAGGCTATACAGCTTTCTTGGACGGGATTATTGCCACAGTGCCAAAGGCACAGCGCAGAGTGGCGCGTGTTGCCTGCGTGGAACATTATTGGAGGCTTGCAGCGCAAAGCTGCAAAGCCGGCAAAAGATTCGAGTCCCTCTTGACTGTCTTGCAAGGCGTCGTTCAAACAAGACTATTTCTTCTGCGTTCCGTCCGGCCATACCGTTTTCTGCTTGCGAGGATTATCTTTGGAGAGAAAGAGTATCCGAAGCGAGAGAAGACAGGCATGCAAAAAAGAAGCATATTAATCGTGGCGCAGATGGGCGCTGATCTGACTCATCCGGTATTGTACGGAGCAGACCGTGCCACCGTTGAAATGGGGAAAGCACTTGCCGCTCTGGGTTGGTGCGTGACACTTGCAAGTGTGTCTCGAGAACACGCGGAGTCAGTGTGTGGGCTTCCTTTCCGTGGCTATCCAAGTGACTCCTCGATGGCTGACGATATCAGGGACGGCAAGGCGGACCCTTTTGTCGTGGGAATCTCGCGTGGCGATGTGCTTGTTGCACCAGGCGTCAGAGGCGTTGTGTATCATCATAATCCGTCGTTCGTGGACGGCGGTTTGCCGGCTTGGTGGTACAATCAGAATCGCATTCAGATAGTGTGTGTTTCCCGATTTGCGGCGCAACGGGTGGAAGGACAGGGGATTGCGGCTCAGCACACAAGCGCAATACTGAATGGATTGCGCCTCTCGGATGAGGGCGCTTCTGATGTCTGCCCGGAGAGAGAGAAGCATCAATTGTTATTTGTGGGAAACCCCTTTCATTACAAGGGAATAGATTTGGTAATAGCGGCCTTTCTGGCCATCCGCAAAAGGCATTCGGATGCAACGTTGCTGATCGCGGGCGGCGGTGAAGATGACTGGCGGGAATATCACCATCACGTCCTGAAGCCGGAATGGATCACGGATCAAGGGCATTTAGCGTGGAATGTGATTGAACGGGAAGTCGAAGGTTTGAGATACCTGGGACCAGTTGAGCATAAGGAAGCGATCCGACTTATGAAGCAGTCCTCATTGTTGATTCATGCGTCCCGCGTCGACGAGGCCTGCCCTATTGTTGCTCTTGAAGCGCAGGCGGTCGGTTGCATACCGGTATTGCCGCGTCGCGGCGGATTTATCGAAATCGTGCAGGACGGATTGACAGGGTTTCTCTATGACGACAGCAAGGCCGGTGCTCTGGCGGATGCGGTTTGCGCGTTGTGGGAGAAGCCTCAAGTTGTGGAACAATGTCGCCGACCCGCTTCAGAGTGGGCGCGACAGACATTTTCATGGGAGAAGGCGGCCCGATCTTTTGAATGCGCGTTGGAGAAGGCCCGGCCTTTGTCGCGCCGAGGATATATTGAAGGACGTTTGTGCATGACGTTCCACAATTTTCGCAAGAGGCTGCGAAATGCGCTAAGAAAGAATGTTCCAGGCATGTGGAGAATTATAAAGTGAGCGTTTCCGGCTTTTCTTAATCGCCGCAGATGCTATAAATATCCGATGATCAATACTCAATTCTTAAAGCCAACCCGTATCTCTCACAACTTTCTGAAATGGCATCAGGAATCCGCTTCTGACTGACGAAATGAGATGTAATGCGAGTCGTGCCAGCACCGTTCTCCCTCGCTGTGCTCGGGGTGAACGGTCCTACATTGCGCTTCTCAGTTGTAGTCCTGTTGGTACAGATTTCAACGTATTCTCAGGATGACTAATGCGATAACGAGATGAGAATGATTGGCAAGGGAATAAGTAGGCTTCGCTATTTGTATCGGGTGCTTCGCCATGTTCTTTCAGAATGTGAACGAAGCGACAGCAATGACGAATTGTTCAGAGATGTGTACCGGAATAACAGATGGGGAGGAAAGGATTCTGTCTCAGGAACCGGCTCTGATTTGATTCAAACACAAGTAATTGCAAAAGAAATACCTGCATTATTATTGGAATTGCGAGTCAAGACCATTTTGGATATACCATGCGGGGACTTCTTCTGGATGAGACACGTTAATTTGGGTGATGTTAATTACTTGGGCGCTGATATCGTGCGTGAGATAGTGCAGCGAAACAGGAAGAAACATGGGCAACAAAACCTGAGTTTTAGAAGACTGGATTTACTTAAAGATAAACTGCCGAGGGTAGATCTTGTTCTTTGCCGCGACTGTCTAGTTCATTTCTCATTCAAAGATATCTTTCGGGCACTGGCCAACATTGGCCGTAGCGAATCGACGTATCTCCTAACGACGACATTCCCATCAAGGAATGTCAATTGCAACATAGCAACGGGGAGCTGGCGTGTGCTCAATTTTGAAGTGCCGCCTTTTCATTTTCCTGCACCTCTCAAAGTGATCAATGAGCAATGCACAGAGGAAAATGGCATCTATTCGGATAAGGCACTCGCTTTGTGGAGGATCACAGACATCAGACAAACAATTAACAATGGAATAGATAGGAAACATGTCGAAAGGCGGCATATTGATCGTGGCGCAGATGGGTGCAGTTCTTGCGCAGCGGATCCTGCATAAGGAAAAGCGCACCACGGTTGCAATGGGCAAAGCGCTTTCGCGCTCGGTTGGCGAGTAATGGCGGTCGGATATGACGACGCCATGAAGACAGTCATCCTGCGGAATTCATGGCGTTTAACTTGAGGAATTAAGGGCAATATTACAATGCCATACATCTATCTGGCGGAAGCTAATCTCGCATCCGACTTCGGAGCTGTGCGATTGTCTTTGCATTCTTTATGCGCTTGGTGTTCAAGGTCTTTACTGTGCCTTGGCGTAGTCTTTGTCTTTTGCGTTGCGCAGATGGTCATCGCCGGGGATGTTGCGCAGGTCGCAGACACGAATAAGGTGGCGGTTTCGAGTTCGC
>CAZASC010000343.1:0-3751 GCA_964487695.1 uncultured Victivallales bacterium
GGGCCTTGATGAAAATCAAGTGGATCTGCTGACTGAATTGGTACGTCCCGGGTCCGAACACAATCCGTTTCCCGATCCTGCCGTTCAAGTTCGCAATCGCTTGATAATCTTCATCTTGTTGCACTTGGGAAAACGTGGTGGAGAATTGTTGAACATCCGCGGAAGAGACATTAAAGGCGATGAAATTGTTATTGCACGTAGGTCGGGTGAAAAGGATGACCCCAGGCTCGATCAACCGCTTACAAAGACACTGGACCATCGCATGATCGTGGAAGCTTCTCTTATGAATGATATCCATATTTATATAAAAGAATACAGGAAGAAAGTTCCGAACGCGCGCGCGCATGATTACTTGTTTGTCACCCACAAACCCGGACCCACGCAAGGGCAACCACTTTCGATCTCTTCGTACCACAAAATATTGAGGACAATCGCCGAAGTTGCGCCGGAACTCAAAGACCTTCACGGTCATGCACTCCGCCACACATGGAATCACAATTTTTCTGTGTATATGGACACGATGGACAATCCGCCAACGCCTGAAGCTCAGGAAAAAATGCGGTCCTACCTGCAAGGTTGGAAGGAGGGCTCTGGAACCGCCCGATGGTACACCCAGCGCTACACGCGAGAAAAGGCAATGGAGATCGGACTAAAACTTCAAAAGGGTACGATACGCATTCCGGAGAACTTAATTCATGAATCCTGAAGTGCAACTGAATGTAAACGCCAAACGGCATCAATCAAAGGCCGGATATTGGTTTGGTGAAGACGAAGTGGTCTGGCAGTTGAGAAAAGGTGTAAAGGTTAACGTTGGCAAAGTAAAAGATCTTCTGTGTGGAGAGACGGGTTTAGGCTATATTGCGACGCTATCACACTATGCCGAAACCATGTCTTCGTCTCATACTAGCACCATTTCCGAGCGTTTTTATGCAATGCTCCGTGCAACAGAATCATCTCAAATTGATGTAACAACCCTGATCAACTATCGTTCCATGCTGACCAGGGAAACAGAATGGTACCTCGGAACGATTAGAGGGTTTCTTTATAAATGGCACGACCTCGGCTACCCGGGTATAGACGATGATGTCGTGGATTTGCTCGAAAGTTGGACACTTAGGGGCAATATCAAGGGAGATGCCATCAAGCGACTCGACCCCGCCCTGGGGCCATTAACCGACAATGAGCTGATGGCCTTCAATGAAAGCGCAACCTCCGCCTTTGAGAAGGATCAGCTTTCGATCACAGACCTGGCGATTGCGCTCTTGACGAGCAATACTGGTCGACGACCAATCCAGGTCACACATGCCAAGAATTGCGATCTTGACGGCACCCGAAAAAACAAAAAGGGTGATCCCATGTACGTGATCAATATTCCCAGGGCAAAACAGCAAAGAGAGGCCTTCCGAGAAAGCTTTACGGCATTTGCAATGACCCATGAGCTTTGGGCCGTTCTGAATGCACAACGAAAGATCTGTATAGCGTCGGTTGAGAAGCTATTGGATTTTGAACTTCAGGAGACGGATCGATCAACGCTGCCATTGTTCCCGGACATGGACGTGATCGGTGAGGTCAAGTCGCTTGCCGAACTGCGCCAACTGCTCCAAACTGATTATCTTCATTTGCAGAGCAAAGCAATCACCGATACTTTGCGGAAGGTGGTCTCGAAGTCCGAATGTCATTCAGAGCGGACTGGAGAAATTCTTGAGCTAACAGCCAGGCGGTTCAGGTACACCATTGGCACTCGCGCGGCCAGAGAAGGCTGCGGGAAAATGATTATCGCAGAGCTTTTGGATCACGCTGACACACAGAATGTTGATGTATATACCGCAAACACCCCAGAATTTGCCGCAAAACTCGATGAAAAGCTAGGCTTTCTCATGGCGCCGTATGCACGGGCTTTCATGGGCATCGTCGTGGACAAGGAGCAGGATGCAAAGCGGGGCGACGAGTTGTCCAGCCGAATCCAGCACAATGGCGCCGGTGCGGGCACGTGTGGAACATCCGGATACTGTGGGGCCAACGCACCGATTCCTTGCTACACATGCACGAATTTCCAGCCCTGGCTTGATGGTCCACATGAAAAGGTGTATCAGGACCTTCTCAATGATCGGAAGCGCATCTACGAGATAACCAAAGATGAGGCCGTGACAGCGGCACTCGATCGAACAATATACGCAGTTGCGCAGGTCATACTGCGTTGTCAGGCACGCCGTGAAGAACTGGCGCGACAGGAAGGTCAATAATGGGAGACTTGATCCATTTTTCCCCACGGGCTGACCTTACAGCTTCTGAAAACCTCCGCGAGTTCATTCGGACCTGTAAGGAGGACCTTACCGCATTCGGGGCTGATCTAAATTGGGACAGTTGGAAGTGGGAAGGGGTTGTCTACTTTACGAAATTGGGGGTCAAACCGCAAAGCGCAAAAGACTCCGACCGGCTTGATGATTCTGTTATGGAATTCGCGAAGGCCTACTTCCGATTCCAGCAAGGAAATAACCCTACCGGGACGAAGAACGAGTCCAAAGCACTGCGAACCATCGAGGCCGCTCTACTTCAGGTTAAGCAGACCGCAGACATTAATGGGCTTGATATGTCGGTGCTTGATGAGGCGGTGAGCATTGGGAAGCGCTACTATTCCTCCATGGCTGCATACCATTGTGGCCGTGAGATCGAGCGGTTGGCTCGTTTTGTCACGGCAAAGTGTTTGATTCCATCAGCCGTTGGGACATGGAAGAGTCCAATCAAGAAACCGAGAGACGTAAACATCCAAACAGGACCAGAGGCTAAGGCAATTCAAGAAAAGAAGCTTCCGAGTCAAGCCGCGTTTGACGCACTCGCCGAAGTTTTCTCCAATGATCCACACAACCCAAAAGACATCTTTACCACCTGCGCGTTCGCTCTCACTATGTGCGCTTCTTCCCGCGGTACCGAGGTGCTGGAATTGCCAGCGGACCTGGAATGGGAGGAACCTGATGAAAGCGGTGTCATGCGCTACGGTTGGCGCTATTACTCTGGCAAAGGATATGGCAGCGAGGTGAAATGGTTACAAGCTGAGATGGTTCCAGCCGCCAAGCTTGCAGTCAGTCGCATTCTTGCTTTGGGAAAAGAGGCCCGAGCGCTTGCCGTCTGGATCGAAGAGAACCCAACTCGTTTCTATCGACATCCGAATTGCCCAGACGTGGCAGATGATCAACCACTAAGCGCAGAACAAGTGAAAGCCTCATTGGGTCTCAAAGGACATTTGCAAAGTTCTGGCTTTTCTGCTGCTTTTGGCAAACACACATTAAACAGTTTGTGGGAACGGGTGAGGACCCAACAGCCAGACGGTTTTCCTTGGATCAACAAGGAAAGGAAGATCAAGTACAGCAATGCGTTGTTTTGCATGACCAGGAACATGCTGAGCGGCCAGAAGGGAACCAGCCCTGTGATTCTATGGGCTCCTGGTATTAATGTTTTCAACAACGACTTAGGGCCACGCGAATCGTTAAATAATCCTGATGCACATCAAAGCATTTTCGATCGCTGGGGCTATAAGGGGCCAGATGGAAAGCGATTGAAGCTGACATCCCATCAAGCGCGCCATCTGCTTTCTACACTCGGCGAACGAGGCGGCCTGTCGCCTGAGGACCTTGCGAAATGGGCCGGACGCAAGGATCAGAAACAAAACCGCACCTACAACCACATGAATGAATTCGAGACACTGCTGTCCGGCTACAAGTCGAACAGATTCAATTGGTTGCAAATATCGCCT
>CAZASC010000344.1:0-3747 GCA_964487695.1 uncultured Victivallales bacterium
GCCGCTGAGCACGGGCGTGTAACGGTAATTAGTCGTGGACAAAAACGCCTCGTACTGGAAGTACTGGCCAAGGCTGACCACACCAAGCATGTTCTGGCCTGAGGACAGGGTGTAGTACGTGTTTGCGGTTCCGTCCGGCCCCGTAAAATTGATTCCGCTGAAAGTCGGGTCGTTGAAGGACGATCTCACCTGAAGTTCAAGCGTGATCGCCTCATCCCTGTAGTGATCGTTCACTTCCCCCGCACCAAGCGCGATATTGAAAACACCGACTTCATCAATCATCCCGTTGAAATAATGCGCGCCGGCGGAGTCGCGACCTATCAACCCGTTCGCGCCGGAGACGATCACACCGCCCAGGAAATTTGTGACGCCCTGCGGTTCGCCGTCAACATACAGTCTGGCAGTTGTCCCATCGTACGTGCCACAAAGGTGCGTCCATTTGACCGCCCTGACAGGAAGACATCCGGAACATGTGACGCCACCAGCCGGAGTTCCAATCCATAAATAAGGAATGCTGTTGGCATCAGTTCCCAGCACATAGCCGTTATTACCAGCCTTCTTGCTGAAGACCGGCTGATTGTCGCTCTGGTTGACGTTTACCCATGCCTCAACCGAAATCGCGTTCGGCGGTTCGATTGCTGCATAGGTCGGAATATTGACAAAGTCGGCCAAGCCGCCAAAACCCAGACATTTGCCGAGCATTCCGGCCAAATTGAATGTTGGAGCACCGCCGGCCGTTCCGTTATTGCCGCCCGGCACGGAATTGCTCACCGTTGAAGGCCCCGCATCTTCCATTCGCCATAAACCGGTAAGCGACAAATCCGAGGATGAGAGCGGCTGGTTATGCGGCCCGTCCGCTATCCACGAAAGAGTTTCCCAACTCGACGGCTGAAGCGCATTCAATACGGGCGAAATGAACACTCCCCGCGCCGTAGTACTGTACCCGCCGGCGAAGTTCTGCCCGATCTCCGATTCCGTGATTGCCTGGTTCCACATGATGACTTCGTCAATGTATCCACTGTAGAACTGCGAACTGGCCTGCCCGTTCTGCCCCAAAACCGGGGATGCCGCCACAAGCCCGCCGTATGACGCGCCCAAGTCGATGAATCCATTCAGATCTCCATCTATATATAGGTATAGATAGCGGCCTTGACGCACTCCCACAATATTGTGCCAGCTACCATCGTTCAGTCCCGACAGAAACGATACCGCATATTTAAGGCCCGATGCGTTGTCGTTCACCAGAAATGCTGCCTGTCCCGGACTGACATTTGTCCCGTTGCTATTCAGTTCCAGGGAAAAGAACGGGTTGTTTGTCAAATAAGTCGAAATGAGCGTCGCCCGATTGGTCTGCACGGAGTTGAACCACAGACTGACGCTGAGCGTCGTTTGCGCCAGTTCGCTCACCGATCCAAGCGTAACATAGCCGCTGGCCCCGTCAAACTGGCCGCACCCAGTTCCAAGCTTCGCCGCCGTGGACGCAGTTGCTCCGCCCGATGCCGCGCCATTCCGTCCTTTTCCCGATGAATCCAACACCTGGTTTCCACCGCTCCACGAGGCCTCGTCCAAATGCCATGTTCCCACGTTGTTCACTTCGGTGGGCGGATAGATATTCGCAGGATCGGTGCCTGCGATTTTCGTGATCTTAATCTCGTCGCCGTGGAACAAGGTTTGGTTCGCATCAAAACTGCCTAGAGCGAAGTTGCTCTGCGTATTGTCCCCGAATCCGTGACTCGCCGAATCAGTAATCGTTACAGATCCAAATGCGGGCGTTGAATCGCCGTCACCGCTCAACTGCGCGCGATACTGGAAAAATTCTCCGTTGAGAACGAAGGTGGCCGTCGCCGGGTCCTGATAATCGGAAGACCACGCCGTCCCTGCCAGCGCGTTCGTGGAATTGGCGACTCGCACATTAAAGCGCACTTGACCTCCCACATCCGGTCGCGCTGCATTGTAATGCGCACTGATCTCGGCACTGGTCAACTGGCGATTATAGACAACGAACTCATCCATCAACCCTCCCATGTAATCGCCATTGGCATCTCCGATGTCGAGCCCGGACGCGTCTATGCCTGCGGGCCACACGAGCGCCACATGATTCCAACCTTCGACAAGGCGTCTGGATGTGTACTTTCCATTTACATATATAACAGGCATGTTTCCTGCGAAGCCGTTAAGTGATATTGTCCTGTTCGTAACACAAATGTATTGCCCGCCTCCGAAATTCATTATCCCGTCGTTGACATTGTTGTCCTTTATCCAGAACATCATGCTCTGAACATTAGTCGACAAACCGAACCCAGTGACGTGCGAAGATGAGACTCCGTTATCGAACGAGGCCGCAGCCACTCCAAGTTTTGCAAAGCTGGAGTAGGCTGGATTGACAAGCGTGCTTGGAATGCTCCCGACGGAATTAGCCCAAGTTCCATTGAGATGATACAAGCCAACGAGGCCGGATACATTATTTGATATTTCATTTCCCAGCGTCCACTGAATCCCCTGCCATCCCACACTGCCACCCGCGTCAAACACGCGCGATTCATAAATCCCGTTAGTATAGAATCCGCCGTTCGCGCCTTTTGCCAGGCAAACGAAAGGCGTATCGGCTGTCGCCGGGAGATTTGTGATATTGATGGAAGAAACGCCGCTTAGAAAATCCAGCATGCTGCTGTCGAACTGAACTCCCCGCGTCCCGAACAAACCGACTGACTGTATGTATGGCGTCTGCACACCGCCAGCCGATGAGAGGAGCTGGGCGGTATACTGAACATACTGGTTGGACGTGGCAAAATTACCACCAGACGTCAAAAGAGCGTCGTGCAATCCACGATAGTATGAATTTGTCGTTCCGTCCGGTCCGACAAACTGCTGTGCAGAAAGATTCGGTGTTGAGCCGGATCGCACCCAGAATTTCGCTCCCACACCCATGTTAAAAAAGTTTGTAACTTCTGCCGCAGTGATTGCACGATTGAATATCGCCACCTCATCAATTGATCCGCCCCATGACCAAATACTACCAGGAAGAGGATATCGACCACCCAGAGTGATAACCATGTTAGGCGAAATGTTACCACTTGCATAACCAGACATTGCCTGATCCACTGTGTCTTTATAAATATGAGTCGTAGGTGTCGCATTCTGATTATAAGTGACAACAATATGCCTCCAGACGTTTGCATCATTTGCGACTGTAAAGGTATTGGCTACAGTGCCGTAACCCGTATCCGCATCAGTCCAAAGAGCAATACTGTTATTTTCATAAGAGCCCCCCACAAAAATTGCGGCCTTTGAAGCATCAAGGCCAATAGGAAAATGCAGAGTATCAGAATCTGGACTCATATTTAGCCACATCGACACAGAGAATAGACCGCCAGAAACAACACTATTATTAGGCGTACTTACATATGAACCAGCTTGATTCGCAATAAATGTACCACAAGCCGCGCCAAACCTTGTGGCAGCACTGAACGCTGCACCATTGTAACTGGTTCCGTTGTTTCCGTTGGTTGTGGCGTCTGTCCAATCGTTATCCATATGCCATAACCCGACAAGACCGGGGTATGTCGCAGGTATTTGATCCGAACTGTTGTTGAATAGCCTGTTGGACACTCTGACATAAATCATCTGCCAGGTATTACCCGTTCCTCCGTTTAGCACTCTCGACACGAATTGGCCTGGAAAATTATACGGACCACCGCCTGAAAGCATCAAACTCACTTCCGAACCGTAGGCCAGACCAGCACTCGC
>CAZASC010000345.1:0-3744 GCA_964487695.1 uncultured Victivallales bacterium
AAGTCGCGGCGACGATCGAAGTTGTCCGCAAAGTCATGACCGACGCGCCGCATCCTTTCATCGAACTCGCAGTGCCCTTGCAGGTCGATGCCAAGGCGGCGCAAAACTGGGACGAGGCGCATTGAGGGCTGTGCTGATCCTTCCTTCGCGCTGATCGCACCTGATTCCCAGCCTGTTATGTTCACTTCCTGTTCTTTGTGATTCCGCCGCTTGCGGTTACCCTCTCCACTCGATTCTTCTGCTTGACGCACGGAGTTTTGGGTGGAGCCAAGGCAAGAGCTTTTGCAAAAATGGGAGGCGCGCGCCGGCCGCTTCCATCCGCGCATGGAGATTACCAGCGACGGGCTGATGCTCGGCGCGGGGACGCTGCTCGCCAAAATGGCCCAAGAGGAACGTGGCCGCCCGCTCCTCGCCCTCGACGATGAGCCGCGCGTCATGGCGCTGCTTGCCACCGCTTATGAGCAGCCTGTTGATCCTTACATTCTCACAAAGATGCGGCGGGCCTGCGAGCTTTGGAACGCGGACGAAAAGGCCCTCGCTCATATTCATCTGGCTTATGCGAATCTGCCGCACTGTGATGAAGACCGGGCGATGCGCCTGTTTGCCGCTGATGCGCTTCTCGAAGTGATCACGCCCAGTACGCTGATGAAGGCGCAAGAATTTGATCCCGCTTTCTTGAAGATCTTCCACCCCGATGAACTTCGCGTTCCGGCCGGCAATGGACGCGGGAGCGGCGAATGGACAGACGGGGGCGCCGTTACTCCGGCGAGTTTCAGAACAAGGGGAAGAATAAAAGCGCTCAGCACTTTTCTCGAATGGCTGCGTGGCCGAATATAAGGCCCCGACCACGAGCCCCCACCGGAAAAAGCACCGCCCGCCCATGAGGAGCGGAAACCAGCGGCGGAGCCGCGCAGTGCTGCAGAATTGGAGAACTTAGATCTTCCGAAAATTGACTCAAACAAACTCCACCATATCTTTAACGACCCAGATCATGGACTCGATGCTTTGGTTACTAAGTTCGGTTCGCAAGAGAGTGCATTTCAGGCAATTGCAGAGGCCACGCGCGATGCGATCCAGGCACAAGGAATTAATGGTCAATACAAAGTAGAAATTAGAATCGGAGAGCATCTTATAACTGTGAAGGGTCGCGTCTCTAAAGGCATAGTCAACATCGGAACGGTATATATCCCATGGAATCAGTAACTCCTCTCGAAAGAGCTGTTCTTGAAAAACTCCTCTATGGGGATTCGAAAGAATATCAAATATTGCAAAAGCAATGCGATGATCTCCTCGTGAGTGAGAGGAAAATGACCGGCGTTGGCTTTTTTACTCGATTTTTCCTGCCCTCCGAAGTCGCCAAACTTCCAAACAAAGCGTCGTTTCAAATCGGCGACGTGGCTGCCGACATAGAAGATCTTAAACACGGCGCAGGGTTTGAACTTTTTATCAAGAATGGACAAATTTACATGCTCGAAGGCTATACCTATGATGAGCCATGGCCGCGCGACATTCGAGGCTTCAAACTCTATTACGACGGAACCTCGGAAAGGACATAAGACCAATTGTAGATTTAGAAGTTATGCTACCTGTAATCGATGACTGACACTAATACTGTACAGAAGCTCCTAGCAATCGGACGCGAACGATAAATTGGAAGCTATCGTTCGGCCAATGCTTCTCTAACATGAGCCGACTTTTCGTTTCGTGCAGCCCCGCGTCCCGGGGGCACGCGTGTGAGAGCGGCCGATGGACTTCTGATGGAGCCGCGAACTCGGACGGTGTCCATGGCAACATCATTCTCGTCTCCAACGGACCAGGCGAAAACGAGAAAGAGCGCGTCTACAATGAACGGCGGAAACGGGGTGAAGAGTCGCCCAAGGAAGACTTCGATCATGGCCGGGGATCCCGGTCATTCCCGAGTCTCCTATGTCGCCAGTGCCTCCAGCCGCGGAGGCACTGGTTCCTCAAGACTTACAGCTTCCAAAGATCGACTCGAACAAATTACATCATATCTTTAAGAAGCCTGGCCGCGATTTGGACTCTTTGGTCACTGACTTCGGTTCGCAGGGATCGGCATTTGAAGCAATCAGAAATGCGACACAAGAGGCCATAAAGAAGCAAAATATTTCAGGAATGTATGAGATCGAAATAGAAGTCCATGGCCATAAATTGACTGTACGGGGCACGGTTATGAATGACGGCACGATAAAGATTGGGACGGTATTTCCATGACGACGCAAGCGGCACTTGAGAACGCGGTCCTCGAAAAATTGCTGAATGGTAAATCGGAACCTTTCCAGATCCTTTTTCGACAATATCAAGCTTCAACTGTCACAAAGAGGCAGATGACGGGCGCTGGATTCTTCACCTATTTCTCAGTGCCTAGCGATGTACCGCCACTACCCAGGGCGCCCTCTTTCTGTTTCGGGGATGTGCATGCCGAGTTGACTGGGCTGAAACTTGGAGCCGGGTTTCTGCTAACGGTGAATAAAGGATACATCTATGATCTCGAAGCCTATTCATACGAGGAGCCGTGGCCTTCAAATTTCGAACTCGTTCGCCTTTACTACGATAATGATGAAAGTAGAAATGAGGACAAAGTCATAAAATCGTTTCACGCTCGTAGGCCAATCGAGTGACTTCCTCCATGGACACGTTGACACCTCTTGAACACGCGGTTCTCGAAAAACTGCTCTTCGGCGACTCTGAGAGATATCGCGTTTTACAAAACCAAATTCATGCTTTGCGTGTAAGAGAGCGGAAAATGACGGGCGTGGGATTTTTCACTCGTTTTTCAATACCAGACGATATTCCGAAACTTCCAGATGAAGCAACATTTCAGATTGGTGGCGTAGGCGCGGATATAAGCGATCTTGAACACGGCGCAGGATTTGTCCTTTTTATCAATAATGGACAGATCGAAACACTGGAAGGCTTTACCTACGATGAGCCCTGGCCTCAAAACGTCCATAACTTTCATCTGCATCTCATTCCGACCTCAAAAAGGGCCTCAAGCTCAGGTTGAGGAATGATTAGATGAACGAAGACTTTTTAACCTTGGACCAATTCCCAGCAGCAAAACAGAAAGTCGAGAGCATCTTTGATGTCAAAAGACGTCTGCCCGATCAGGTCTTCATCAGGCCCTGCCGGTTCAACCTGATGTGTCAATTTGACATTGCAATGGGTGAACTTCTGGGAGTGCTGCGCGAGCAGCGGTCTCCAACCGCGAGTGATACTGTGCTCTTGGCTGTGCTCGACCCCGATCCCATAGCCTACTTTTATAAACATTTCCGCAAGATCAACGCATTCTACTTCAAAGCCAACATCACGGAAGCTGAATATTATGACATCCGCTGGCGTAACCCCGGCAACCCGACCGATGCAATCCAATTCAATACCGGCATCGAGACATATATCCCGAACTCACTGAGCTGGGCGATGTGGGGGGAGAGATCACCGGAGATCGCTGTGATCGGTCTCGATGATCCGGCGCTCGCGGAAGCTCTGATCGCGGACAAGGGCTGGTGGATGGACGCTGAGACCGCATCGAACGAATTTGCGAGCATGCCTTATCGTAACCAACAAATGCCGGAGGATATCCGCCGCGCCTTGATCGCCAATTACGGAAGTCGCGCTGATCTTGAAAAGAAGCTCGGCCACAAGGTGGACTATGCTTGGGAGAAGCTATGAACGGGTGCGGCTACATTGTGATGTTATGATTTGGCCATTTTAGGGATGCCGAAT
>CAZASC010000346.1:0-3666 GCA_964487695.1 uncultured Victivallales bacterium
ACGGCGTAGATACTCAGTTGTTTCGTTATAGAAGCAAAGAAGAAGCGTTGAAGGAACTATCTGGCTCCAAGATTAACCTTCAATTCTTAAGTGAAAACAAAATTGTCCTTTTTGTCGGCAATCTGGTGCCGATCAAAGGTCCGGATATCCTGCTCGAGGCATTCGCGCTAATGATGAGTGAAATGTCCAATATCCAGTCCCCGATCAAGCACTCGACACTTCTCCTTATTGGCTCCGGACCAATGCGCAGGCAACTAGAGCGGCTGGCCAAAAGTCTGGGGATTTCTGATTCAGTAATATTCTTCGGCAGTCGTCCGCTTGAGGAAGTGGCGCTATGGATGAATGTGGCTGATTGCCTGTGTCTTCCGAGCCGCTCGGAGGGCATGCCGAATGTGGTGGTGGAGGCGTTGACATCCGGGCTGCCGGTCATGGCGACGAGGGTTGGAGAAGTGGAATCTCTTGTTGATAATGGAAAGAATGGATTTACCGTTGCCAGAGACGCGAGTCGAAAGAATTTCTCCGAAGCCATTGAAGCCATGCTGTCCCATGGATGGCATCGAGAATCCATGCTCAATAGTGTGGCGAACCATGGTTGGTCTGTGTCCGCACATACTATCATAGAGAAAATGGAAAAAGAACTGCTGCATGGGGGTAATTGAAAGATTACTCTTAAACTCTTGACCACCTGGAGTAAATAAGATGGATGTGATAATCATTGGTAATCCATGGCATTTTTCGGCGGACAACCCAACCGGCAAACATCACATCGCGTTGGAATTATGCGCCCAGGGTCATCGGGTTCTCTGGATCAACTCAGCCGGGATGCGAAATCCAAGCGTGGGCTCCGATTTGGATCGCAACCGAATAATGGAGAAGATCAGGCTGGCGTTTCGTGGGATCATGCGGATACAGGAACGGCTTTGGGTCATCTCTCCACTCATCATTCCGCTTCCAACCCTTGGGCTTGCGCGAGGAATCAACTCGGTCATTTATTTCCTTTGTGCCATGGCAACTGCGGCGCGGCTGGGCTTTCGACGTCCTCTCTTGATGAGCTTCTTTGTCATGGTGCCCGGCGTGTTGAAACTGTGGCC
Source organism: uncultured Victivallales bacterium (assembly GCA_964487695.1). Lineage (GTDB taxonomy): Bacteria > Verrucomicrobiota > Kiritimatiellia > UBA8416 > CAZASC01 > CAZASC01. Next base: position 1,092 of record CAZASC010000346.1, read on the forward strand.
GTGGACATCGGTGTATTATCTTGTCGATCGATGGAATGCTTTCAGCCGCTATGATTCGCGCGTAATGTCCCGCATGAACAGGCTCTCGTGCATCAACGCTGATTGCGTGATCGTTTCAGCGCGGCATCTTTTCGAAGATGTCAAATCATTCAACCCTCGAACGCATCTTGTTTCGCACGGAGTGGATTATGAGCATTTTGCGGCGGCCGTAAGAGAAAAGTTGCTGCGACCGGTCGATCTTCCGGAAGGGAAGGTGATAGGTTTCTTTGGTCTCCTTTCAGAATGGATAGATCAGGATCTGCTTGTTCGACTGGCGAGGAAAGTGCCGGCTGTCCATATCGTTCTGATTGGCAAAGCTGATGTAGAAGTGTCAAAACTCAAGGCCGAAACGAACATTGTCATACTTGGTGCAAAGCAGTTTTCCGAACTGCCGCAGTATGCCGCTCATTTCGATGTGGGAATCATACCGTTCGTCATAAACGATCTCACGCGCGCGGTCAACCCGATCAAGTTGCGCGAAATGCTGGCCGCCGGCTGTCCGGTTGTCTCCACGGCGTTGCCGGAAGTAATCGGCGCGCGCGATCAGGTTGCCATGGACGCTGGGTCCGACGGGCAAGTGTTAGGCCGAAGAACCGGCATTTGGGTTGCGCACAATCATGAAGAATTCTTTGCGCATACGCTATACTTGTTGGAACATCCTGTGACGTTGGATGAGCGGAAAGCGGTAAGTGAGCGGATGTCTTCCGAAACATGGCCGGGTAAAGTCCATGAGATCCTGCGTCTTTCTCTTCGTGCGGAGTCGGCAAAACAATAAATATTTGCTTCGAGATTTGCAGCAGACTTTTGCAGAAGAGATCGAGCTGGCCAAAACGTTGGCTTCAAAAGGAAATACAGGAAAAAGAGGTGGTAGTGAATGGATTTTTCTGGAATATATGCCGTTGTTTTTTGCGGTTCCTGAACTTTCTGGCGGCAGTTCCGGGGATTCAGGAAGTTTATCACTCGGCGGTCTTCGGCAGCTTGGAGAAGACGCGCTGATCTGGAAATGCCGATAAACAACGAACACGGGGAAAAAGTATGAATCGCGCGAGGGGTACAAAACTGGCGATATTCGCCGTTCTTATGGGTATGGTGTTTGCCTTCATTCTGATGTGGCCTGTGGCGACATGGCTCCAGTATCGCGAGCTGTGGATTGCCAATGAGATGACACCGGACGCGGTATATCTGGTCGCCGGCTCGCCTGAGCAGGATCGAAGAATTAACGGGATTGTTTTATTTCTGCGCGACAAGGAGAGTAGTCTTCGCTTGAAAAATGGAGACGAAAAAGGGCAAACCAACACTCCGTTGCAGATTCTAATAGGCAACGACAATCTGACTAGCAGGTGGTCGAGTGAAGAACAGCGGAATTTGAAAAAGGCCGAATGGGCTATGAAAAAACTGGAAGAAAAAACTCCAGTTCAACAGTTACAGAAGGACGGACAAGTCATACTTAAAATTGTGCCCGGGCAATTCAACAACACGGATGGCGAAATGATTGCGCTGGGAGCTTTTCTCAAGGAGCAACCCAAAATAAGGACGCTTGCGCTGGCAACTTCGTTGTATCACCTTCGAAGGGCAGTTTGGCGGTTGAGAGAGCATTTGGATCGTGACATCGTCATTGTCGCCGTTAAGGAGCCGCCAGCATGGCACGATCGTCTGCCGTGGGTGGTAGCCGGAGAAATTTGCAAGATGGCGAGGGATGCCATGGGGCTTTCTCATGCCAGATTTGTTTCACGTTCTGACGTTTGCGAAATGCAAAGCTGTAGATCGGCATTGGTGAGCAGGAGATTGTTATGAATATATTGGGTATAGGCGGTGGCCTTCTTGAGGAAATGTCCCGGCTCAAGGGCCTCCCATACGTGCTAAACACGTCCTTCAACATAAAAGGTGAACCGATTGTATGTTCGCCAATGGATGCGGTCAAATGCTGGTCAAGCACCGGCATTGATGTTCTCGTCATGGGACCACATATCCTGGAAAAAGGGTGATCTTGGAGCCACTGATCCTTCAGTTGGTCACGGCTGCACTGGTCGGAACTGGCGTCCTGCTGCTGTATACATGGATTATATATCCGCTCATTCTTGAAGCAGTCGCATGTCTTACGAAGGGCGTTTCGACCAATCCTGGCGCAACTTTACAAAATATTCCGGGCGTCAACGATGTCTCGGTCATCCTGTCGGCGCATAACGAAGAGAGGTGCATCGCGCAGCGTCTGGAGAATCTTCTGGCTTTAGCGAGTCAGCGTGGTGAAATCACGATTCGTGTGGGAGTCGATGCGTCAACAGATCGTACCGCCGACATAGCTAAAGGGTTTTCCTCCACGCACAAAAACATTCATGTCCACGAATTCAAGGAGCGCCGCGGCAAAGTGGCCGTGCTGAAGGAATTGGTGAAGCAATTTGATCTCAAAAACCAGAAGGCGGAGAGCGCTTCACAATCAGCGGATATATTGGTGTTCACAGATGCAAATACCCGGTTTCGAGCAGATGCATTGGCCAGACTGCTGGCGCCGTTCTCGGATGAAAGCGTAGGCGGAGTA
>CAZASC010000347.1:0-3590 GCA_964487695.1 uncultured Victivallales bacterium
GCCAGCCACAATGAACTCAAGAGGCAGTGGGAGCAAGTTCGCATTGCGGAAGAGTACCGGGTTCGATTCAACTTCATGGGAATCTCGTGTTGGCCGTTCTTCGATCGTTTTCTTTCCCAATTGGTGAATGAACAATTTCCCTCGACTCTCCATAAGGCAAAGCAACTGCGAGTGGCGTACAGGGGGCGCAACATCAAGGCTGTACTTGTGCCATTCGATGAACCAAACTTGGCGCGGTTGTGTATTTTCATCGCCCAGCAACTCAACGTTCCGGATGTCGTATGCCTGCACGGTCTTACAGCCTACGACGGGAATGCTAATGAATTGATGACTGCTTCCAATGTGTTGGTAATCAGCGAACATGATCGCCAGGCCGTCCTGCGTAAGCGGCCTCATGCAGATGTCCAAGTAATCGGCTGTCTGCAAACCGATCAGTATCTGCCTTTTAGCCATTTGGAAACCGCCAAAGCACATAAGCCGCTCCGCATCCTTATCCTGACTTACGCTCCGTCAACATGGTCAGCCGCAACTGGTTCAACTTCGTCCGAACTCTTTCTGGCGCACATTGTGGACGCGTTGAATCTCGTTAAAGATCCCCTTCAGGTTACTTTCAAGCTTCACCCTTCCGAGGAGCGCAGAAGTTATGAAAAAGCGCTTGCCATCCTATCGCCATCTTTCGCCTACAGTATCTTTGATGGATGGAATCTCCCGGAATTGCTGCCTGAAACGGACTTGGTGATTGGCACCGTCTCTACAGGCTTTGCCGAAGCTCTGGCCCTGCGAAAACCAGCCATTTTCGTGAATCACTTTCGCGAGGCTGTTCCGATGGCCTTTACGCCCGAAGCAGGGCTGCGAAGTGCCAGCAGTAAGGAGGAGTTGGCTGCCATGCTGCACGAAGCTGCCAGAGACTACCAGTCGTTCCTCATGAACTACGATTTTGAGACTCCGGGCCGCTACATGGGATTGAGCTATGAGGCAGCGTCAAGTAAGGTTGTCAAGATTGTGGAGACCATGATTGCAGCGACTGAACACTGAACACATTCCTACCATGCCACTCGTCAGCGTCATCATTCCGAACTATAATCACGCCCGTTTTCTGGAGAAACGCATCCAGAGTGTTTTGGACCAGACGTTTCAGGATTTCGATTTAATCATCCTTGACGACGCTTCCACCGACAACAGCCGGGAAATAATCGAACGATACCGGTCACACCCGAAGATCGTCCACATTGAATACAATGAAACAAATAGTGGCACTCCGTTCAAGCAATGGAACAAAGGCGTGCGCCTCGCCGGCGGTGAATATATCTGGATGGCGGAATCGGACGATTACGCGGATGAACGATTTCTGGAGATCATGGTTCCTCATCTGGAGGTGGACCCGAAAGTTGGACTGGTAAACTGCCAGTCGCGGGAAGTAAATGAGCGCGGTGATCTTCGGGATATTATTCAGTATTCTCTCTTGGGTGAACGTTGGACTAAAGATTATCGCAACGATGGCCAACAGGAATGCGCGCAATATCTTTCGTTCCGTTGTACCGTTCAAAACGCAAGCTCTGTCCTTTTTCGGCGGGATCTCTTTCTGAAGGTCGGGCTGGCTGACGAATCCATGCGACAGGCAGGCGACTACCTGATGTGGGTTAAGATACTTCTAAATTCGGATATTAGTTTTGTAGCACAACCTCTGAATTTCTATCGTGATCACGCGCAGAACCATAGCAAGCAGTTCTACGACAGCCCGACGTTGTGGGAGGAATACATGGAAGTCGTGGGGTTCATTTTGCAGAGCGTCACGATTTCGCACGAAACGCGGGTCGCAGTCTTGCGCAATTTGTCAGACCGGTTGGCATGTTCCAAGCTCGCGATTGACTTTCAGACGTCTGTCAGATCGGCGACGGGTGCGCAGATTCTGAAGGAAGTGAATGCGATCTTGCCCTTAAGCTTCGAGTCCATGGCAAATGAACACTATGAGACGGCCCACCGGTGTTATCAGTTTGCCGCTAAATGCAGTCGTGGGTGCCTGCGAGGGCGACTTGCACTTGTTCTCTTTTGGCTGGGTCAGGCTGGCGCAACTCTACGGGCGGTGGCCAGAACGATCAAACGGAGACTTCCGACCTGATTGTGAGACGCTTTCGCGATTATCTCACCATGGAAACGACCCAGATCAAGAAAGGGAAGAGAAAAAAAGCATGTTCGAGGCATAGATGAAGAAGATTCTATTTGTCAGCCATTATGCAGATCGTACTGGAGCAGCTATATTCTTGCTGCGTTTACTGCACTGGCTCCGCGCTAATTCCGACTTGGATTTTGATGTTCTTCTTCTGGAGGACGGTCCTCTCAGGGACGACTTTGCAAAACTTGCTCCCGTGTATCTATGGCGACCGTGGTGGAAACCGGGCAATGTATTGTTGCGCGGCGCACGCCACCTTGTGCAGCAGTGGCGTCGTTGGCTGACACCATCAGAAACGTCGGCGATTCTGCTCAGTTCAAAGTATTCACTGATCTATGCAAACAGCATCTGTTCAAGTTTGTTGTTTAACTCACCAGATCGCCCGCGATGTCCCGTTATTACAAACGTCCACGAAGCATACTCTGATGCCGCCAGATATGCGCGTGAAGGTTGGGAGAAACTCGTTGAATGCACCTCCTGTTACATATTTCCTTCGGACGCCGCTCTTACTGCATTGACTCGCGCCTGTCCTCGAATCAAGACTCCGATGTTCATGATTCCCGGTTTTGTGGATGCATTGCCGCGGTCCGAACCTAATAGGTTTGAGATGCGTGATAGCCTTGGCATTTCGAATGATGCGTTTGTGGTTGGGTTGTCCGGCGGCGCTATTCCCGTAAAGGGGTTAGATATGTTGGCTCGCCTTGCGGCCATCACAAGAAATATGCAAGGACCTTGCGATATTCGTTTTATATGGGTAGGCGCAGACAGAAGCTCTGAATTGACATTGTGGGCTCTGCGTGATTTGAAAAAGCTTGGTCTGTCTAATGTGGTTACGATCATTCCTCCCGTGGTCTCTCCCGGTGACTATTTCCAATGTTTTGATGCCTTTGTTATGTTGTCTCGTGAAGAGTCATTTGGATTGGTCTTGATTGAAGCAGCCGCTTTTGGTGTCCCGCTTTTGGCATTTGAGGGAGCTGGAGGACCATCGGAAATAATTGGGGAGGATACCGGAATACTTGTGCCCTACGCCGATCTCCATGCCATGGCGCAGCAAATAGTAGGACTGGCAAATGATCCTGCTCTTCGAGAGAAATTAGGGAAAGCCGCTGCGATCAAAGTTCGCGAAAAATATACGGCAGACGTTATTTGCCCTAAAATACTGGGAACTATCAATCAATTGATGGACAAGAAGTCTTGAGTTAGCGCTTGTATCGCGTAAGCCGCAATCTCCTGAAGGGATGGAGGCGCAGCCATCATTCACTTTAAGGGGCCGATCAAACCGTGGCATACTGGGTCAACTCATGGTGCCATTTTCTTCAAGTACTTGGATGAAACCGCTTGGAAAGGATGGCGCCCGCGTCGTCCCATAAGCAATCGGCATGAGTTGAGCGAGTTGATTGCATCTTTCCCATTGGTGGGC
>CAZASC010000348.1:0-3582 GCA_964487695.1 uncultured Victivallales bacterium
CGGCCATGGTGGAAGCGTGAAGCAGGACGCCAACCTGTTCCATCTTGCTGTCGAACAGTCCAGAAGTCACTCCGGTGATTTCGACCTCGGCATCCAACAGGCTGTCCAATGCTCCTGGATCTGCGCTTTCAATTTCAGCGTCAAATTCACCCGTGTCGGTGAACAGTTTCAGAAGCGCTCCGTGACTGTTCAGTCTCCGCATCGGATCGGCGGTATGCACCGAGGCGCGCACTTTGACCGTCACGCAGTCTCGTTGGTTGTGAATCATCTCGCTGTAGGTGGCGGTAACGGGGGCGGGCCGGACGCCATGATGCAATAGCAAAATACTATCGCTGAGTACAATCGGGCGGAAGCTCGGCCGCATGGTTCCCCGCACCAGGATACGATCGCCTAAAGCCAACTGAGTATTTGTGGGGATGAACACAAAGACGGCAACATTATCGTCCTGCACAAATAACAGTTGTTCGGACTCGCGAATGAAGGAGACGGTGGCCTCGAAAGCGACGGGAAGATGCTTGGCGCCTCAGCGTTGCTCAGTTCATGAATGGCGCGGAGAGTAGTCAGCGGGGCGGGCACAACTGCCCACGCAGCCGAGGCCCATCCGAGAATGATCGCAACCTCTAGAATCGGCCTGTTCATCGAAATAAGCCAGCGACACTCGTGCTGTCTGGTTCCTGAGAGTTCTTATCGGCAGGTCGGCCAAAGAATTCACCTCTGCGTAAAGGAAAAGCGTATTCCCTTTAAGTATGCGCTGTCTGGCTACTTATTGGTCTCAGTCGCCTGCGCGGTCTGCAAGCCGATTGGAGTCAACGCCAAACCGCTCTCAAGCCTAAACCGGCATCTGCACGACAGCACGACGCTGCCTCCCGCTCCGAAAAACCCAGCATCGGCCACGGGGTCCATCGACAGTCGATAATGACCAAAGACTAAGTCAACGCACTTCGTACAGTCATGTGGCGGTTTAGACTGGAAAAGCCGATCTCCATCAGCATCAATGCCGCCCGGCATATAACTTTGTGGCTTGAACCACGACAACAAATCGGAAAGCAAACCCAACGCTCTGATACGGACGATCGTGATAAGACTGCGTCTCTTCCAATCACGCCAAAAACGGTCCAGCGATCCGGCGCGCCGAGATTATTTCCCATGAGATAATGAATATAGCGAAAGCCCTGAAATTCTTGCTTCATGCAGACAATGAGAAGAAACCCTTACCATCGCTTCCTCTTTGTACGCAGGATCGATGCGCCATGTTCCCACTGGGTCCAACCAGGAATTCCCGCTCTTCTCACGAGCGCTGTCACACGATGCGCATTGTGCTTTTTAACCGCAGCGGTTTTTCTGTCTGGTTTCGCCACTATAGTTACCAGAGCTCAGGCTTCCCCGGCAGTGCATCCACCGCAGCCGCAGCAGCCCGCCGTCGACAAGAAGGCTACGGATGCTCTAGTTACCGCCAAATCCACAATCGAATTTGAAAATATCATTGAATCTTCGAAGATCAGCTTCACGCTTAAGAATAGCGTTTCGCCTCAGCATTACTCTATCGAAACTATGATGGGAGGTGTAGCTATCTTCGATTACAACAACGACGGTCTGCTGGACATTTTTTTTACCAATGGCGCGGCGATTCCCTCGCTGGAAAAAACCGATCCCAGTTACTGGAACCGCCTTTTTCGCAATAACGGCGACGGCACTTTTACTGACGTGACCGAAAGTGCCGGTTTGAAGGGCATCGGCTATTCGATGGGAGTCGCGGCCGGGGATTACGACAATGACGGATTTGTCGATCTCTACGTTGCCGGCGTCAACAAGAACCAACTTTTTCATAACAATGGCGACGGCACGTTCACCGATGTCACGGAAAAGGCTGGCGTAGGCGGCTTCATCCCCAAGCAGGGAAAAGCATTGTCGGTGGCCGCCGGATGGTTCGACTATAACAATGACGGATATCTTGATCTATTTGTCGTGAATTACCTGAACTACGACATAAAAACAGCCAAGAGTTGTCCCTCCAACGGAGTGCCATCTTACTGCTCGCCCAACGAGTTTCAGGGGACCGCCAATATTCTCTATCGCAACAATGGCGATGGAACTTTCACTGATGTCTCCGAGCCGTCTCATATCTCGCAGTATATCGGCAAGGGTATGGGCCTGGCATTTGCCGACTACGACGACGATGGATTTACCGACATTTTCATTACCAATGACACCTTTCAAAACTATCTTCTTCACAACAACGGTGACGGAACCTTCACGGATGTCGCGATGTTGGCCGGCGTTCAATACAACGAGAACGGAAAGACAGTGGCTGGAATGGGGGTGGATTTCCGGGACATCGATAACGACGGCAAGCCAGATATCTTCCATACCGCCATGTTCGGCGATAGTTTTCAACTCTATCACAACAGCGGAGATGGACAGTTTCAGGATATCTCTGGAGCCTCTGGAATCACCCGTATTTCCAGTCGTCTGACTGCCTGGAGCACGGGAATAATCGACTTCGATAACGACGGCAACAAAGACATTTTTACAGCTAACTCCGAAATTAACGATAACTCAATGGAAATCGCGCATCGCCCCTATGCCCTTTCCAATGGCTTATTCCGCAACCGGGGAAATCTTACCTTTGAAGATGTTAGCAGCACGACAGGAAAAGGCTTCTCACTCCCGGCGGCTCATCGTGGCGCTGCATTCGGAGATCTGAACAACGACGGAAAGATCGACATTGTTGTGGCAGCCCTCAACGACACACCTCAGTTGCTGATGAATCGTACTTTGACGCTCAACCACTGGATCATTCTTAATTTAGTTGGAACAAAGTCGAATCGAGACGGACTCGGCACGAAGGTCAAGATCACAACATCGCAAGGCAGCCAATTTAACCACGCCACAACCGCCGTGGGCTATAACTCATCGAGCGACAAGCGAGTTCATTTCGGATTGGGTGATGCGACAGTGATCGACAGAATCGAACTTTCCTGGCCTAGCGGCATCAAACAAGTCCTGTCCAACGTGAAGGCAGACCAGATTCTCACCGTAACCGAGAGTCTGAAATAATCAATGCAAAAGAAACAATTTATGGTTGAGTTCAACCTGGGATAATGCTTTCAAATGACCATGCGGGCTTGAAGGTATGAGATTGAAATGCATTCTGTTCTGTATTGCATGCGACCGTGACTCTTAAGGTCTCGGAGTTCCCCCCAACCTCTGCGCCAGCGCGGTCTGCCCATTGCGATTCAGTAGGGCAATCAAGCTTTCCAAAAACTGCGGATCGTCCCGCGCATAGGCCGCCGCTATCTCAGCGGTCAAATTTGCATCTTTGACTCTGTCCAGATGAAAATACGCGTCGCAGAGCGGAAGCAGAAGCGCAGGTGTGCGTGTATGGGATTTCGCCAGTTGGTCGGCGGCCTCTGCCCATCGCTGCTGCTTATAGCGAACCACACCCAGTTCGGCAACGGCTGTTTCATAATTCGGATCGTTGGCAATTTCCGCCAGGAACTCCTCTTCTGCCTCGGCCAACCTTCCCTGCTGCAAATCGTAGATTCCCAGATACGTCCGAGCGCCTCGCACCGTCGGCTCAAT
>CAZASC010000349.1:0-3571 GCA_964487695.1 uncultured Victivallales bacterium
CAAGCCATTCGTGCAGATAGCGACCGGCGCGGATGTTTGTGCCGCACGGTAGCGGCGTTCATGTTCGTAATCTGAAGGTGAAATGCTAGCGAAGTTAGCTGTCACAACCCAATCATCAGGAGGGAATAAAAGATCATGAATCGTCTCTATCGGTATCTACTACCTTTTTTTCTCATCTCAGTGTCCGCTGCGCAAGGCATCACAGGCCGCTGGGATGGGAACGCGAAAATAGGTGATACGCTGACAATCCCCGTTCATCTCGAACTGTCTGGAGACAAGAATCTTGCCAGTGGAGCGTTCATCAATGGCACTCAGCGCACTTCCGCTACCGAGGGTGAATTCGAGGGCAATTCTCTTACTCTGAAGTTTGCCCAATTTGCCACTACGCTGAAGGCAACGTTGACGAACGGTATTCTTCAGGGAACCTATAGCAATGACAGTGGAGATTTCTCGTATCCACTCGAACTCGCGCCGCATGTGAATCAGGATGCTTCAGATGAAAAGGCCCCGAACATTTCGGGAGTGTGGATCATTCCAACAGAGAGCTCGAAGGGTGAACACGCCTGGCGTCTCGTGGTAAGCCAAAAGGGATCAAATGTGTCCGCGACCATTCTCCGGGTGGATGGCGACACGGGAACTCTGACGGGCACCTATCGAAATGGAAAGTTTACTATAACTCATTTCGGAGATGTTCGGGCATCCATTCTCGAAATCGTTCCCGCTTCGGATGGGTCGCTCGATCTGGCCCTCGATGGGACACACACCCATGCTGGACTCGTGGGTGATCCGGCAAAGTTCAAGGCTATTCGAGCGACAGACTCACGCGCCAAAGTAATTCCTCCGCCTGACGACTTCAGCGCTCACACCTCTGTGAAGGATCCGCGACAGCCCTTTCATTTCAGCTTTCCTGACCTAAACGGCAAGATCGTTTCTAATACGGACCAGCAATTTGCGAACAAGGTCGTGCTCGTGAACGTCACTGGAAGCTGGTGCCCAAACTGCCACGATGAGGCTCCATATCTGGCCGAGTTGAATCGCAAGTACCACTCGCGAGGTCTGGAGATCGTAGCGCTTGATTTTGAAGAATCATCGCAGGCACACACTCTCGCCCGGCTTCATGCCTTCATCAAGAAATACGGCATAGAGTACACCTATTTGCTGGCCGGAGAACCTGCAGATGTGCATGACAAGCTCTCTCAGGCAGCAAATCTGAATGCATGGCCAACAACGTTTTTCATTGGAAGAGACGGACTTGTTCATGCGATCGAGACCGGTTTTCCCTCCTCTGGAAGCCTTGTATTCGATCATGAGGTAAAACAGAAATATGAAGTCAACATCGAGAAGCTTCTGCAAGAGAACAAGCACGCCTTCAGCAGTTCGAAGCCACAGACCCAACAGCTCGCCAATTAAGGACAAGCAGGCGTTTTCGCTCGCGTATTTGATTGTATGCCGGCTGGTATTGGTCGATGCATCGCGGAATGGATCGATCGGAGCCAGCCAGCACAGTTCACGAGTATCATGCTTCGATGCGCAGCAGGCAGAAGTAAGTGTGAAGTTATTGTTATTCAGTTTAGTCACAATGATATGTGACTGAACACACAGAGCATTCGTCAAGAAATGGGTGATAGATGAAATCTATGGTGGATCATGTATGTTTATTAACGCGTGGCTGTTGTTGTTTCGTGCGGCGTAGGCTGGCGAAGCGGGGACACGTGTAGCAAACGTATTTATGCTATAGATTCACATGACTGAATCAATGCATAAGGCCCACTAACCAGCACCACTGGCGTGGGTCTTTGTTGTCTTACCTATAGGCCCGATGTCCAGTACGTCTGTTGTGGCCTGCTTTCAGTGCGACTTGCTATCCACACACTGCTATTCCTCAATAACCAGGAATAAAGACCACCATTCAACGATCGAAGACATTTCGATGAAAGGATTTCCTATGAAATGGCCTATCGCGTCATTCGCGGCGTCTATCATTCTTCGCTGGACCATTCTGCTGTTAGTACTCGTGACAGTTCAACCTGCGCTTCAAAGTCAACAAGCTTCAACCTCCGTGCTTTTCAAGAATGTTCGCATCTTTGACGGCAATTCCGCCCAGTTGACGCCTCTTAGCAATCTCCTGGTTGAGGGAGACACAATTACTAAGATATCAACCGGCCCAGTCGAGCTTCCTGCGGGATCGAGCGCGACGATTATCAATGGAAATGGACGCGTTCTGATTCCCGGTCTCATCGATGCGCACTGGCACTCTATTCATGCCGGTGCCACGCGGGCAGAGCGAGATGGCGATTTTGGGTATCTTTACCTTCTTGCTGGAGTGGAAGCCAAGCAAACCCTACTACGAGGCTTTACCACCGTTCGGGATTTGGCCGGACCTTCGTTTGGACTAAAAAAAGCTATTGATGATGGGTTAATTGCAGGCCCTCGTATCTATCCTTCCGGCGCGATGATTAGCCAAACTGGAGGTCATGGCGATGGGCGTAAAGTGACCGACGAACATCCTCGGTTTGGTGGAAGCACGCCGCGCAGTGAAATCATTGGCGACTCAATCATCGTCGATGGTAGAGATCAAGTGCTGGCGGCAGTTCGGGAGCAGCTGCGCCTAGGTGCCAGCCAGATCAAGCTTGCAACGACAGGGGGAATATCCTCCGACAGCGATCCTCTGGACAGCCTGCAATTTACATTTGATGAGATTCGCGCTGCCGTTGAGGCTGCTTCTGATTGGGGGACATATGTAACGGTGCATAACTATTCCTCTGAAGGCGCGCGCCGGGCCATCGATGCCGGGGTGAAGGTTATTGATCATGGGCAGTTGCTTGATGAGCCAACAATCAAGCTGATCGCTGATAAGGGAATCTGGTTGAGCATTCAGCCATTTCTTCCGACTACGGACAAATCGAAACTTCCGCCTGAACTTACCAGCGGTTCCAAGTATGCAAAGAGCTTGTTAGTAACAGCAGGCACAGACAACGCCTATACGCTCGCCAAAAAATATCATGTCAAGATTGCTTTCGGGACCGATCTGGGAGGCGGATTGAAACTCGCTGCGCAGCAGAATGCCAGTCTGGTTTTGCTTGCGAAGTGGTTTACCCCGGAGGAAATTCTTCATATTGCCACTGCGGCGAATGGCGAGTTGGTTGCCCTGTCCGGACCTCGCAACCCCTATCCAAAGAAGTTAGGTGTGGTGGAAGTTGGAGCCTATGCAGACCTTCTGCTGGTAAACGGCAATCCCTTGGAAGATATCTCGATTCTTGGATCGCCGGATAAATCTTTGGCCGTGATCGTGAAAAATGGCGAAGTCGTAAAAAACACACTGGAGAAATGAGAGATGAACTGCGCTTGCCTCTTGTTTAGACGTCTACTTTTTGGCTGTCGACTGTAGAGACCTTCCATGTCGATGGCGAGGCGGATGTACGCCCGTCAACCATCTGCGGCAGCAGTTTCCTTCGAAATGTATGAAGCTCTCAAGTTGTGCTGACCGCGCAAATGCATCACCAACCAAGGATCGGAAGACAGGATACCTGAAAGGAAACATTATGAAACTGAAACTCTTGCATATTGTCGC
>CAZASC010000350.1:0-3454 GCA_964487695.1 uncultured Victivallales bacterium
TACGCGCGGACTTCAGGATACTTGACGCGGTGGTACTTCGACATCGGCGCCAGGGTGAAGAAGGGCGCGCTGCTGGCGGAGATTGCTACCCCCGAAGTGGACCAGCAACTGGCACAGGCGGAGGCCGACCTGAATACGGCCGAGGCCAACGCAAATAATGCGCGGATTCAAGCCGACCGTTATACGGGGCTGGTGAGATCGGATGCCGTCTCGCGCCAGGACACGGATACGTTTGTGAATCAGGCAATGGCGACGGCCGCGGCGGTCAAGTCCGCGCAGGCCAATGTGCAGCGGCTTCGCGATTTGCAATCGTTTGAGAGAGTCTATGCTCCGTTCGATGGTGTCATCACTGCCCGCAACATCGACACTGGGCAGTTGATCGACCAGGGCGCAGGCAGAGAACTCTTCCACATACAGGCCATCCAGACCTTGCGCGTCTATGCCAACTTGCCGCAGGCCTATTCGCAGAAGGTGAAGCGGGGCGCGAAGATCGACCTGACCTTTGCCGAACGCGTCGGGAAGGTCTACCAGGGCACCCTGACGCGGACGGCCGACGCGATCGATCCGGCCAGCCGCACTCTGCTGGTCGAGGTTGATGTGGACAATCGAGCCGGGGAGTTGCTGCCCGGTTCGTTGGCCCAGGTGCATTTCAAGACGCCGTCTGCGGGCCCGACGTTTATTGTGCCCGCTGCCGCGCTGATCTTTCGCAGAGAGGGGATGCGTTTGGGCACAGTGCTCAACGGCAACGTTGCACATCTGGTTCAGGTGGTCATCGGCGAGGACGACGGGGCAACGGTACAAATCATCAGCGGGCTGAGCGGCGGAGACAAGGTGATTCAGGACCCGCCCGATTCGCTGATCGAGGGCGAAAAGGTCTCCGTGGTGAGCTCCGAAAAACCGACCGATGCGGGAGGCAAGTAGCGATGCGGGCGCCGTCCACTGCGGAAGGAACCAGGGCCTTGAAAGGGCATGACTTCAGTCGTGCCGCAGAGGCTCCGCGAACGGCCCCGGCTTTAGCCGCTGAGGGGATGCAGGACGAGAGCCAGACAATTCCTCAAGGGCAAAAGCCAGTCATTTTCTCTCGGGTACTTACGGCACGACTGAAGTCGTGCCCTTTCAAAGTCTGGGCTCGCGGCACAGTTCTTCAGCACCCTGTAAAGCTGAGCTTTTTCAAAGCGGGGAGGTCTCCAGCGCACTCTGGCCATTTCGCTGCGTGTTTGCTCGCTCTCGTATTTCTCACCGGATGCAGGCCGGTGGGGCCGAACTACAATCGACCGGGTTTCGACGCGCCGCCCGCTTATAAAGAACTTGGCGCTTCCACTGTGGTGGCGCCGCCAGCGCAGGTGACTCCACCGCCCAACCCGGCCGGAGGCAGTTGGCAGGCGGCGACGCCGTCCGACGGAATGTTGCGCGGCAAATGGTGGGAGATCTACCAGGATCCGCAGCTCAACCAACTCGAAGAGCGCATTGCGGCGAATAACCAGAGTCTGCGCCAGGCGCTGGACACGTATCTGGCGGCGCGCGACCAGGTGACCGCGGCCCGGTCCGCGCTCTATCCCACGCTGTCTGCGGGGTCTTCTGTCGCACGCGACCGTGTCTCGAAGAACGGGCCTGATTACGCAGCAACCAAGCCGATTGACTACAACGACCTGGTGGTTGACGCCCAGGCCAGTTGGGAGCCGGACTTCTGGGGTCGCATTCGCCGCACTGTTGAAGCTGCGCGCGAAAACGCACAGGCCAGCGCCGCGGATATCGCGAATGTGGATCTGAGCCTTCATGCCGAGATGGCGGCGGATTACTTTCAACTGCGCGGATTGGATTCAGAGATCAAGCTGTTCAATGCCACGGTCGCCGATCTTGAGAAGCAGCTCGACCTTACCCAGCGAAGGATGGTCGGCGGCATCGGCACCGATGCGGACGTTGCTCAAGCGCGAACGCAGCTCGAGACAGTGCGCGCGCAACTGATCGACGTGGGAGTTGCTCGCGCACAGTTTGAGCACGCGATCGGCACGATTGCCAATTACAAGCTGTCGGAGTTCAGCGTTCCGCCCTCGCCGCTCGATCTGCAACTGCCCAAGGTGCCCGTAGGCGTACCTTCGCAGCTGCTCGAGCGGCGGCCGGACATTGCCGCCGCCGAGCGCCGCGCCGCCGCTGCCAACGCGCAGATCGGCATTGCCGTCAGCGCCTTTTATCCCAACATCAGCCTGGGAGCGGAAGGCGGCTTTGAAAGTCTCCACTTCGGCACCTGGATTCAAGGGCCCAGCGCGCTGTGGACACTGGGGGCGCAGGCGACGGAGTTGCTCTTCGACGCCGGGCAGCGCCATGCGCTCGCCGACCAGGCCCGCCACAACTACGAGGCCGAGGCCGCAGGCTACCGGAATACGGTCTTCCATGCGTTCAACGATGTTGAGGACCAGCTCTCCGGCCTCCGGATCCTCGAGCAGGAGTCGGGCGTCGAGCAGAAAGCGGTCGACTCGGCGCAGCACTCCTTCGATCTCTCCAACCAGCGCTACAAGGGCGGGGTCACCAGCTATCTTGAGGTGCTGACGGCGGAGGCTACACTGCTGCAGAATCAGCGGACGGCAATCGACCTGCAGACTCGCCAGTTCGAGTCCAGTGTGGGTCTGGTTCGCGCGCTGGGCGGTGGATGGGACGAGACGCAACTTCCCAGATGAGAAGAGTTGTCGAGACAGCTATTCAATGGCCGAACAGTTACGAATCGCCCTCTTGCGAAACTCGTAGGGTAACATATCGGCACAAACAACGTTTGACGACTACTCAACCGGTAACTGAAGGCTTGACAGTGAACCCGGAGTTAGACAGGCGCATTGACGCGAGAGACGGCCCCTATTCCTTCGCGTACAGAGCAGCATGTGCAGCATTTCGCTGGAGAGTCTCTCCGCGTCCACCGTGCCTGTAAACCGGTCATACTCTACGTCTGAAATAAGCAGCCACTCGTCACGGCACGGAATCTCACCGTAGATGATCCTGTGGCCGCATTCGCGGGTCGTGCTTGGCATAGTTTCGTTCCAACTTGACACTCGTAGTTCACACTATCACCGGATCAGGAAAGTGTTGAGCTAAGAGCTTGAGTTCTGCCTGGATGGATGTCGCCTATCCGGACTACCCCTGGAAACAACTATGGATGAGTACAACGTCTAGAGTGAGCTCGCCGAGGTTGCGAACGGGCGCGGAAAACAGCGCCTCCTAAACTCTCGCCCCTTAAATGTTGCAGATCCACAGGCCATCCTCATTGTTTATCTCTTTTTCAACCCAAAGTCATCGGGTTTTCATCCTCGGGGCAGCCTAATTGCAAAGCACGTTCTTCCCTCACGAGGACCCAAACTATGAGAGTATTTGCGCGCTGCTTCCCCTTGCTTCTGGCCTTTCTCACCATCTCTTCGGCTTTGCAGGCAGAAGACACCCATTCCAGACACAGAGTCAAGCACGTCTT
>CAZASC010000351.1:0-3068 GCA_964487695.1 uncultured Victivallales bacterium
ACACTTGTGGAATTCAGCAGGGCTACCAGGAATGGCAGTTCAATGCCGCGGCCACAGGCGGATACGATGCCGTCTTCAATGGCAATGCTCCTACGCTCGTCTGGACCGACATCAATGGCGGGGCCGGGAACGCCAATGACATCGATATCGAAACCTACGCAAGCGGCAGCGCCAAAGAGGAATGGAAGCCGGTGTTGCTTTCGAACGGTCTCTACAACTTCGTGAACCTCACGAGTGGGATGTGTCTGGATAACACCGGCTCGATGAGTAGTGGCGTTCAGATGACCCAATGGTCATGCACTTCTGGTGACACAAACAAGGAATGGCAGTTGATTCAGCAATAGGGGGCCGTTATCCAGCATCGAACGGCTAGTGTTGTTAACACCCACAGAATAGATACGTCGTTTCGGAAGGGGCGAAGAATCGTGATCTCTCTTGCCCCTTTCTGCGTCATGCTCGCCGATGCGCCGTACGCACACTGACCGAGGAGTTTGCATGATTCGCTTTATCCGTACTTGTGCCTGGCTGGCCGGGTTAATTTTCGTTGTAGATGTCTTCACTGTTACAGGCTCCGCACAGACACTTGAAAAGATGTCTCTCGACAGCGGCTGGCAGTTTCGCCAGTATGCGGCCAATGACAGCGGCAAAGTCGCTCCTGTGGCAGAGTGGCGAACCGCTACCGTACCGGGGGACGTTCACCTCGATCTGCTGCGCAACAAGCTGATTGGCGATCCGTTTTACCGCATGAATGAAGCGGAACTGCAATGGATCGAGAATGCAAGCTGGGAATACCGGACAACGGTACAGGCAAATTCGCAAATGCTCGCACACGAGCATCTCGATCTGGCTTTTGAAGGCCTCGATGCAGTGTGCGACGTCTATCTGAATGGACAGAAGATTGCGTCGCCGGACAATATGTTCCGGGAGTGGCGAACCGACGTGAAAGGCAAGCTGAAGCCCGGAGTCAATGAACTTCTGATCATTTTCCCTTCGCCGATCAAAGCGGCGGAAGAGGTCGCCGCGCAAGATCCTTGGCAGCCTCGCACCCACACGGCTCCCAAAAACTACATTAGGAAAGCGGACTATGAATACGGCTGGGATTGGGGACCCCGCTTTGTGACCAGTGGAATCTGGCGCCCGGTGTATCTTGAAATGTGGAATGAGGCGCGGATTTCAAATTTGTTTGTCGAGCAGAGGGATATCTCTGCTGCCTCAGCGCATCTGGATGTTCAGACAGAAGTGATCGCTTCGCACGGCGCTTCTGCGCATCTTACTCTTACCTACGGTTTAGGGAGTGCCACCGCGAAGGTGGAGCAGAACGTGACGCTGAATACCGGGATCAATCACTTTGATCTGCCGATTCAAGTCGATCATCCAAGCCTCTGGTATCCGGCTGGATACGGCTCTCAACCGATCTATCAGTTTCACGCACAGGTTGTTATTGATGGAAAGCCTGCGGGCGAAGCGGACGCCAAGGCCGGTCTGCGCTCGGTCGTACTGAGGCGGGACCAGGACCAGTGGGGACGCTCATTCGAGTTTGTCGTGAATGGCATCCCCGTCTTTGCGAAAGGAGCCGATGTCATTCCTTTCGATAGTTTTCCCAGTCGCGTAGCCACGGTGCAGCAACGGATTTTGCAGTCGGCAAAAGATGCCAATATGAATATGATCCGACTTTGGGGCGGCGGTTATTACGAGTCGCAACAATTCTATGATCTGTGCGACGAACTGGGATTGATGGTCTGGCAGGAGTTCATGTTCAGCAATCAGCAGCCGGGTATTTACGGCTTCAAACAACAGGTCGAGCGCGAGACTGAGTATCAGATCGAACGGCTTCGCAATCATCCCAGCATTGTGCTGTGGTCAGGAAACAACGAGATGGAGATGGAGATGGTTCGCAACTTGGATGGACGCGACAACCTACCTCCGGAAGCGCGCCTTCGCGTGTGGCAAGATTACC
Source organism: uncultured Victivallales bacterium (assembly GCA_964487695.1). Lineage (GTDB taxonomy): Bacteria > Verrucomicrobiota > Kiritimatiellia > UBA8416 > CAZASC01 > CAZASC01. Next base: position 1,958 of record CAZASC010000351.1, read on the forward strand.
TGACCGAGTTCAGCGGGATTCTGGGTCGGACCGCCGCCAGGCTCGATCCTGAGACTCCTTATTGGCCAAGTTCTCCGAGCGCGGATTATGAAGATCTGAGCAACAGCTTTCAGTCAGGAGACACCCATGATTGGAGCGTATGGCATGGAAATGCCAACTTCAGCGACTTTGAGAAACACCACTGGCGATTTGTCTCCGAATATGGTTTCCAGTCTTTTCCTGAGATGAAGACCATCAAATCGTTTACCGAGCCGCAGGATCGAACCAGCATTTTTACGCCGGTCATGCTGGCGCATCAGAAGAACAGTGACGGCAACAGCATCATCCACGACTATATGCTGCGGTACTTCGGCGAGCCTAAGGACTTTGCCTCATTTCTTTATGCCAGCCAGGTTCTGCAGGCAGAAGCGGTGAAGACCGGCACCGAGTATTTCCGGCGGGAGCGGCCTCGCACGATGGGGGCTATCTTCTGGCAGCTCAATGACTGCTGGCCGGTAGCTTCATGGTCGAGCATTGATTACTACGGACGATGGAAGGCCCTGCAATACTACGCGCGGAGATTTTATGCGCCGGTACTCGTGTCGCCGCACATCGAAGACAAATCGCTCGCAGTGTATGTCGTCTCAGACAAGACACAACCAGAGCAGGGGCAGCTTCATTTGCGGATTATGAATTTTTCGGGCCACGTTATTCGAGAAATTATGCAACCTGTGAACATTAGTCCTCTCGCGTCCAAGGTATATCTGCGCGTGCCGTTCACGGAGCTTGGGAGCAACGGCCCGGAAGACCTGACGACAGCTTTTGGCGTCGCCGATCTTACCGTGGATGGGCAAAAAGTGTCGTCAAACGTCGTCTTCTTTTTGCCGGACAAGCAGCTTCAGCTGCCACAGGTTTCGGTGAATGCTGAAATCGCGCAGGTCGGCAATGGATTCGATGTAAAGCTCAGTTCACGGGTGTTTGCGCGGGATGTCTATGTGTCCTTTGGCGATGCGGATGTCCGGTTTTCAGATAACTATTTTGACCTTTTGTCGAATGAACCGGTCACGATTCACGTTACCAGCCAGTCGAGCCTGGAAGATCTCAGGCGGCAGATGAAAGTCGTTTCTCTGGT
>CAZASC010000352.1:0-2963 GCA_964487695.1 uncultured Victivallales bacterium
GTACATCGCCTTGACATCGATGTTGTTGGTATCACTGAAGCCAGACTGAAGGACAACGGAAACGAAACAATTGAAGGCTACACGATCTATCACTCAGGCGGCTCACAGTCGCATCGTGGTGTAGCCCTTGTCATCAAACGGCGCCTTGCGAACTCAATCAAGGAATGGCAGCCCATCAGCGATAGGCTATTGCATGTTCGCATGGGTCATCGTCACGGCTGCATCACACTAATCGTTGCCTATGCACCAACAGAAGACTCCACTGTCGCGGATAAGGACAATTTTTACCAACAACTCGACTCACTAACACAGTCCGTACATACCCACGACCAGCTCATCATCCTCGGTGACCTCAATGCTGTCACTGGCGCTGAAAGAAGTGGATTCGAGCACGTCATCGGCCCATTTGGCTCAGGAACACCTAATGACAACTCCGACCGCCTCTTGTCATACTGCGCCACATTTGGCCTCTCAGCTGTGGGCTCCTGGTTTAGAAGGAAGGACATTCACCGCTGGACTTGGCTGTCCAATGACGGTGTCACGAAGAAAGAAATCGATCACATGCTGACACGTAATCGCGATTGTTTCAGGTCATATAGAGTACACCGTGGAGCAGAATGTGCCGCAAACACAGATCACAGACTGGTTGTCGCGCGAATCTCCATCAGACTCACAAGAGTAAGAAAACAACCACGAATGCTCAAGTACGACATCGATCGCCTGAAATCAGACTCAACGGTCGCTGATCACTATGAAATCGAACTTCAAAACAGATTCTCCGCTCTCGGAGATCTCCCAGACGACGTTGAGGATCTGTGGTTATCAGTTCGTCAAGTAATTACAGAAACGGCATCAACTGTGGTCGGCCACGAAATGAAGCTACGCAAACCATGGCTGTCTAAGGAAGCAGGCGAGTTGATCACAAATAAGCGTCGTGCGGTACTCGCAGGAAACAAACGTGAGCGCAACCGTCTGAAGAAAGCATTCGACTTGCGTGCCAGAGATGACCGAGAAGACTTCTACAATAAGATCGCACAAGAAGCTGAAACAGCCGCCGCAACAAATAACTTAAAGCCCATATACCGGTCTATCCGTACTCTCTGTGGAAAGCCAACACACAGTAATGCAATGCCCATATCTCACACTGATGGTCGCGTCTGTCGCTCTGACGAGGATGTCATGGCTCGCTGGAAGGAGCACTACGAGCAAGCTCTCAACCATCATCCTGCTGACCCATGCCCCGAACTGGACCAGGAAGCCGACGTAGCAGAAGAAGATGACTCGGTTCCGGCTGATGCACCTACTCTAGAGGAGGTCCAGTGTGCAATAAAGAAGTTAAAGAATGGGCGAGCAGCAGGAGCCGATGGTATAGTTGCGGAGCTGTTGAAAACAGCCTTGTCCACAACCAGCAAAGTGCTTCACGAGCTCTTTATCCGAATCTGGCGCACTGGTCATGTCCCAGCAGAATGGAGAGACGGTATCATCACATCCCTGTACAAAGGAAAGGGCGCAAAAGATCAATGTAGTAACTATCGACCTATTACTCTTCTATCTGTCCCAGGAAAAGTGTTCGCACATATTCTTCTGGCTCGAATTAATCCACTGTTGACATCGCATCGTCGATGCCAACAATCCGGTTTCACAGCAGGCCGTTCTACAGTTGACGCCATTCTAGCACTCCGCCTGCTGTCCGAATTGCATTGCGCATTCAACCAACCGCTGTATGTTGCATATGTTGATTTGAAATCAGCCTTCGACTCGGTGGACAGAGCTGCTCTCTGGAAAGCACTGCGCTCGACAGGAGTTCCACAAATTATCCTCGATTTAATCAAGGACCTTTATACCGGTACTCAGTCACGCGTCAGGGTGAAAGGACATCTCTCTGAACCTTTCAGCACCATCTCTGGCGTCCGGCAAGGCTGCGTCTTAGCACCAGCCATATTCTGTCGTGCGATTGACTGGATTCTGAAGCGAGCACTCATAAACTGTGGCATCAACGTATCAGGATCAACGTTCACTGACACAGACTACGCGGACGACATAGCCGTTGTGGATAGTGACATCCACCAATTGCCAAGAGTGCTGCAAAACATCGAGCAAGAATCCGCAAAACTCGGCCTGCACATCTCCTGGACCAAAACTAAAATCCAGAACATTGGAGCTGGCTCAACTGCACCAACAGTTACTGTTCTGGGTCAAGAAGTGGAAGGTGTTGATAGGTTTACCTATCTTGGAAGCCTCATTGACTCGCCTGGCGGATGTCGTACGGAGTGCTTACGTCGCATTGGTATGGCGTCAAGCTGTATGCGCGATCTTGCAGCAGTCTGGAAACAGAAGCACCTATCACTGCAGACAAAGCTACGTCTTTACAGCTCACTGGTCACTCCAGTTCTTCTATACGGTTCTGACACATGGACTCTGAACAAAAGTGAGCTCTCCAAGCTGCAAGCCTTCCACATGCGCAATCAGCGCCTGATTATGAACATTAAGTGGTATGACAAGGTTCGCAATGTGGAGATTGCCACACAAACAGGTCTTCCTCACATTGGAACCATCATTCAACGTCAACGTCACGCACTGTTCGGTCACGTCGTGAGACTTGATTCAGACACTCCGGCGAACCAAGCCCTGGCGTTGCACAGAGACATCAACGAAGGTCGTCGAGTACCACAGGGATGGCGTCGCCCACGCGGTCGCCCTCGCACCACTTGGGTTCAACAAATGAAGGCAGACACCGGGTTACCAGTATCTACAGCCTGGAGACGAGCTACAGATCGACTGCGATGGAGAGTGGACGCCACGGCCCTTCAAGGCTACGCGGTCCAGTGAGTGAGTAAAAAATCTTCAAATCTTCATAACTCGGTCATTTTTCGTCGTAGCGTCACAATTTTTATACCAGCGTGTTCAGGGGGAAAAGGCGCATCCTATGGCGCCATTGTCGTGTGTGTGGGCGCCATAATTTT
>CAZASC010000353.1:0-2801 GCA_964487695.1 uncultured Victivallales bacterium
TTGACGCTGAGTTCTCGCAATATATGAACGGGAACCTTCCATTCGAGTTGAATATTACCCTGGTCGATCCAGCGAGCTTTTCCAAGCCCTGGGGATCGGCCTATCAGGGCGGAGTCAACGATCCGGTTACCGTCTACCGGCAGAATCTCACTTCTGCAAGTCCGGATTTTGTCTATCCATCCGGCGCGTGGTCCATCGATCCTTACATACGCAACGGGTATGTCCAACAATTCAATCTCTCTGTGCAGCGCCAGGGACCATGGAAGACCATTATGCAAGCTGCGTATGTGGGTACCCTGGGCCGCAAGCTCGGCCTCGCTTACGATATGAATGCCGGTATCTACAATCCTGCCTTGCCCTCAACTCCCGTTAACTCCACACGGCCCTACGATGCCGGAGAGCTCACCAACATCGAGCGCTTTATCAGCGGCAATGCTTCCAACTACAATGCGCTTCAGCTCAGCTTCAATCGGCAATATTCTGGCGGCATTGTGATTTCGTCAACCTATACCTATGCCAAATCCTTCGATCGCTATTCGGCCGCCGGGATTGCAGAGACATCGAATCCATTCAATCTCAAATTTGACCGTAGCCTTTCCGACTTCGATCGTACTCAGGTCTTCAACGCATCTGCGGTGTGGCAGCTTCCCTATCTCCTGACTTCGCCAAACTGGTTCTTGAAGTCGGTGGTCGCCGGATGGCAGCTTTCAGGACTTACCGAGGAAGAGACTGGTTTGCCCTTCAGCGTCACGGACGGGCAGGATATCTCCCACACAGGCGTTGGGCTGGATCGGCCCAATATCCTCGGCAACCCGAAGCTTTCAACATCCCGCTCGCATGCTGCCAAGATCGCGGAATACTTCAACACGGCAGAGTTTGCAACCCAACCGGTGGGAACCTTCGGGAACGCGCGAAGAAACCTGATGTTCGGGCCTGGTTACGCCAATGTCGATGTCGCAATGTTGAAGGACTTCCGGGTCACTGAAGGCTCCGGATTTCAGTTTCGTGCGGAGGCCTTCAATCTACTGAATCGCGTCAACCTGTCAAATCCGAATGGATCGATGAGCGCCGGCGCAAGCTTCGGGCGAATTACATCGGATATCAGTCCGAGGCTCATACAGCTTGCACTCAAGTTTCATTTCTGATTCAGCCGACGATTAAGCAGAGTGACAATCTGCCAGTGGGCAGGCACTCTGCCTGATGCAAAGGGATGAAGTCAGATCAGCCAGGCCAATCGGTTGTTCGTCTGCAGTTATCTCCAAGCAAGGTAGCTTTCGAACGCTAAGAAAGTCACTTCAGGAGATGTCTGCATCTAAACGGCGGATGCATGAAAGCGATCATCGCGCCGTTCTCCTCATCGGGCGCTTTTGTCCTGGCCGCCTCATGCGGCAAATCATGAGGACCCGGCTCTGCCGGCGAAGATTACCTTCATTTAATGGTGGTGCCACTCATGATTTTTCGATTTCTCATAACCCGCTGGATGATAGGTCTGCTTTTGCCGTTGCAGTTATTGTCTACGGCACTGCCAACTGCTTCAACCTCGTTTCGCAAGGCCGGCGTTCCATATTCTGCTGTGCCCGATCCTGGGAATGACGGAGCATGGCTCTCCACGGCGAGTGATGGGTCAGAGCGCACCCCCGCGGAAGTCACAGCACAGCTCTTCACCCTCGGCGCTGGGCCAACCCCCCGTCCGGTCCGGGCGGCGCTGCCACGCTTGCGCCGTCCTATACCTGGCCGGTTGGTCGTCCTCACTTTTGACGACGCGCCAGTTACGCAGGCGGTCTTCGCCGCGCCCATCCTGCACAAATATAAGTTTGGTGCCACATTCTATATTTGCGAATTTCCACCGAACTTCAATGACAAGACGAAGTACATGTCCTGGGAACAGGTCCAGCATCTTGACCGAATGGGATTTGAAATAGGGAACCACACGGCTTTTCATACTCACGTCAGCAAAATGTCTCGTGATCAGTTCCATGAATCGCTGGCTTATATTGAAGACAAATGTAAAGTCTATGGCATTCGCAAACCGGTTACCTTCGCTTACCCCGGCTACGATGCTCGCTCCAAAGACTTGGATGTTCTGACCGAACGAGGATACGTCTTCGCCCGCATAGGTAGCGAGAGGGCATACGATCCGCTATCGGATAATCCACTTCTGGTTCCCGGTTTCAACGCGAATGGAACCGACCCCAGTCGCGTTTTCGATGCGATGAAGCAGGCCCGCGATGGCAAGATTGTCGTTCTGATATTTCATGGCATTCCGGATTACGAGCATCCGTGGGTAACAACGCCACCTCAACTCTTTGCGCAGTATATGGAGTTTCTTCACAAGAATCGATATAAAGTCATCGCGATGCGAGATTTGGCCAAATATATCGGCCCGGTTGCACCGGAGCAAGACACTCCTCGGAGCTCTGCACTTGTCGGGAACCAGCGATAATGTCCTTAACTCCAGCCGTGCAAACATGAACCGATGGAAGCGGGCGCGGACATATGATGGGCTCCGCCATTGTAGAACCACACTGAACGTCAGTCTTCTTTAGGGTTGAAGGGCTTAGAAAACTTCTTCAGGATCGGTCGGCGGTTTCTGCGTTATTCCGGAATTGCTTTCGGCAATCTTTGTTCCGACCTTGAAGTCCGGCGACCGGGCGCTTCAATCGTGAAACCTGCTGCCGCAACTCGCGATAATTCTCGAATCGGTACCGGAATGTCGGCAAGTGTTTACAAATCCAGTCCACGTGGACGTAAAACCGTGCGAGTTCAACAGGTCGACGCAACACTTGCTTGCAGTTTACTGG
>CAZASC010000354.1:0-2684 GCA_964487695.1 uncultured Victivallales bacterium
AACGCGAAGCAGGAAATCAACCAGGTCTCTGTCCAGATAGGGATAGCGATACTCATAGCGGGAGAAGAACTCTGGATTGTGGCTTGGCAGGGACTCCAGTACGGAAAACCACGCGTGTCCAGCGAAGATGGTGGACGGACGTAGGCCGAAAAGGTGTTCTGAAGTCAAACCATGCGAAGGCAGTTCCTCCAACAACCGGTTCAGCCGCAGGCTCATCCATGAAGGAGGTGTCACATGGTCTGAACGCATGGGAAGATACAGAGCGCAGGTTGAGCGTAAAACATCTGCGAGCATGTGGGACACGGGAGTACGTGTCTTTACGCACCATCGCGTCGCCTTGCGGAACAGCCCCACAAGGTCTCCGGTCGCCAGCGTGTCCGACAACTCCGGGATCGGGGTGGGAACTCCGCCCAGCAATTCGTCACCACCAATGCCGGAGAGAAGGATGCGGTAGCCATATGGCTGGAGTTGCTCATAAAACCGTTGCTCATGCTCCCAGGACTCCTTATCGAAACCGGGCCAACGGTAGAATATTTCGCCTGTCGCGCCAGCGACAGGCTGGAAACTGCGACGAGGGATCGAGACATTGACGTGGAAACCAACTTGTCCACGGTGGGCTTCGGTGACGGTGAAGTAAGGCTTCTCATTCCACGACGGTTCCGAATCGTCGTAATAGGAAACCGTATCGAGGAGAATGCTGTGCGGATCAGCTTGCCGGCGTAAGTGGTCCGACATGCAGACGATGGAGGTTGAATCCATGCCGCCGCTCAGTTGGGCCAGGATGGGTTCTCCCTGTGCGGCACGCCGTGCTACCGATTGTCCAAAGAGATGAAGGAAGTGCGCGTCGTAATCGCCGCTACTTTTATAGCGGAGACGGTCCTCCGCTATCCAACTCCAATGGCGCTTCAGCGTCAGACCGCGTTCGCTCGCGATAAGAACATGAGCTGGAGGCACCGCGCGAATATTTGCGTAGGGCGCTCTTTCCCACCTTGGTGCACCGGCCAGGTACGCAGCCACATAGGTTTCGTCCACTGTTTGCACCGCGTTGTTGGCAAAGAAGGTATCGACATAGGTCGCCCACACCAGAGATCCGTCTCGTTCCTGGAAATAGAGCGTCCTCGTTCCGGCGTGATCACGCGCCAGATACAGGCGCCTGCTTCTCGCATCCCACAACGCGAGCGCCCAATCTCCGACGAAGCGGCGAAAACACTCTTCGTTCCATTGCCGGTAGGCCGCGAGAACCAGCTCTGAATCCGTGGCCGCCGCGTTTTCGACATGCAGGGTCTCGCGCAGGGCTTCATGGTTATCGAGTCGTCCGTCGAAGGTAAGAACATTTCCTGTATGGTCACGTCGCGGCTGCTGCTCAAGGGCGGACCGGCTTGTTGTGGCATAAGGCTGAAATCCCATCCCCACACATCCATCCGCGACCGCAAATGTATCCTCTGGCGCATATCGTAATGTGGCGCCGCCAAGCCCGTGCAATTGCCGGTTATGAACGATGTCGTCGTGCCGTTTGCGAATTCCGAAGAGTATGCTCATGACGCCCTCCTGCTCAACAGCGCTCCAGCGGTTGAAAGATATCCGCGACATAGGGCTTATCGTTGACGACGGTGCCGTCTACCTCTACCCAGGCATGAGCCCGAAAAGGAAGGACCTGTGCGCCGATCACCATCTCGGCGCTCCATCCATGACGCCGCAGAAGCATCGTCGTCGCAGCGGATCGCTGCAGGCAAAGCACGCGCTTCGGATAAAACACGCAGGCAAAATCCATCGCTTCGCACAGTTTCCCTTTCGGGACTAATCGAGGCGAGGCAATCGCGAGTACAGCCTCCCGGCCTACGATCCATTGCAGAGTCTTGAATGCACGGAACCGCATGATCCACTCGAAGTAGAGCAACAGAATCCAGCCTTCTAAAACAAGACGCTTCATCGAGGTCTCCTTTCGGCAAACCAACGAGTATCGGTATCGGCGTCCCGCCTATGCCTTAACAGGTAGGCAGCTTTGCCTTTTTCATGGAGTCAATGAATCCCAGAAGGTCATTTCTAATTACGGCTACTTCTTCGCCGGTATCACGCGCCAGATTTTGTGCAATCACGTCCGCACTTTCGCCGCGCTCTAAACCCTGCCACACAAACGCTCCCGTTGAATTGAGCGTTGTGATCGTCCCCGCAGTGGAATTCAGAATGACAGCGCCATCCTGATTCACAATTGTTCGTAAATGAGTGCTGGAATCTCTCATGCGCATCCCTCGCAAATCCGGCGCACTTGAAACCCGCCGGAATGAGACAGAGCTTATCGCGGAATACGACGTTTGCAGGTGAGAATTTCGGAAATGGCCAAAATTACTCTCGCGTACTGGAACGAAAAGGTTTATACACGCCTAAAGCCATATCCGCGGTGCAATAGATGAATGCCATTATGGCCATATTTACATCGCGGGCATGCTGGCGCTCCCGAAAACATTCCTAAACTGCAACAAGAACGCAACCAACGCGCCATAGAGCGTTGAGTTCATCCTTGCCGAATGTGACGGTTGATCCGTACCCATATGCGCTGGATAATAGCGCATATCCACCACCATCTCTTTCGAGATAACCGCAGATGGTTTTCAATCCTCTGCGAAGCACATAGAGGGGCCGCGACCATCCGGATTTCTTCTGTTCGTTCAGAATGTCTGGAATTG